>JAYUZB010000162.1:0-12011 GCA_043752185.1 Chitinophagaceae bacterium
AATTTTTTATAAAAAGGAAGATGATCGAAAAGAAAATAATTTACTGCTTCAAAATTTTTACCCCACGACAGCAAGATACCAAAAATGGTAATGGCAACAAGCCACCACCTGTGTTCGCTTTTAGAAAAGAATGCACCGAATAAAAACAGCAGGCAAACTATTGCGCCCAGGTAAACTGTACCTTGTGTGAATGGCTGTTCGCCCCAGTACATAGGAGATGCCTGGAATATCTGATCTGCAAATCCCTGTGGCAATGTTTGTGCATTCTCTTGTAAAACCTGCATGGCTTTTGATTCTTCACCAAGCCTTTCTGAAGTACTATTACCAAGAGCGTTGGGTACAAGCAAGGTCATGGTCTCTGCCTTGCCGTAACTCCAATCAAAAGCATAATCCTTATCAAGTCCACCCTTTGTTATATTCTTTTTTTCTTTTTGCGTAAGTTCACTGCGGCCACCACGCATGGTTTCTTTACTAAACTCGTAGGTTGGCCAGTAAGACATGGCCATGGTGCCCAGTATAACAGCACCAATGCCAATGCTGATAATTGCTGAAATGGCTAAATGCTTTATATTTTTTTCTTTGATGCAGTTTATGATAAAAGGGATGGTCATAAAAACAACTATCAACAAAGTGTAATAAACAATTTGCTGGTGAAGCTGCCCAAGCATAAGAATACCAGACGTCAGTAATACCGCACTGCCTATCCAGTATTTTTGTTTAAAGATTAACTGGATACCGGCCAATATAGCAGGAGCGTAGGCCATCGACAATAGTTTGGTATCGTGCCCGCCAGCAATTAAAACCGGATTATAAGAACAATAAGCATACGCTATGCCGCCAAGTATACTTATCCAGGGATTTACACCCACCACAACACAAAGCAGGTAAAAACATAGTGCAGCTATAAATAAATAGAACACTGGTTTTGGAAAACCAAGTGTTAAAATATCCTGCACATAAGTCATATTTATGTTCATGGGGCTTTTGGGGCCCAGTGCAATTTGATAGGAAGGCATACCGCTCATCATGCTGTTTGTCCATTTTGGAAAATGACCATACTTTTCTTTATACTCAAATGACTGCTGAGCCATAGCCTTCCACTGAATAACATCAGTTTGCTGTACCACTTTACCCTCAAGTGCCGGTTTATTTAAAACAACAGAGAGTAACAGAAAGATAACCACGGCTACCAGATGCGGTAATACCTGCTTGAAATTGATTTGCTTCATAATTAGTTTTTGCTTTGGCAAAATAATGCTAAAAAATTAAAAGATGGCTGTAAAAGTATTAAAGCTTATTTAAAGGGAGGTTGTTCGCAAGGGGTGCCAACCTTTTTAAAGTTTATTTAAACTTAAAACTGTCTGGAACAAGGTTGGCAACCCTCTATCAACCTGTAATGAGCCATTAAAAAAAGCTACCGGTTACAGTAGCTTTTTTAATGTATTTATAAGTTCGTATTAATTGCCCATTCCCTGAGATCCATTCTGCATACTTTCCATTTCTCCTTTCATGCTTTTCTTTTTAAACAACGATACATCCATTTTACCAAAACGATAATTAAAGTTCAGGCGTAAAACCTGCGGGTCTCTGCGGCGGCTGTTATCCTGCACAAAATATTGCGACTCGGAATGGGTTGCATATAATTTAGTTCTGAAAATATCGTTCATCTGCAGGGTTAAAGATGCAGCTTTGTTTTTCATAAAATCTTTTTTAATGGCAATGTCAACACCATAGTTTGGTTTTATATAACCTTGTGCACCAACCTGGGGGCCGCCAAACATCATCATCATACCACCACCGCCACTGCCCCTGCTGTTAGGAGGTAAAATTGTTCTGGCCTGGTAATCGCCGCTTAACTGAATAGAGAAATTCTTAGGCAACGTAAATGAGTTATTTATTTTTCCAAACATGCTGAATTGCGAATTATCGCTACCGCCTGCCAATGCCCCGGCTTTTAAAGTAGAGTTATATAAATTTATGTTTACGTTTAAATCCCACCACTTGGTTAACTTGGTTTTTGTTGTTAGTTCTAAACCCACATTATAACTGGTGTTGGCATTGGCATAAGAAGTAATAAGCACTGTATCTGGTTTTGGATAATTGGTTGCCGTATCCGGATTCTTATCCCTGTACTGATAATTGGTAATTAAGTTGTTGGTATTTTTTAAATAGGCTGTTGCAAGAAAACTTGTTTTCTTGGTTAATTGATTCTGATAGGATATTTCGGCCAGGTTAGTAAACTCAGGTATCAGGTTTGGATTTCCAATTGATAAATTTAAAGGATCGGAGATATCGTAATTAGGTAGTAACTGAAAAAAATTAGGCCTGTTTATTTTGCGTGAATAGTTTAACTGTATATCTGATTTATCATTCAGCTTGTATGTAAGAAACACACTTGGAAACAAGCTGAAGGGAAAATTATTTTTAAATTTCTGATTGGTGCTGATGAGGGTTCCGGTATAACTGGAGCTTTCTGCACGTAAACCAAGCTGGTAAGTAAAACTTTTAATTTTTTGACTGAAAGTTACATAAGCAGCATACACCTGGTCATTAAATTTGTAATCGTTGCTGAAGCCGGGAACCAGTGCATATTTTCCACTATCTAATATATAGTTTGATAATGTACTTTCATAATTTCTTACAGCAGCCCTTACACCCATTTCCATTTTAATATTTTCTGAAATGGGATTTACAAAATCTGTTTGTGCAGTAAAAAACTTAGTTGTTCCGCCGCCACCAGTGCGTTCAACTCTAGCTGCTGTTTTAGGATTGTTATTGGCGTAAAAAGATTGAGTCCTGTAATCACCAGCATTTTCATTTTTGCTGCTGTTGTAGTTTGCATCAACTGTCCACTCTTTATTTGGTTTGGCAAAATTATGTTTGAAACTGATGCTGGCTCCAACATTACGGAACTGAAAGGATGTTCTGGTGTCTCTGGTACCCAGATCAGTTAGCAGCAGGTTATTTTGATAAAGCGTATCTCGTTCAGTATTGATGTAATCTGTGTTTTTAAATTGCCCGTTTACAAACATGCCGCCAACAGTTATCGTATTCCTGTTATCAATAAAATAGTCGAAACCACCTCTTAAAAAAGCAAAATAACCATTGCTGATGGGTTTGTTGTTTTGTAAAGTGATGGCAGTTGTATCATTTTTTAAAAAATCTGTTCTGTCACTTACGTTTGTACTGATAGATTTACGGTAGTTTAACCTGCCCCTTGCAAAGAAGTTAATTTTACTTTGTTTAACATTGATATCGCCGCCAAAAGCAGGGCGCAGCCTGGAGTCTATACTGGCATTAATATTTCCATTGTAGCCGGCTTTCTTATTTTTCTTCATCACAATATTTAAAATACCTGCGCCACCGCCGCTGGCATCAAATTTTGCCGATGGGTTGGTAATAATTTCCACACTGGCAATTTCATCTGCCGGTATCTGGTCTAAAGTTAGGGTAGTGGGCCTGCCATCAACAAATATTTGCGGTGCAGCATTGCGTAAGCTAACATTGCCATCAATATCAACATTTAAAGAAGGTACATTTTTCATTACGTCAACAGCGGTTCCGCCAACACTGGTAAGATTCTTCTCAACGTTAAAAACCTTGCGGTCAATTTTCATTTCAAGCAGCGCTTTGCTGGCAGATACGGTTACATTTTCAAGTTGTTTTTCATCGGGGCTTAAAGTAAGGTTACCTAAATCTTTATCAACTGCATTCAGCATGCTGCTCATATCTCCATTGCGGGCGCCAGCCATATTCAGTTCAAAAGCTGCTTTAGCTTCGTATGCTTTAAAACCCATGGCAGTAATTTTAAGTTTATACTGCGCCATGATGTTGATGTTTTCCAGGCTGAACTCGCCCTTTTTATTCGTAAGCATACCACCAACAATCACGTCCTTACGTTTTTTTGTTACCGAATCAAACTTATTTTGCAGTAGTAAAACGGATGCAGCTTCCAGTGGCTTACCATTTACTGATTCAAGCACTTTTCCATAAAAATGCCCCATGCTCATATTTTGTCCGCCCATTTGGGCACGGCCTGCGCCACCCGGCATTTGTGCATAAGCAATTGAAAGGGTCATTGTAAATACAAAAACCAATAAAAATTTAATCGAATTAATCATTAGTGAACTTGTTTTCAACTTGGTTTAAAAATATTTTTTGCGAAGTACCTTCTAAAATGTCACATAAATGTCATCTAAGGTATGAATGGTATTATAAAAGGGGGAAAGAACCAACAATTAACAAATGGTTAATTAAATAGTTGTGCGTTGATGTATATATGTATCAATCCTGTGAGCAAACCAATAGCCGCACCTAGTAATTGAACTTTAAACAACTGCTTTTTTGCCGATGCGTAAATCTGGTCTTCAATTTTACTGATGGAGAAGCCGGCAATCTTTTCCGTTACCTGCTTTTCAATATTAAAATCTTTTTGCAGGTTGGTTATATAACTGCTCATTAAAACCGGAAAGAGGGTTTCCAGTTCGGTTAAAAAAGCCGTTTTAAGTTGTGTGATGGTTTTATCGCCAATCAACATGGATAGCATGGGAAAAATTACTTTGAGCCGTTCTCTTAAAAAACTATCAATATGTTTTTCAATTTCGGGTTTTAGTTTATTAAAGTTTTCAGGATCGGTTACTTTTTGCTGCAGGGCATCAAATGAAAATTCGGCACTAACCAACTTGCCTATTTTTTCAGCAATCAATTGCTGGTTTGCCGGAAGCACACCCTGTATATCTAATCCGGCAACAGTAATGGGCTTATGTGGACTGAACAGCATTTTAATGATTAGCCATATTACAAACCATCCTGTAAAAGCTGATAAAAGAAGCGGTAAAATGTATTGCAATAACGGCATTAAAAATTTGTTTGGGTTTGCAAGGTAAGCGATTAATGCAGATACTTCAAAGGTATTGTATCAGTTTGAAAAGCTGTCAGGTTGAGCCACTCATAAAAAAAATTAAACTCTTTGCAAATCACATAAGTTCGATTTTCTAAAGATTGTCAGGGTGAGCTTGTCGAACCCGGTGTTTTAGAATAATACCGCCTTCGACAGGCTCAGGCTGACAGTAAAATTGTTTAAGAAGATTTTAGCCAGATACAATACTACTTCAAAATGTATTTTGAAGGAGAACGGTTTTTCTTTATTTTTGCAGCCAGCTAAAAATGGTAGTCGTAGCTCAGTTGGTTAGAGCATCAGATTGTGATTCTGAGGGTCGGGGGTTCGAGCCCCCTCGATTACCCACAAAAAAATTTCCTCCCTACACTATGTAGGGAGGATTTTTTTTGAAATGAATTTGAAATGGCAGCTCTTTACATAATTCACACATTCGTTTACCGTTTATCCCTGGGCATTTCCAAAAATCTTGTTTAACAAAACATTATTCAGGATACTGCGTTTAGAACCTGTGTAAACCATGCTTTTTCCTTTATTTTTACAGTATGCAAAAAATTGCGCAATTTATGATGAGTAAAAAATTCATACCCGTTATACTGGTACTTACCGCCACCAGTCTTTTTGTTGCTTTTCAAACCCAGGGCAAACCAGATGGGGATAATCCTAAATCAAAATACACCAGGATCATCCGCAATGTGGGGTTGTTGTTGGAGCAGGGGCACTACAGTCCTAAACCCATCAATGATGATTTTTCGAAAACGGTGTTGAAGAAATTTATTGAAGACATGGATGGCGAAAAAAATATTTTTTTGCAAGGCGATATTGACGGCTTCAAAAAATTTGAAAATAAAATTGATGATGAAATTCATGGAGCTGAGCTCACATCTTTTTTCACCATTAGCGGCGTGTATATAAATCGTTTAAAGGAAACCGCTGGTTTATATTCCGAATTACTGGCAAAGCCTTTTGATTTTTCTAAAGACGAAGAGGTGATGCTTGACAGGGAGAAACTAAATAATCCTAGAAACGAAGCCGAAAGAAAAGAAATATGGCGCAAGCGTTTAAAATACCTGGTTTTGGCCGGTTATAACCAGTCACTGGATACGAGAGAAAAAAATAAAGATTCTGCCAACTTTAAGTTTAAGGCCGATTCAACTTTAGAGCGGGAAGCCAGAGATGTTGTTAGAAAACAGATGGAACGGATTTTTTCTACCAGGATAAACCGTGAAAATAATGATGAGAACTTCAGCACTTTTGTAAATGCTATTACAGGCACGATGGACCCTCACACCAATTATTTTGCACCCGTAGATAAAAGAACTTTTGATGAAGGCATGAAAGGAAGCTTTTATGGTATTGGAGCTCAATTGAAAGAAGATGATGGAAAAATAAAAATCAGTTCACTTATTTCGGGCGGGCCTGCCTGGAAAGGTGGTGCTTTAAAAGTGGAAGACGAAATTATAAAAGTGGCGCAGGGAGCTGAAGAGCCTGTAGATGTTACCGGCTACTCTGTTACCGATGCAGTAAAAATTATTCGTGGTGCTAAAAAAGGATCGGAAGTAAGATTGACTGTAAGAAGAATGGATGGATCAATAACTGTAATTTCCATCATCAGAGATGAAATAAAACTGGATGATACATTTGCAAGAAGTGCCATCATAAACGGCAATCACAAAGTAGGATATATTTACCTGCCTGAGTTTTATGTGGATTTTAATAATCCCAAGGGTGCTAAATGTTCGGAAGATGTGGCCAGGGAAATTGAAAAACTGAAAGCCGAAAATGTTGAAGGCATCATTATGGATCTGCGTGGTAATGGCGGAGGTTCGTTGCCCGAAGTGGTGAAAATGGTTGGACTGTTTATTGAAGATGGCCCAGTTTGCGTGGTTAAAGGCCGTGATGAGGATAAGCCTTATCAATGGAAAGATAAAGATAAAAGTGTTTTGTACACCGGCCCTTTAACCGTGATGGTTGATGAGTTTAGCGCCAGTGCATCTGAAATATTTGCAGCAGCCATACAGGATTACAAGCGTGGTATTGTGATTGGCAGTACATCTACTTTTGGTAAAGGAACGGTACAGCGTAACATACCTTTAAACCCCGAAAGTGAGAATGCCATGTTTAGCAATAAAGAGGTGGAAGACCTTGGCTCGGTAAAACTTACCCTGCAGAAATTTTACAGGGTTAATGGCGGCGCTACACAATTAAAAGGTGTTACGCCGGATATTGTTATACCCGACAGGTTTGAATATTTGAAGTTTCGTGAAAAAGATAACACTACTGCATTACCCTGGGATACAATTGCCAAAGCAGAATACAAACCATGGACAAGCACCATCAGCAACGATGTAGTTGTTAAATACAGCGATGCTGAAATTGCAAAAAATGCCACTTTTAATAAAATAAAAGCAAGTATAGAGTGGCTTGAAAAGTACAGCGATAAAGCTTACCCTTTAAATTTAACCAAATACCGCAAAGAACAGAAAGAGCTTAAAGTAAAACAAAAAGAACTGGAAGATTTGTTTAAGCTGAATAAAGAACTGAATGTAAAAAATATACAGGTCGACATGACAGCAATTAATGCAGCTAAAGAAAAGATAGATAAAAATACAGCCTGGTTGAAAAGAGTTAGCGGAGATATTTATATTGATGAAACCGTGAAAGTGATGAATAGTATGATTCTTCAATCGGCAACTGCGAAGACGAATTAAAAATTAAAAATGCCGTCACTCAATTGTGACGGCATTTTTTTGGAATAGAATCTTTAAATTATTTTACTGTCAGCCTGAGCTGTTCGAAGGCGGAATCTTGAATAATGCAACCCGCCTTCAACAGGCTCAGGCTGACAGCTTTTATATTCAATTAGAGATTAAGAAAGATACCTTTCTTCTATTACTTTTTTGTGGTGATAAAAATGGCCGAGTGTAGTAAACCCAAGGCTTACAACAGTTAACGGGTTATTACTAGCTATGCCTGCAGATGCAAACATGTCATCGGTAAAACTATCGTATAAAAATTGGGTTGACTGGCGCACAACTAAAAACTCATCCACCAGCGTTTGCCATCTTCTGCTGTTAGCGCTTGAATTGGCAGCATAACTGTCTTCATCAAAGCCGGGCAGCGGGGCAGTTTCTTTACGGGCAATGGCCAGCGCACGGTAATTGAATATCCGTTCAGTATCAGTAATGTGTTGCAGCAATTCTTTTAATGTCCATTTGCCGGGTGCATAAGCATAGGTAGATTTTTCTTCTGTTATTGCGTTTAAAAAATCTTTTATTATTGACAACTGCTTGCTGAAAGCTGTTGCAAGGTCTTCTTCGGGCACCTGGTCAACATATCTTTTAAAATAAGGGAAGTAAGTTTCGGGTGATGGTTTTGTTGGCATGGCTGATTTGTTTTTGAGGATTAAAAATAAGGGAAAATGGAATTGGAAATGTGATGAAGTTTGATAAGCGGTTTGTATTAGAGTTCAATATTAGCGCAAGGAGGGAAGATTAGATTTTCTGAAAGGTTGGCAACCCTGTGCAACAGTGTTAGAAGATTGGTAACCCGATATAGCACAATTAAAGCTCCCCATTGGTATGCAGATGAAAGGATTGATTCTTCTTTTCTTTTATTAAAAGAAAAGAAGAACAGAACAAGTTCGCAACGATGATGCCATGGAAAACTAAAGCTGGTATCAAAAAAAAATCCGGAGCCTTCAGGTTCCGGATCTACAAATTATATATTTAGTGTTATCCTTTTTTAGGTTTAGTCATCGTTGGCTTTGGCAAGTTTTCATTTTTGTTTTCACCCGTTAAAGTTGCCGCCAGTTTTACTGCTTCGTAAGCATTTACAATGCCGCCGGTTCTGCTGAGTTCGCTCATGGGCACTTTTTCATCATCGCTACCGGGCTTGTTTACTTTTTCTTTTGGCTGCTGTGCCGATTTTTCAATTACATATTTTAACTGCTTTGCGGTAAGGGTAGGGAAGTACTCCAGCGTTAAAGCTGCAATGCCGGCCACCAACGGGCCGGCCATACTGGTGCCGCTTAAGTTGCCGTAATTATTACCGCCGGGCAGGGTTGAATAAATTTTTGCACCCGGCGAAAATACATCTACTTCTTTTTTACCGTAATTGCTGAAACCTGCTACCTGACTGCCTGATAGCGGATCGGCACTGGCGCCAACTGTAATGACGTTACCTGCCCTGCCGCCATTCATATAATTTGGGTTGGGGAAATTATCTGCACTATCTATATTTTTTGCATCGTTGCCTGCAGCATGCACCAACAATACATTTTTACTTTCGGCGTAGGCAAAGGCTTCATCAACCCACTGCTTTTGTGGCGAGAAACTTTTACCAAAACTCATGCTGATGATTTGTGCGCCATTATCAACTGCATAACGAATGGCGAGGGCAATGTCTTTATCATGCTCATCGCCATCGGCGAGCATACGTAATACCATTATGCGTACATTATCGGCAATGCCATCCATGCCTTTGCCATTATTACGTACGGCACCAATGATACCTGCACAGTGTGTTCCGTGCATTGAATTCTCAGCCATGATATCGTTGTTACCATAGATGCGGTCGTTAAAATTATTTTCATCATCGCCCACAATGTTTTTACGATATGGTTTTGGTGCACTAACTTTTGCCTGCGCCTTTCTTTGCTCGCCTTCTACATACTCAATATACTCCAGCAGTCCGCCAATAAATTCTTTGTCAGACTGGTCCATCATATTGTTGTTCTTCATCAAAGTCAGCATCTCTGTTTTTGCCCTGCGCTCGGCAAAAGATTTTGTTATGTACAGGTCGAGTTCCCTGCCGGTAAAAGTATCACGGTTCATTGCTTTTTTAAGAATGCTATCACTCACCAATAAGGAGGCATGCAAGGCTTTTAAAGCAGGAACATCTACATCATTAAACCCATCTTCTTTGCTGTCGTTGCCTTTAATTTCGGCTTTGGCTTTCATAAACATTTCATACTCGTACAAATCAGCCTTGCTTAATTTTGATTTGTCAACTTCTTTGTTATCCCATTTGTCTTTTAAGCCATAATACACACGGCCACGTTCATCGCTGTCAACTTTTACATTGCGGCCATCTTTGCCACCTAAAAAATTCCAGCCATGCACATCATCAATGTAGCCGTTGCTATCATCGTCTTTACCATTGGCGGGTATTTCTTTGGGATTGTTCCAAAGTACCGGTTTCAGATCTTCATGCAGTGTATCAATGCCAGTATCAATTACCGCAACTACAACAGTTTTACTTTTAAGATTTTTACTTTTTAAAAATTCGTATGCTTTGTTTGCACTCACACCGCTGTAGCCATCAGCTTGTTTATCCATCATGTGCCAGCTGTTGGGTATTACACTGGTTTGCGCCAAAGCCGAAATGCATGTAATTAGTAAGGCAAGAAAAATTTTGGAAAACTTGATCATATCTACATTATTTATTTGGAGTAAAATTAAATGGTATGCAGGTAACATCAATACCGTTTGTATTTATTTGCAAAATTTTACAAGTTAAATTTTTAGTGTGATTTATGTTAAAAGTCTTCTCAAAGTCGTTTCGAAAATTTCAGACTAACAGCTTCTATATGCTTATTTCATTCTGCGCTGATTGAAAATTTAGGGAAACATTACAAGTTAAATTTAATACCCTGTGCCAGCGGTAATTTATCGGTGTAGTTGATGGTATTGGTTTGCCGGCGCATGTACACTTTCCAGGCATCGCTGCCGCTTTCACGTCCGCCGCCGGTTTCTTTTTCGCCGCCGAAGGCGCCGCCTATTTCTGCACCTGATGTGCCGATGTTAACATTGGCAATACCACAATCGCTGCCAGCCTGCGATAAAAACTGCTCGGCCTGGCGCATGTTGTTGGTCATGATTGCCGATGATAAACCCTGCGGCACACCGTTTTGCAGGGCAATGGCTTCATCAAGCGTTTTGTACTTCATGATGTATAAAATAGGGGCAAAGGTTTCGTGTTGCACAATGGCAAAACTGTTTTTTGCTTCGGCAATGCATGGCTTTACATAACAGCCGCTTTCAAAAGCTTTGCCTTTTAAAACGCCGCCTTCTACAATAAATTTACCGCCTTCTTCTTTGCATTTTTCAATAGAGTCGAGATACATTTTAACCGCATCTTTATCAATAAGCGGCCCCACATGATTTTTTTCATTTAATGGATCGCCAATTTTTAACTGGTCATAAGCATGCACCAGTTTATCTTTAAACTTGTTGTAAATTTTTTCGTGGATGATGAGCCTGCGGGTAGAAGTGCAACGCTGGCCTGCGGTACCTACTGCTCCAAAAGCAGCACCAATTAAAGCCATATCCAGGTCTGCATTTTCGGTGATGATGATGGCGTTGTTGCCACCCAGCTCCAACAAACTTCTTCCCAAACGTTGACCAACAGCCGCACCAACAGCTTTGCCCATGCGGGTGCTGCCTGTTGCAGATACCAGCGGTATTCTTGTATCATTCGCCATCCATTCGCCTACATTTCTGCCACCGGCAATAATGCAGGAAACACCTTCGGGTACATTATTTTTTTTGAAAACGGATTGAATAATATGCTGACAGGCAATGGCACAAAGCGGCGTTTTTTCGCTGGGCTTCCAAACACATACATCGCCACAAACCCAGGCTAAGGCAGCATTCCAGCTCCACACAGCAACCGGGAAATTAAAGGCTGATATTACACCTACAATACCCAGCGGATGATATTGCTCATACATGCGGTGGCCGGGCCTTTCGCTGTGCATGGTAAGGCCGTGCAACTGGCGGCTGAGGCCAACTGCAAAATCGCAGATGTCGATCATCTCCTGTACTTCGCCAAGGCCTTCCTGTAAACTCTTACCCATTTCGTAACTCACCAACTGGCCAAGGTCTTGTTTATATTT
Source organism: Chitinophagaceae bacterium (assembly GCA_043752185.1). Taxonomy (GTDB): domain Bacteria; phylum Bacteroidota; class Bacteroidia; order Chitinophagales; family Chitinophagaceae; genus Ferruginibacter. Next base: position 11,796 of record JAYUZB010000162.1, read on the forward strand.
TCTCAGTTCTTCGCCAACCTGGCGTACAACTTCGCCACGCTTTGGTGCAGGCCAGCTGCGCCATTCGGCAAAACCGCTCTGCGCTTTTTTAATAACATCTTCGTAAGCTTTTGCATCGGCACCAATTACAGTGCCAATTAATTTACCATCAACAGGGGAGTAGGAATGCAGTTTTTCTCCGCTGGTTCTTAACCACCATAATCCTGTAGAAACGCC
>JAYUZB010000163.1:0-4927 GCA_043752185.1 Chitinophagaceae bacterium
AGCTGGGAAATGTGGTTCATATTGAAGCCAGCTTAACACGCTCTTTTAACAGCAGTATGGAAGTGCATTTAAATGTGTGGGGCGAAGATGCTATTCAGCAATACAGGTATAAAAGTAATGAGGCCTACTACACATTTGTAGCACTGGACCCAAATGGCAAACCAAGAACAGTAAACAAGTTGATACCCGAAACCGAAGAGGAGAAAAAACTGTTTGAAGGTGCGTTAAGAAGAAGGCAATTAAGATTGATATTGGGTGGAAAAATGAAACCTGAAGACGCAATTGAATTGAAAGCTTTGTTCATTAAAGATTAAGCCGATGGCGCTGTTTGCTGGGGCTTGAATTTGCTACTTTGCTCAATGGCATCCATTATCTCTTCCAGAATTTTTTCTGTTGAGTCTTCGTAATTAATCTGCATCGGGTCTTTAAAAGTTACCGTAAGACGGGTTCCTTTTTTTATCATCTTTATTCCCTTTTTATCAAATGCTGTACTAAATCCGTTTATAACAACCGGTATAACAATTGGCTTGTGGTGTTTTACAATAAATGCAGTACCCTTACGCCCCGCAACATAAGGAGTAGTAGTTCCCTGCGGAAAAGTTATCACCCAGTTTTTTTCCAAAGCTCTTGATATTTTGCGGGTGTCGCTTGGGTCTAGCCCCTTTCTTACTTCTTTGGCATCATCTACCCAAACACGCTTTATCATGATAGAGCCCGCCAAAGCAAAAATCTTACTCAACATATTTTTTTTCATGGTTTCTTCGGCCGATACAAATTGCACTCTGGTGTAAGGCCAAAGCAGATAATAAGGCACTCCAAGCCCGTTTTTTTTACGCCAGCTTACGGCACAAAAAATATGCAAAAAACAAATAACCTCGGCAAAATAAGTTTGGTGGTTGCTTACAAACAGTACATTATTTTTTGGTAGCTTTTGCAGTTTCTCCATCCCGTTTATCTGCAGCTTGTTTATAATAGCAAGCCCCGGAAAAGAAATGGAACCGATAACTGTATAAACTAATCCTTTAACAAAGCCAGATTCCTTAAACGCCTTCAGCAAATTACTCATGTATCAATCATTTTATTCTAATAATCGTAGCTGCAATTTATATAAACTTGGCATTAATAAATAAAATTAAACTATTTGCAAAGCAGCATTAAGCACTCATTATATTTGCAAACATGAAATTGAATACTGTAATTTTTGATATGGATGGCCTGCTGATTGACTCTGAACCGCTTTGGAAAGAAGCGGCTGAAACACTGTTTTATACTTATGGAAAACAATTAACTACCGAACAGTATATTAGCACCACCGGCCTGCGAACAAAAGAATTTTTAGCACATTGGTTCAGGCATTTTAATTTAACCGAAGCAGAAATTGCCCATGCAGAAACAGTTGTAGTAAATGACGTAATAAAACTGGTAAAGCAAAAAGGTAAACCTATGACTGGTATGCAGCATATTTTCAATTTTTTTCTGGATCGAAGTTTTAAAATTGGCCTTGCCAGTTCTTCGCCTATTGAATTAATTAACATTGTTGTTGATTTGCTGGGAATAAAAGACCATTTACAGGCCATTTCATCGGCTGCGGATATGGCCTATGGAAAGCCACACCCGGAAGTATATTTAGATTGTGCTGAAAAATTAACTGCAAAACCAGCAGCATGTATCTGTTTTGAGGACTCTTTTAATGGTATGATTGCAGCAAAGGCAGCTAAAATGAAATGTGTGGTGGTTCCATCTTTGCACGATAGTAAAAACCGGGCTTGGGAGGCAGCTGATCTTAAAATATCCACACTAACCAACTTTAATGGCTTATTGTTGGACAGCCTTTAATACTACTATGTTGATAATTTGCAAAAAACTGTACGCTTTTATCAATATATTTGTTTTCTGAAATCAATACAGAATCTATATTTTAAAAAAAACAATTAAAATTATAAAGATTCTTGTTTTTTTTGTAAAAAAAAGTATATTTACACTTGTTATAAAGGAGCAAAATAAGCTTCGTACATAAATTTTAAATAATTATTTACTCATAAATCTAAAACAAACAAAATGAAAAAATTCTTACTTTCTTCAATAATCATGTTAGGTGTTTGTGGTGCTGCTAATGCACAAACTGGCGCTAAAACTAAGAAAAATGATATGGAAGCAGCTCGTACTGCAAGTCCATCTGCTGCTGCTGCTGCAGCTACTCCACAAAAAGCTGCTATAATGCCTGCAAGTGATGTTGCTGCACCCGCTACAAGAACCGCAGCTGATAAAGAAGCTGCTGCTACTGCACCTGCTGCTGCAAAAAGCTCATCAGATGGTGCAACAACAGTAAATGCTGCTGGTGAAGTTGTTCCAGTTAATGCATCAAGAAAAGAAGCCAAAATGGCTGCTGCGAAAGCTGCAAACGAAAAGAAAAACAATTAATCAAAATTAATTTTCGAAACTATATAAAAAAAATCCTCCGAAATTTCGGAGGATTTTTTTTATATAGTTTCGAAAATTAATTTTGATTAATTGTTTTTCTTTTCGTTTGCAGCTTTCGCAGCAGCCATTTTGGCTTCTTTTCTTGATGCATTAACTGGAACAACTTCACCAGCAGCATTTACTGTTGTTGCACCATCTGATGAGCTTTTTGCAGCAGCAGGTGCAGTAGCAGCAGCTTCTTTATCAGCTGCGGTTCTTGTAGCGGGTGCAGCAACATCACTTGCAGGCATTATAGCAGCTTTTTGTGGAGTAGCTGCAGCAGCAGCAGCAGATGGACTTGCAGTACGAGCTGCTTCCATATCATTTTTCTTAGTTTTAGCGCCAGTTTGTGCATTAGCAGCACCACAAACACCTAACATGATTATTGAAGAAAGTAAGAATTTTTTCATTTTGTTTGTTTTAGATTTATGAGTAAATAATTATTTAAAATTTATGTACGAAGCTTATTTTGCTCCTTTATAACAAGTGTAAATATACTTTTTTTTACAAAAAAAACAAGAATCTTTATAATTTTAATTGTTTTTTTTAAAATATAGATTCTGTATTGATTTCAGAAAACAAATATATTGATAAAAGCGTACAGTTTTTTGCAAATTATCAACATAGTAGTATTAAAGGCTGTCCAACAATAAGCCATTAAAGTTGGTTAGTGTGGATATTTTAAGATCAGCTGCCTCCCAAGCCCGGTTTTTACTATCGTGCAAAGATGGAACCACCACACATTTCATTTTAGCTGCCTTTGCTGCAATCATACCATTAAAAGAGTCCTCAAAACAGATACATGCTGCTGGTTTTGCAGTTAATTTTTCAGCACAATCTAAATATACTTCCGGGTGTGGCTTTCCATAGGCCATATCCGCAGCCGATGAAATGGCCTGTAAATGGTCTTTTATTCCCAGCAAATCAACAACAATGTTAATTAATTCAATAGGCGAAGAACTGGCAAGGCCAATTTTAAAACTTCGATCCAGAAAAAAATTGAAAATATGCTGCATACCAGTCATAGGTTTACCTTTTTGCTTTACCAGTTTTATTACGTCATTTACTACAACTGTTTCTGCATGGGCAATTTCTGCTTCGGTTAAATTAAAATGCCTGAACCAATGTGCTAAAAATTCTTTTGTTCGCAGGCCGGTGGTGCTAATATACTGTTCGGTAGTTAATTGTTTTCCATAAGTATAAAACAGTGTTTCAGCCGCTTCTTTCCAAAGCGGTTCAGAGTCAATCAGCAGGCCATCCATATCAAAAATTACAGTATTCAATTTCATGTTTGCAAATATAATGAGTGCTTAATGCTGCTTTGCAAATAGTTTAATTTTATTTATTAATGCCAAGTTTATATAAATTGCAGCTACGATTATTAGAATAAAATGATTGATACATGAGTAATTTGCTGAAGGCGTTTAAGGAATCTGGCTTTGTTAAAGGATTAGTTTATACAGTTATCGGTTCCATTTCTTTTCCGGGGCTTGCTATTATAAACAAGCTGCAGATAAACGGGATGGAGAAACTGCAAAAGCTACCAAAAAATAATGTACTGTTTGTAAGCAACCACCAAACTTATTTTGCCGAGGTTATTTGTTTTTTGCATATTTTTTGTGCCGTAAGCTGGCGTAAAAAAAACGGGCTTGGAGTGCCTTATTATCTGCTTTGGCCTTACACCAGAGTGCAATTTGTATCGGCCGAAGAAACCATGAAAAAAAATATGTTGAGTAAGATTTTTGCTTTGGCGGGCTCTATCATGATAAAGCGTGTTTGGGTAGATGATGCCAAAGAAGTAAGAAAGGGGCTAGACCCAAGCGACACCCGCAAAATATCAAGAGCTTTGGAAAAAAACTGGGTGATAACTTTTCCGCAGGGAACTACTACTCCTTATGTTGCGGGGCGTAAGGGTACTGCATTTATTGTAAAACACCACAAGCCAATTGTTATACCGGTTGTTATAAACGGATTTAGTACAGCATTTGATAAAAAGGGAATAAAGATGATAAAAAAAGGAACCCGTCTTACGGTAACTTTTAAAGACCCGATGCAGATTAATTACGAAGACTCAACAGAAAAAATTCTGGAAGAGATAATGGATGCCATTGAGCAAAGTAGCAAATTCAAGCCCCAGCAAACAGCGCCATCGGCTTAATCTTTAATGAACAAAGCTTTCAATTCAATTGCGTCTTCAGGTTTCATTTTTCCACCCAATATCAATCTTAATTGCCTTCTTCTTAACGCACCTTCAAACAGTTTTTTCTCCTCTTCGGTTTCGGGTATCAACTTGTTTACTGTTCTTGGTTTGCCATTTGGGTCCAGTGCTACAAATGTGTAGTAGGCCTCATTACTTTTATACCTGTATTGCTGAATAGCATCTTCGCCCCACACATTTAAATGCACTTCCATACTGCTGTTAAAAGAGCGTGTTAAGCTGGCTTCAATATGAACCACATTTCCCAGC
>JAYUZB010000164.1:0-4902 GCA_043752185.1 Chitinophagaceae bacterium
TTTTGCATTTGAAATTATTTAATCATGCAATTATCAAAACTACTTATAACAATTACCTGAAGGCATCGTGGCATGGATGTTGCCTTACCGGGTTAAATAAAAAAATAAAAATGACAAAGACAAAATTATTAATTGCAGCTGCCATTGTATCAATTGGATTTACAGCATGTAATACTGAAAACAAAGAAGCTAAGCAATCTGTAGAAACATTGAATGTTTATGTAGATTCAGTTGAAAATGCAACGCCTGTGTACACAACAGAAAACTGGGCAGCCATTAATAATGGTTACCAGGAAAGAATTGCAATTGCTGAGAAAAATATGGCAGCCTTTACTGCTGAGGAAAAAGCTGCTGCAGAAGCCAGCAAAGCCCGTTACGAAGCTTTAAGGGCAAAGTATGAGCTTGCTATTAAAGAGCAGGAAGCTAAAACTATGCAACCAGCAAATGGCACTGCCTCAAACTTTCGTAAAGTTTTAAGAGATCGTTTATTTGGCGAAGGTAAAATTGGTGATGATATGCAGTTTGCTTACGTTAATGCCAATAACATATTGGGCATATACAAAAATTTTGTAAACGCAGTTGATGATAACAAAAATAATTACACCAGGGAAGATTGGGATGAGATTAATGTATTGTATGAAGCCCTTGATACAAGGAAGAATACTGTAGAAAAAGAAGGCCTGAAAAGTGCTGATAATTTGAAAATTGCCGGTTTAAAAATCAGGTATGCATCAATTGCCGCAACGAACAGAGGTGGAGCCAAAGTGAGAGAGAATGAAGAGTCAAAACAATAAGTTTATAGTTTTAGGATTATAATTTTTGAAAAAAACGTTTCAGGTAACTGAAGCGTTTTTTTTATGTCGGCATGTTGAATACAGGTATTTTATAATCTTTTTAAATTATTATGTAATGATGTAGCCGGATTATTAAAGTATCTTACTGATACCCTTTTTTCAATCATGCTTACAATCTTTTGAAACATGCAAACAACGCTTACTCCTAAGCAAAAAAAAAATATCCATGCGGCGGCAAAATCTGTTGCAGGTACAACTGATGATAAGCTTCGCCACCTTGCATTTGATAATACAGCGCTGGCTAATATTATTACAACTGTACATAATGGAAAAATAATATTGGTAAACAGCGCAGCCTCCAAACTGCTGGGATATTCCAAAAAGGAATTATTAAATAAAAACAGTTCTGCCATTTTTAATATAAGGGAAAGAAGTTTTAAAAAAATGCTTAATCAAATAAGCGCTGAAGGTAATTCGGTAGCCATGGTAACCGTACTTAAAAAAAACAATAAAGCTGTTACCTGTAAAATAACTTCAGCTGTATTTGTAGATGAGGATGGTAATGAAAAAGCAATTACCACCATCGCCGATATGAGTGAAAGTATACTGCTTCAAAAAAATATTGATACTAAAAGAGAAAAGATAGTTGCTGATAATATTGGGCTCGCCAAATCTAAGCAAAAGGCAGTTGACCTCATCAAAGTAAAGAAGGTTACTGATGATATAGCATTGGCTAAAACAAAACAAAAAGATATTGATACAAAAAAAGAAAAATTAGTTACCGATAATATTGCATTGGTCCAGAAAAAAACAGATATTACGCTATCCGAAAATAACGGATGGATTAAAAATATTTCCAAAACATCTTATGATGTAATGTGGGATTGGGATATAGCTACCGGCGAAATTTATGTAGGCGATAGTGTAAAAGAAATATTTGGATATGATGTAAAAGATAACAACATAAAATTTTCTGATTTCACCAGCAAACTCCTGCCTGAAAAAAAAGCAGTAATAGTAAAGAAATTATTTAAGGCATTAAAATCACGCAGCAAAACCTGGACTGATACATTTAAATATAAACACAGCAACGGCATCATAGCATCTGTTACCAGCCGGGCTAATATTATCAGAAATGATGCCGGTAAAGCTATACACCTGATAGGCGCCATGAAGGATATAAGCAGGTTGCAGGAAATGGAAGTAAAACTGGAGGACCAGGTTATTATTCAGGAAGAAGCCCGTGAAAAGTTTTTGCTGGCTGCTAAACTTTCTTTTGATGTAATATGGGACTGGAATTTATTGACCAATGAAGTTTTTTTAGGCGATGGGTTTGAAGAATTGTTTGGATACAAGATTAAAAATAACAAAGGAGATATGATGCTGGATTGGGTTAATTATCTTCATCCCGATGATAAAGACCGCGTGATAAAAGAGATATTTAATACTATCAAATCGCCTGCAATTAAGTGGGAGCAGACATATAGAGTTAGCCGGGCGGATGGATCTATTGCCAAAGTTTGTGTGCGTGCAAATATTTTCAGGCATACTGATGGCAAAGCTTATCGTATAATTGGTGCCATGCAGGATTTAAGCAGGCAAAAAGATCTGGAGCAAAAACTGGAAGAGGAAATTGAGTTGAGAGAAAAGCAGATTGCTTTAGCTACTTCAGACGCTAAAGAAATGGAAAGAGCTGATATTGGTAAAGAACTGCATGATAATATTAACCAGCTGCTGGGAGCTTCCAAAATGTATATAGATATGGCAAAACGGGGTGGAGATAACAGTGCCATGTATTTAAGTCGTTCGTCTGAATACACCCTTGCTGCAATTGAGGAAATCAGGAAATTAACAAAGGGATTAACTACCGATATCATTCAAAACCTGGGACTTTGTGATGCCATAGAAAACATTGTAAAGGACACTATGCAAGTAAGTCCGGTTAAAATTCTATTCACTACAGACCGCTTCATTGAAAAATCGGCAGGTAACAATTTCAAGTTAAATATATTCAGGATCGTACAGGAACAATTGAACAATATTCTGAAGCATGCAGAAGCAACAAGAGTGAGCATTCACCTGTTACAGAATAAAGATATGATCAAGCTGGTTATTTCTGATAATGGTCAGGGTTTTGATGTAGAAAAAAAGCAAACAGGAATTGGAATAAAAAATATTAAAAGCCGGGTGGCAACCTACCAGGGATCGGCAGCCTTTGTTTCGTTACCAGGCCACGGCTGTATTCTTACAACTACATTTCCGATTACCCGGGAACTTTTAAACAAATAAGACATTCATGTTCATGCCTATTTTATAACCGGTTCTTTAAACAATACTTCAGATTGCTTACATTTATAAAAGTAAACGGAGTAATGTTGTTTTATGCCTTCGTTAAAAAGCCAAATTTTAAATTGTTAACTACATGCATACAAATCTGAATGAATTAACACCTACAGAGCTGTGGCAAAATTTTGCTGCACTCAATGCAATACCAAGAGCTTCAAAAAAAGAAGAGCAGGTCATACAGTTCATCCTGGATTTTGGAAAGCAGTTGAACCTGCAAACTTATAAAGATGATGTGGGTAACGTCATTATAAAAAAACCGGCAACATCCGGTATGGAAAATAAACAAACTGTTTGCTTACAGAGCCACCTGGATATGGTGCATCAAAAAAACAGCGATACAAATTTTGATTTTGCAACGCAAGGTATTAATATGTTTATTGAAGATGACTGGGTTAAAGCAAAAGGAACCACACTGGGGGCAGATAATGGAATAGGAGTAGCTTCTATCATGACATTGCTTGCTTCAAATGATATTCCTCATCCGGCTCTGGAAGCGCTTTTTACCATAGATGAAGAAACCGGTATGACGGGTGCACTTGGATTAAAAGGCGGATTACTGGATGCTGATATTTTATTGAATTTAGATACTGAAGATGATGATGAATTAACCATTGGTTGTGCTGGTGGTATTGATGTAACTGTTGGCGGAAATTATAAAACAGAAAAAGTTAATCCCGATTCAATCGGTTTTAAGATAACAGTAAAAGGGTTAACTGGCGGCCACTCCGGTATGGATATTTACAAGGGTAGGGGCAACGCCAATAAATTAATAGCCCGTGTTTTATTAAGTGCTGCAGAAAAATTTGAACCAAGGATAAATAAAATTGACGGAGGTGGATTAAGAAATGCCATCCCAAGGGAGGCATTTGCAGAAGTGGCTATACATACAGGTGAGCGTGAAGATTTTACTGCCCTTATAAACCAGGAAGCTGAAGTTATAAAAAACGAATATCAAAGTACCGATCCAAATCTAAGCATTAGTTTGGAAACAATGGTAACACCCGAAACTGTGCTTGATGCAGCATTTCAATACAATTTATTAAGAACCATTGTTGCCTGCCCCAATGGTATTTACAGAATGAGTCCGGCAATAAACGGGTTGGTACAAACATCCAATAACCTGGCTAAGGTGCTGGTAAAAGATGGAGAGCTTACCATCCTCTGCTTAACACGCAGTTCGGTAGATAGTGAGAAAATGGATCTTGCAAAAACCATCTGTTACAATTTTGAACTGGCAGGTGCTACGCCATCCTTTGGCGGCTCATACCCGGGCTGGGCACCAAAGCCAGAAGCGCCTATTGTAAAACTGATGAGTGATTTGTATAAAGAATTGTTTAAAGCAGATGCACATGTAAATGCCGTACATGCCGGATTGGAATGCGGTATATTGGGTACCAATTATCCCGATATGCAGATGATTTCTTTTGGTCCAAACATCCGGGGAGCACATTCCCCGGATGAAAAAGTGCAGATCAGTTCGGTACAAAAGTACTGGCCATATTTATTGGAAACTTTAAAGCGGATACCGGAGAAGAACTGATCAGTTTAACTGGCTTTGTCGTAACATCATTTTCTCTGCCATTGGAAATAGCAAATTGTTTTCCAGGTGTACATGCCTGTGCAGGTCTTCTTCAAACTCTTTTAATTCGGCAAGACTAACCTGAAATGTTGTACAGGCATCTACAGGCGGCGTATAATTGTTTGTAAGTGTGCGTATCTTATACAAAACATCTCCGGCATGCTCATGTTCCAGTTCCATTAC
>JAYUZB010000165.1:0-11827 GCA_043752185.1 Chitinophagaceae bacterium
TCACCTCTTCCCATACCGAACAGAGAAGTTAAGCCCCTCATGGCCGATGGTACTGCACAACAATGCGGGAGAGTAGGTAGCTGCCATATTCATTTAAAAAGCCTTTCAGGAAACTGAGAGGCTTTTTTATTTTTATACACTTGTAGCTAACTTTACAATGCAGCAAATAAATAATTTTAATAAGCAATAAAAAATACAAAATGCCTACAACTAAAATTACAGTTAACAACAACGGCTCTTTAAAAATTGAAGGCGACTTTGAAATAGTAGACCGGAACGGTGGCGTTTATAATTTGCAGGGAAGAGAAGTAGTGGGAATCTGCCGTTGCGGCCTTTCTAAAAACAAACCTTTTTGTGATGGCTCTCACAATGGACATTTTGACCATGAAGCTGTGGCTTTTGATCTGCCTCCTAAAAAATAAATATTGCTAACCCAACTCCGGTTAATGGTTTGCTTAGTCTTGCATAAGCTGACTCCAATATATGACAAAAATCATCTTTTTGTTTAATACTTAATATTATCTTTAGCTTTATAAAGGAAGCTAAATCCGGTATGTAATTGTACTGCCAATGTAATTGTTTATAGTTTTACATTATAGTATACAAGTGCATTTGTGCATCCAAATAAATTTACTGCACCGTTAATAGCTCCAAAAAAATAGTTACAAATAAAGTCGCATATTAAAATTATTTAGCTTTCATTTGCTAAATATTACAATAATTCTTTTTTGTAATTGCCAGCTATCTGTACCTGAAAAGGTTTCAGTATCCTCTAAAAAAACACCTCGTGATACCGTCAATGGTTGATATCCTTTTAAAGATCAGTATTTAATTTCTGGTATTTCCTGTTTTACCCCCAAAGTAAGATTGTTATTGTTTTTGCAGGTACTTTTTGTGCCCTGCTGCTATTGTTTTAACCAAAACATGCTTGCTTATATGCTTATTTATATCAAACTTGTTAGTACAGATATATCTGATAATCATGCCAGATATATATATAACGGTTCTTCTTCTCCACCAATATAATCTTCTGCTTTTTATTAATTAATATACCCTAATAAATAAAATATTTTTTCCCTTAAAATTTCGATTATGAAACAAATTCCAATGATTATTTTAAAAAAGACAATCAGTTTGATGATTGTTTTGTTATGTGCAAGTACATTTTCAATAAATGCACAATGTAGGTTACTGAATGACACATTTGATGTTAATCCCGTATTGTCTCCAGGCAATGTTGACGGTACCTGGTATCCGGATCGTTACAGGCCAGCAGAATTTATTTCTAATGTGTTGGCAAGTAGTAATGTTCTAAAAATATCTATTAATGGTACTGCAGATGGAGCATTGGGACGAGGAGCTCAAGGTTCTTCATTTTATAACACACAAGGCCGCAAGTTTAATCAATGTGGCGGTTGTGTAACAGTACTGAAAGGCGATTTATGGATTTCCGCTGATTGGGCTACCAAACACAGGCGTACGGATATGTGGGCAACTGCTAGGAATGCAATCAATGCTAATACTGTATATCCCATAATTGGATTTCGCAATCCCGATGGTGCATCACCTGGGATTTATTATTGGGATCCTAGTGTAGGATGGATAAATTCACTTGTTCCCGTTGTATATGATAGTTGGTACAACCTTGAATTCAGAATTGTTGGGCCTAATATTGTATATTATGTTAATGGTAGTATCGTTGGTACAATTTCCTCAAACAGTTCAACTTATTTCGGTGATATTATCATGCAGGCGTATAACTTCAATGATGCAGCTATGCCGGTTTCTCATGGTACACCTGATTTAAATCCATTAACAAATTCTTACGATGCCTATTGGGATAACTTGGTTACCACAGGAACCGGGGGTAAGGTTGTTACCAATATCAATACAGGTCAAACATTCTGTTCAATTCAACCTGCAATTGATGCAGCCAATCCAGGCGACCATATCAAAGTAGGGCCAGGTAATTATTTTGAAAGTGCATCGAACCGTTCTGTGTTTAGTGTAAACGGTCCTCACAAGTTTGGATTGTTCATTGATAAGGATAACCTGACCCTAGAAGGGCTTGATGCTTCGAATAATACAGTAACGTCTGCAGGTAATGCAGCAGCCGTGGTTACAACGAATGCTACCAATAACTTTGGTTCATCAGGCATTTTTGTACAGGCGAATGGTGTCACAATAAAAGGTCTGAAGATTGGAGATAATTTCAATGATGCAAACGTAAGAGATAATAATAAAACCATTGAAGTGGCAGGTAATGGCTTTACACTTGATAAAACATGGATCAGTACTTTCAACGATGAGGGTGCTATTTATATGGGCAGATGGGATGCAGCTCATCCGATTTCTTCGTATTCGTTAACACAGAACAAGTTTGAAAACACACTGGTTTCCATTAATAATGGTGTTGGCTTAACTGGACCAAGAGCAGGAAGAGTGATAACAGGCAATGAATTTGTAGGGGTTGCAACACCTTATTTGATTGGCTTTCGTGGATGGAATGGAGCTGGTCCTGTACAAGGCTGGATCGTGGCTCCAGTTGGAGGTGCGGTTGTAACCGGTAATTTATTTAATACAACCGGGGTTGATAAATATGTAGTAGCACGGGGAAATGCCGGTGGATATATTAATAGTCAACTGGATTGGTCAGAAATATGGAATTTGAATACTTACGGTAATCATGTGGTAACCCTGATGGATTATCCCACTTTTGATGTTCGTCCTTATGTGGATGGAGCAGGCTACCCTGTAACAAGGAGAATTTCACCCGGTATACAGGAGAATGAAAGTATAGGTCAAACCGGGGATGTAGTTTTGGTGGCACCGGGTACCTATCCTGAAACCCTCACCATTAGTAAATCTATTACCATTCTTGGACCCAATGCTGCCATTAACCCCAATGTAGATGGTGACGCCACTATTGTTAATCCTGCAAGAGTTGCCGAGGCCATTATTAAGCCTGTTACTAATTCGGGTGCCATGATTTTATCAGGTGCAAATGCCCTGAACGTTGTAATAAAAGGCTTTACAATTGACAGGGACAACGGAACAGCAAACGATGCAAGGTTTATGGACCTGATCAACAGAACCGGTAATGTGTGGACTTTTGAAAACAATACTTTCCAGAATGCTCCTGCCACCATTAATGGTTATTTCTATCTTACAGGAACTACTACCGGTATGAATTTTACCTTTAATCAAAACAGGTTTACCGGAAATGGTAATTCAAACGGTTTGGCCTTCTGGGGTAGCAACCCAACAATTGTTAGTGTAACCAATAATGTTTGGTACAACAACATGGGTTGGGCCGTTAATTCAAACTCGATTCAAGGTACTATTTCAGGTAACTCCTTCGTGGAGGACAGGATATCCGCTGCCGACATTCCTAATTTTAGCAATTATCAAAATGGTGTTTTATTTGCCAATATTGATAATAACATTAGTTTGACAGCCAATGTATTCAAAAAAGTGCATATCGGGATGTACCTATATCGTCATTCACCTTTTAGTGGAATTGTAAATGCAACAGAGAATATATTTGATCAGGCATTCATGAACGGGGTTAGGGTATTACCAGGGGCCTCTAATCCGGATCTGACCAATGTTTCTGTCAACAATAATGCATTTTTGTCGGGTTCGAATATTGAGGCGACTGGCCAAACAATGACACTGAACGCAACATGCAATTGGTATGGAACTACCAATAATGCCGTTATTGCTTCGAAAATATCCGGCCCTGTTACCTATATGCCTTACCTAACAAATGGAACGGATAACTCTGCTGCAACAGGTTTTCAGCCGGTTCCCGGAAGTTGTAACGGCTCAAATGTCTTAACAATTACATGTCCTGCAAATGTAAGTGTTCAGTGCGCCTCAGCAGTGCCGGCAGTCAATGTTGGTTCAGTAACGAAGGCTTCGGGTACTTGTCCTAGCTTCGTTGTTTCTCACATAGGTGATGTGATCAGTAACTGGACGTGTGCAAACAGGTATACTATTACCAGAACTTATCAGGCAACTGACGCCTGTGGTAATACGGCAACTTGTAGTCAAACAATAACGGTAAATGATCAGACACCACCAACAATAAATTGCCCTTCGAATATAACCGTGAGTCCTACTACTTTGGCAGGAACCGTTGTTACATATACATTACCTGTAATTACGGATAATTGCTCAGGTGGTGTACTTGTGAGAACAGCGGGTCTGGCAAGTGGTTCAACATTCCCGATTGGAACAACAACCGTTACCCACATGGTAACCGATGCCTGTGGCCTTACCGCATCCTGCAGCTTTACAGTTACGGTGATAAATCCTTATTGTGATAACAAAAAGAAGAAAGCCTATGTTTGCCATAGCGGTACCACGTTATGCGTAAGCATAGGTGATGTACAGTCACATTTAAATCATGGTGATTATTTAGGCCAATGCACAACCGCATTGAGGTCGATTGTAATTGAAAAGCCAGTAACGGATGAGTTCAAGGTAAACGTATCTCCAAATCCTTCAGTTGGCGATTTCAGAATACAGGTGATAAGCAACAGCATGGAACCCATATCAGTAAAGGTTATGGATTTGTTTGGTAAAGTATTAACTGTTAATTCCAGTATTATAAAAGGTTCAATTGTTCTCGGCAATGAACTGAGACCCGGAACTTATATTGCGGAAGTAATACAGGGCGCCAGCAGGCAGGTTATTAAACTGGTGAAAGTGAATTAAATATTTTAATATCTGATAAAAAAGAGGAGGTTGTTTTTAAACAGCCTCCTCTTTTAATGTTGGGGTGTATTGCACTAAAGGAATGTTGATTATGATTTCAATTTTAGATTGTTGATAAAAGCAGTACAGTTTTATTAATTGCACGGAAGAAAAATTATTTTAATTTCCAGTTGCAACTTGTAGCAATAAAACTCCTTTGCGATGAAAGCCACAAAGCCTGTTTTTAACATGAGTTCATTACTTTTGATCTGTCACAAAAAATATTTTAATAAATGTGAAGATAGTTAAGCTTTAAGCTTGAAACAATGAGTAAAAACAACGCACAATTATTCCTCCTTATCTCTTTCAACAACTTTGGGTTCATCTTGTTTCCCTCTTTTATAAATGATAAGGCCATTTAAAAAATTACGCAGCAACTGGTCGCCTGCTTCTACAAACCCCGGATGATCTTCGTTTCTGAACAGATCGCCCAGGGCGCCTTTGGTAATATCAAAGTCAACCAGTTTTAGTATCTCAATAATATCTTCGTTGCGTAAAGCAAGTGCAACTCTTAATTTTTTAAGTATATCGTTATTGCTAAGCATATTTTAAATTAATAGTAAATAAAAAAAATCCTTTCAGTAAAGAAAGGATTTTTAAACAAGGTTGTATCATAAATATTAATAACCGCCTCTGTTGTAACCGCCGTCGCCACCGCCACGGTTTCCGCCGCCGCCGTAACCACCACCACCGCCACGGTTTCCACCGCCGCCGTAGCCACCGCCACCACTTTTTTTGTAGCCACCGCCACCGCCGCCGCCGAAGCTGCGTTTTGGACGATCGCCTTCAGCACGTGGCTGAGATTCGTTAACGATTAACTTACGACCCTGAACTTCAACTTCGTTTAATGCAGCGATTGCAGCTTTGGCAGCTTCATCGTCTTCCATTTCAACAAAGCCGAAACCTTTGCTACGGCCGTTCATTTTGTCTTTCAAAATTTTAGCACTTGTTACAGTACCATGCTCTGTGAAGAGATTCATTAAATCGTCATCAGTCATAGACCAACTAAGATTTCCTACGTAAATGTTCATTGTAAAAACTTTTAAATAAATAAAAAAGAATAATGACTTAGTTGTTACAATGCACTGAATCGGACTTCAAAAAAGCTACTTCAGTCAATAGCGAAAAACTAAAACCATTAATTAACAAAGTAAAGATAGGGTTTTCCTTAGAAAATTGCCAAATTACAGTTAAAATACTTAAAATCAAGTATATAGCTGTTTACATGCTTAAAAATCAAACAGTTAACCTGTTTTTTTATTTGTTTCGCTAAAGATTATTTACTTATCTTCGAAATTATTCAATGGTAATATCAGAAAAATACAGCAATTCAACCAAACCTGCTCAGCCAGACTGTACACCTATTGGTACAACCACAACTACCACCACAACCCTTTAGGGTTGTACAATTTCATATCAAACTTTGGGCAAACGCTGTTATCCGGTAAACGGAAGTCAAACTTTACAATAATTCATAATCATACATAATATGCAGGTTTTAAAATTCGGAGGTAGTTCAGTTGCAAATGCTGAAAACATAAATAAAGTTGTAGAGATCATTAAAAATAAAAAGGCTGATACGAAAACAGTGGTGGTTGTGTCTGCGTTGGGAGGTATAACCGATCTGTTGCTTAAAACGGCAGCATTGGCCGAAGCAAATGACGAATGGTACAAAACAATTTTAAAAGAGATTGAAGACAAACACCTGGGTACCGTACAAGAACTGATTCCCGTTCAGGAACAAAGTAGCGTATTAAGTCTGGTAAAAAAGATTTGTAACGAGGCAGAAGATATTTGTAACGGTATTTTTTTATTAAGAGAATTATCGGCACGTACAAAGGACAGGATCGTTAGTTATGGCGAATTACTTTCGTCACAAATTATAGCAGCAAAATTAAATGCTGATAGTTTGACAGCTGAATGGAAAGACGCCAGGGAAATTATTGTGACCGATAGTAATTATGGAATTGCTACTGTTGATTTTACTGTTACTGATAAAAAAACTGCTGCTTTCTTTAGTGCATCAGCTTCTTCATTATTTATTGTTCCGGGTTTTATTGCTGCAGATAAAAAAAATGTTACCACAACTTTGGGCAGGGGCGGATCTGATTATACCGCTGCAATTCTTGCAGCAGCACTGGATGCAACTGTGCTGGAAATATGGACAGATGTTTCGGGTATGATGACTGCAGACCCCAGATTGGTAAATAACATCAAACATATTCCGCAGATATCTTACCAGGAAGCGATGGAGCTTTCGCACTTTGGTGCTAAAGTTATCTATCCGCCAACTATACAACCGGTGATGAAAAAGGGAATTCCGGTTTGGATAAAAAATACATTTGCGCCGGATGACGCCGGAACCGTAATTAAAAATGAGGCGACAGCAACTGGTACCAGTATACAGGGTATATCCAGCATAAATAGTATTGTGTTATTAAGCCTTGAAGGTAGCGGTATGGTAGGCATACCGGGTTTTTCTAAAAGATTGTTTGAAGCTTTGGCGAATGCATCTATCAATGTAATTCTTATTACACAAGGTTCTTCGGAACATTCAATATGTGTGGGTGTAGATGAATATACAATTGCAAAGGCAAAGGAAGTTGTAGATGCTGCTTTTGCTTATGAGATTGAAACAAGTAAAGTTGAACCAATCATTGTTGAAAAAGAATTATCCATTGTTGCCATTGTGGGCGATAATATGAAAAATCATTCGGGCATCAGCGGTAAAATGTTTTCAGCTTTGGGAAGAAATGGTGTGAGCATTCGTGCAATTGCACAAGGCTCTTCAGAAAGAAATATTTCGGCAGTTATCAGCACTGCGGATGTTAAAAAAGCCATCAACGTTTTACACGAAGAATTTTTTGAAACAACTTACAAGCAGGTGAATTTGTTTATTGCAGGTTTGGGAAATGTGGGACAGAAATTCCTGGATCAATTACTGCAGCAAAAACAATTTTTGCTTGAGAAACTAAGAATTCAAATAAGAGTTGTCGGTATTGCCAACAGCAAAAAAATGTATTTTAATGAAGAGGGCGTTGATATTTCCAACTGGCAATCAGAAATACAAAAGGGAGAAGCGATGAATTTGGCCAATTTCATATCCATTATCCAGGCAAAGAATTTACGTAACTCGGTTTTTACCGATATTACTGCCAATGAAGAACTAGCAACTGTTTATGGCGATTTGCTGCAAAAAAGTATTTCAGTAGTTGCCTGTAACAAAGTAGCGGCATCTTCGCCTTATGTTTATTATAAAAAACTGAAAGACCTTGCCAATGAATTCAACAGCCAGTTTTTATTTGAGACAAATGTTGGAGCAGGTTTACCGATCATCGGCACATTAAAAGATCTGTTGCACAGCGGCGATAAAATAAACCGAATCCAGGCAGTACTCAGTGGTACTTTAAATTTTGTTTTTAATAATTATGATGGTACAACAAGTTTTGCATCGGTTGTAAAACAGGCGCAGGACGAAGGCTATACTGAACCGGATCCAAGACTTGATCTGAGTGGCAAAGATGTGATGCGCAAGATCATGATATTAGCACGTGAATCAGGTGAGCAGATGGAGATGGAAGATATCAGCAATAATTCTTTTATGCCCGAAAGCTGCATGACAGGTTCTGTGGAAGATTTTTATGCTGCCATGGAAAAAGAAGAAGCGCATTTTAAAAAAATACTTAACGCTGCAAAAGCTGCCGGTAAAAAATTAAAATTTGTAGCCAGTTACGATAAAGGCAAAGCTGCCGTAGGTTTGCAGCAGGTAGATGAGCAAAGCGATTTTTATCATTTATATGGAAAGGATAATGTGGTGTTGTTTTATACAGATCGATATCCCGAACAGCCATTGGTTGTTAAAGGTGCCGGGGCCGGAGCTGCTGTAACAGCATCAGGTGTTTTTGCAGATATCATTAGAGCGGCGGGCAATTAAAAATTAGTTATGAAAAAAGTAACCGTGCATTCGCCAGCAGGTGTGGGTAACCTGGTTTGTGGTTTTGATGTTATTGGTATGGCATTAAATGAGCCGTATGACATAATAACGTTGGAAATTTTAGATGACCCCGTTATCAATATTAAACATATGGATGAATTTGGTTTGCCTGAAGACCCGGAGAAGAATTTAATTGGAATCTGTTTACAGGCATTGATGAATGCCTGCAATAAAAAAATTGGTTTTAATGTTACCGTACACAAAAATATAAAACCAGGCAGCGGCCTTGGTTCCAGCTCGGCAAGTTGTGCAGGGGCCGTTGTTGCAGCCAATGCTTTGTTGAATAATCATTTCTCAAAAAATGAATTGCTTGAATTTGCTTTGGCAGGAGAGATGGTTGCATCTGGTGGCAGACATGCAGATAATATTGCACCCGCAATTTTTGGAGGCATTACCATTGCCAGGCCAACCGAACCGTTTGATATTATTTCGCTGCCCGTTCCCTCAGGACTTTTTGTTACAGTTGTACACCCGCAAATAGAAATAAAAACTGCTGATGCCCGTAAAATTTTACCTAAAGAAATTGCATTAACAACCGGCGTTACACAATGGGCCAATGTAGCTGGGCTTGTGGCTGGAATTTTTACAGATGATAAAACCCTTATAGGCCGTTCGCTTGTAGATGCAGTTGCAGCACCATTTCGCAGTGCATTGATACCCGGTTACAGCGATGTGATTAATAAAAGTTTACAGGCTGGTGCATTGGGAGGAGGCATTTCGGGCAGCGGCCCCAGCATGTTTATGCTTTGCGAAAGTTATATCATTGCTGAAGCAGTTGAAAAATGTATGCAGCAGGTTTATGCCTCATTGCAGATTGATTTTAAAACGTATGTTACTACCATTAATCCCGAAGGGGTAAAAATTATCAGCGGCGAATAAAAGAAGAAATGAAATATTACAGTTTAAATAAACAATCACCTGTTGTAGATTTTGCAGCAGCAACCATACTGGGGCAGGCTCCTGATAAAGGTTTATACTTTCCGCAAACTATTCCGCAGGTAAGCAAAGAACTGATTGGCAATATTGAAAACTATTCCAATGAAGAAATAGCACTGGAAGTTATTGCTCCATACATCGGCGATGCCATTCCTAAAGATGTGTTGGAAAAGATTGTGAGCGAAACAGTGAATTTTGAAATCCCTCTAGTAAAAATTACTGATGATATTTTTTCACTGGAATTATTTCATGGCCCTACACTGGCATTTAAAGATGTGGGCGCAAGGTTCATGAGTCGTTGCCTGGGTTATTTTGCAAAGGGTAATAAAGAAAAAATAGTAGTACTCGTTGCAACTTCCGGCGATACCGGCGGTGCCGTTGCCAATGGTTTTTATAGTGTAGAAGGTGTGGAGGTTATTATTCTCTATCCCTCCGGCAAAGTAAGTTCTGTACAAGAAAAACAATTGACCACTTTAGGCAAAAATATTCATGCGCTGGAAGTGGATGGCACTTTTGATGAATGCCAACAAATGGTAAAAGCTGTTTTTGCTGATGTGGAACTGAATAAAAAAATAAAACTTACCTCAGCCAATTCCATAAACGTAGCCCGTTGGCTGCCACAACAGTTCTATTATTTTTATTTATGGAAACAGTGGAAGGATAAAATGAATCCACCTGTTGTAACAGTACCCAGCGGCAATTTTGGAAATATCTGTGCCGGTTTACTGGCACAACAATCCGGTTTGCCGATACAGCATTTTATTGCTGCTTGCAATGCTAATGATACGGTGCCTGAATTTTTACGCTCCGGACACTATCAGCCTAAAAAAGCAGTCCCAACTATTTCTAATGCTATGGATGTTGGCGATCCCAGCAATTTTATCCGCATCATGGAAATCTTTAATCAACAAATAGATGGATTGAAAAAGACTCTGAACGGTTATACCATTTCAGATGATGAAACAAAAGCAACGCTCATTTCTGTTTTTAAAGAACATAACTATTTGCTCGATCCTCATGGAGCAGTTGCTTACAATGCTTTACAGCAATACCAGACTCAGCATTCAAATGCAAAAGGATTGATTTTAGAAACAGCGCACCCTGTAAAGTTTTACGATGTTATTGAACCTTTAATAAACCAAAAGGTTCCAATACCAGAAACTGTTGTGGAGCAAATAAAGAAAGAAAAAGTAAGCACAAAGATCAGTGTCAACACCAATGAGTTAAAGGAATTTTTATTGAGTCAATAAAAAAGGCCCCCGAAAAAATCGGGGGCCCATTATAAAATCGTAATTAAGAATTACTCAGCTACTACTTCAAATTCAACTTCGGTTTCGTTACCGTTACCAAAATCAATACTTGCTTTAAAAGTACCTAATTCCTTTACTTCGTCAATGATTGTGATACGACGGCGATCAATCTCATAGCCCTTTTGTTCTTTAATTGCACGTGCAATCTGAACAGAAGTTACGCTACCAAATATTTTACCGCTTGTACCGGTTTTAGCACCAATCTTTAAAGCACCATCTTTTAAAACAGCAATTACACTGTTTAATTCGGCCAGTAATTTGGCTTCCTTTTTAACCTGTTGCTTTTTCTTTTCTTCCATCATTTTCATGTTGGAAGGGCTTGCTTCAATGGCCAATTTGCTTGGGATCAAAAAATTTCTGCCATAACCGTTCTTAACTGTTATCAGTTCATTAACGCCGCCTAAATTGTTTACATCCTGTATTAATATTACCTGCATTGTTTTGCATTTTTACCCAACTCTTCGACAAGCTCAGAGCTTTCCCTATTAAAAGGTTAGGGTGGTGAAAAAAAAAATTAT
Source organism: Chitinophagaceae bacterium (assembly GCA_043752185.1). Lineage (GTDB taxonomy): Bacteria > Bacteroidota > Bacteroidia > Chitinophagales > Chitinophagaceae > Ferruginibacter. Next base: position 11,520 of record JAYUZB010000165.1, read on the forward strand.
TTTAATAGATCGGTAACGTACGGTAAAATAGCCATTTGACGGGCTTTTTTTACTGCATCACCAACCTTACGCTGAAACTTCAAAGAGTTTCCGGTAAGACGGCGTGGCAATAATTTACCTTGTTCGTTAATGAATTTCTTCAAAAATTCTCCGTCTTTGTAATCAATATAATGGATACCCATTTTCTTGAAACGGCAGTATTTCTTCGGACGCTTCTCCTGCTTAATGGCAGTAAGATATTTTATTTCATTTTTTGCCATGAGTTAAGCGGGGGTTTTTTCGTTAGTAAATTTGCCGCCACTTCTCTT
>JAYUZB010000166.1:0-4839 GCA_043752185.1 Chitinophagaceae bacterium
GGTAGCTGCCGGATAAGTAACATTTGCGCCGCATTGACCCGGCGTATTATTTACATTGATATTAGCCGGACAAACAACCTGAGGCGCTACACATAAAACAGTTACTGTAAATGAACATTGTGCTGTATTACCGGTTGCGTCGGTAACTGTGTAGGTTACAGTGGTAGTTCCTATCGGGAAGGTTGAGCCGCTTGCTGAGCCGGCAGTTAATGCTGTTATTGCACCAGGGCAATTATCGGTACCAACAGGAGCAGTGTAGGTTACAACAGCTCCTGCAGCACTGGTAGCATTAACTGAAATATTTGATGGACAACTGATTACTGGTAACTGTGTATCATTTACTGTTATCGTAAACGAACAGGATGAAGTACCGCATTCATTGGTTGCGGTAGCAGTAACTATAGTTGGGCCAACCGGGAAGAAACTTCCTGAGGCATGTGAATAAGTAATTACTGGTGTAGTACCAGTTGCAGTAGCTGCCGGATATGTTACAATCGCTCCACACTGGCCCGTTGTATTATTAACACTGATATCAGCCGGACAAGTTATTACCGGTGGCGTACATGAAGTTGGTACATAACAAATATCCAGCGACCAACTGTTGAGTGTTCCAAAGTCTCCGCCCGTAACATCTGCGATCGTTAATGTCCAGGTTCCTGATACTTCCTGCCCTATAAAAGCAGATAGCGCAGCAAATGGTATATATGTGCCGTTATTGGTTGGAGGACAAGGGAAGGTTGCAGTTGCTGCCTGGTCATCAAAATTGATCAATATATTTTGCTCACCGCCACAAGGGCGGTTCATTAACGTTACAATTGTACCTGCCGGGCTTTTAAGTGTAATGATTAGATCATCGATAAAAGTATGTGTAACACCCAAGTTCCTAACATTAACATCCGTGATCGTTCCGCTAGTGGGAATGTTGATGGTGGAAGTAATGGTTGTGAGGTCTGGTATTGCAATGGGAACATTAGTACTTGGTATTAAGCTGCAAATGATATTTGCTGTAGTAAATGAAAATGCAGCAGCGTAGTTACTGTTACCGCAGGAATTTACAGCCCTCACACGCCAGTAATGAAGAGTGAGGTTTGTTAAAGCATTTGTTTGATAATTCGTATTGGTTAACCCTGTTGCACTGGCAACAATATTGGTAAAGCCTGCATCTGTTGCCACCTGAACTTCATAAGTTTCTGCGTTAGAAACAGCAGCCCAGGTTAGTAAAGGATTTACCTGTCCTATTGCCCCATCAGCAGGAGAAGTTAAGACAGGTGCAGCAGGTGCTGACGATTGAATAATTAAAGTGACATCCTGATTTATTACGTTTGCGCCATTGGTGCTGGTTACAGTTATTACATAAGTGCCTGCAACTGCAGCAGCTGTATTACCAATCGTCATGGTAGCAGCACCAGGGCCCGGAACCGGGTTTACAGAAAAAGTAACTGTTGTACCGGCAGGCTGACCTGAAGTGGTCATGGTATACGTGATATTCGTTTGATTGTCGATATTATATACAGCATTGGTTGGTTGACAAACAGATAGTGTTTTTGGTGTAACATCTATCGTGCAGGATAAAGGCAGGTCAAAAGCCGGCGTTTGATCGGTTACGCTACTGCTGCTCCCCTGAGAAGCACTGAAACCCATACCACGTTTGGCAAATGCTTCCCAGATCAGGCATTGGTATGCCCCACCGTATAAAGCCTGATCTGCTGCAAGTATGGCATTTCGGCCATCAATAAAACCAACGTTGCAGGGTTGTAGTTTTAAACCCAGTGTTACCAATCTCATAGCTATAACATTACCACCGGTAGCTGTGGCATCGTACAAGTTGGGGCTAATACCCTGCTGCTGAATGAGTCTCCAGGTCATATCCCAAAGGGTAGCAGCCCAAATTTCGCCACGGTCATGCACTCTTGAAGGAATTATAGTTGCAAAAACCCAGGGATTTACTGCCATATTGGTGCTGTAAGGGAAGTGGCGTATGCCCAGGTTTGGTCCGCCCGTACAGGGAGGTACTGGTGCAGTATAGGGACATGTAAAAATACTTATATTATTGAGTGCGTAAGATCCTATATGCCTGGGTATGTTAAAGCCATCGTTTACTGAAGCTGTGGCCCAGTTGGTGGTAAACATTAAACCATAATAATCACTCCAGCCCTCACCCATTTGTTCAGCTCCGCTTAAGCATGTTGTAGCACCGCCGCCGGTTAACCGGATACTGATACCATGGCCATACTCATGTACAACAATACCATTATCAACGTCAGCATCCCTGTTTGGGTTCACGCCGTTTAAATTCCATAAATACATCTGCATTCTGCCGGAACCTCCGTCATTTGGGGTACTAAAATTTGCATTATTGGTTCCGCTGCCATCCTGTGCTTCCGCATTCACATGGTCATTTCCCACTCCACCACGGCCCAGGTTATCATCCTGGAAATTATGTGCCGGTTCATCAAAGCCGTACTGGTACATTACATCATGTATAATATTGTTCCAGTAAAATAAATTGGTTACATTAAACTGTTTGTTGGGTACAGGTGTTTCCTGTAATGGATCAACTCCAAAGTTGGGCACAAAATCAAATGTTAAATCAGGCAGGACTGTAGTTGAACTGGCCGATTTAGCAATAGTACCTGTATTGGAAGGAGCAACCCTGTCCTGGTATGCCCAAACGTTATTACCACGGGTATAATCAAATTCTGCTGCTGCAATGCCGGTGTGCCAGCCTAACGTGGTGGCATTTCCCGGGGCTGCCAGCCATGGGCTTGTTCTGATAGCTGGCGCAGAAACGTTCGGGCTTTCTGCCGGGTATGGTATTACCCTGTAAGATGAACTGTTTACCGCCAAAGGGCTATGGGGCGTTTGCCCCGAAGCCATAAAAATATTTTTAGTTCCGAGCGGATCATTACCAGGCTCCCCGGGCTTTGAGGTTCCATTGATAAGCGCCGGCGTTGTACCGGGCTTGGTATCTGATGGATGCCCCCAATGGTCATAAACGGTTAAATTGTCCACCCTTAATGTCTTATTATCCATCGCATCTACACAAACCAGCCAATAGTCGGAACTGGTATTTTGTATAATATACACCTGCCATGCCAGGCGCATGCGGGTTACCGTACTGATCGTATTTTCTTTTTTTATCGATTCTTCATATGGAACCCACAATAGTTCGGCTGTTATATTTTCATGGGATACCCCCATATCATTGTATTCTATCTTCCTGCCATTTTCTTTTGTGCCGATAACAACCGCCATTTTGGATGCGGTTAATTTTCGGTCTGTAATGGCATACTGAACTGCTGAAGCAGCCGAAACTGATGGTATACCACTTTTTACATTTACCATCTGATCTATACTGTGTTCAAAAGATCCGGCTTTAGAAACCAGTTTACTTCCCTTAAATGCCAACGGCATTATTTGTTTAAGTACAGGTATGCCTGCATAAGTTTGTTGCAGGTAAACCATGGTTAAACCGGTTGATTTATCAAAGTAAGTAGTAGTAACCAGGATTTGGTTAAGGTCATCTGCCGACAAGCCAAGGGAGGCTTTGCTGGAACTTACTAACTGAAGCGCTTGTTTGGCTTCGGTATCTGATACTTGTGCAATACTCATAAATCCTGCGAGTACTGTCATCAAAACGAGGAGAATCTTTTTCATAAAAGCAGTTTGGTTGTGTAATTAAAAGTTGAGTTAAGTATTAAAAAACTTTTTCTCTTTGTGGGGATAAAAAATAAAACAGCGGTAATGGTTTTGCAGAAATATTGGACGACCGGTTTTGTTAAGGATGGGATAAATTAACTGCTGTAAAGTTCTGTTAAGTATGAACTAACTGTGAGGACAAACCTGTCAACATGCTGCACATTTACAGCAAACTACCGGATAAATTGTGCAACAACAGGATTAATTCGTCATTTTACACGGTGAGGCGTAGTTTCTTTTTAAACCATGCATATAAAATGAGCGTTCCGTTTATCTTTATAAGCAAATGCATAAAACCCTTAACTGCTTAAAGGCATTTCTTACTGTTTCCATAATCTGTTGTGTATTTGTGGCAACTGCACAAAATTCCTCTGCTTACGAAACTATTTCCACCGCCCAGGGTTTATCGCAGGGAATGGTTTTTGATCTATTGCAGGATACCGAAGGTTTTATATGGGTGGCCACCAAAAACGGATTGAACCGGTATGATGGTTACAGTTTTAAGGTTTTTACCAACGATCCCTACAATGCCCAAAGTCTTAGCAGCAACACCATCCTAAAACTTTTTGAAGATTCGAAAGGCAGGATATGGGCCGGTACCGAAAACGCCGGTTTAAATATTTATGATAAGCAGAGCGGTAAATTTTATCGCATTGCCCATAGTAATACCAATGCGGCCAGCCTTTCGGGTAATGGCATTAAAGCAATTGAAGAAATGCCCGATGGCAGGATACTGGTAGGTACAGATGATGCCGGCTTAAACATTGTTGAACTCAATAATAGTTTTTTTGCAAAAGGCGCCGCACCTGTTATTACCAGGCTACGCTTACCCAATGCAACACAGGTTTACGGTATGGGAAAAGATAAGAACGGAATTATCTGGATTGGCGGGATGGATGGAGCTGTGTACCGCTTTGAGCCTTTAAAAAACAGTTTCATAAAACTAAATAATGGAATACTGCTTAATGATGGTTACCTGAACCGGGATAGCAGTAAATTGATCACTGGTAATCTATACCTCTTGGACGGGAAAGATATTTTTCCTTTATTCAACAGTAGTAAAACACCTGCAGGCAATATTATTTTTAAACCCAAAGAAGAACCCTGGGAAAATCACCACCGGGAGGAGCATTTTTATGA
>JAYUZB010000167.1:0-11772 GCA_043752185.1 Chitinophagaceae bacterium
GGCATGAGAGAAAGCCATGCACATGATATTGCGATAACGAAGGAGGCACCGAATTATTCGAGATAAAAAACCCCCTCCGCCCCCTGAAGGGGGAACTGAGGGCAACAGTTTTAAACATATAATAACCAGTTTTTGAATTTATTGGTGCAGGATTTTTTGGGGCCCGTCTTTGGAATTACTATTGGGCTTCAGTGGCGTCGCACTCTTGTACATTTTATCTTTATTCGGCTTTTATCCATGCGAAAAAAATATTTTTTGAAATTAAAATCTGCCCAATTCCAGTTCCCTCTCCTTTGGAGTTCACGAGCAAAGCGAAGGGAAAGAGCGAAGCTCATTGGGGTGAGGCTTTTCTTCATTCTTAATTTCTCATTCTTAATTTTTCATTCAGCTATTGCTCAGGACAGCTCCCGCCTCCGCATCTCCCTGCTCACCTGCACACCCGGCGAAGAATTGTATTCAACATTTGGACACAGTGCTTTTAGGGTAGTTGACAGTACCAGCCTTACAGATATTGTTTACAATTACGGCACTTTTAATTTTGATGACGATGGATTTTATTTAAAATTTGTACAAGGCAAACTACTCTATTACGTTTCAGCTGAATATTTTGCTGATTTTAAAAACCTGTACCAATCAACCAACCGGGGTATTACCGAACAGGTATTAAATTTAACAGCAGCCGAAAAGTTAACTGTTCAATATTTTTTAAACAACAACTTAAAAGAAGAAAACAAGTTTTACAAATACGATTTCTTTTTTGATAACTGCACAACAAGGCTCAGGGATATTTTAAAAAAGCAACACGATTCCGCCTTTTGCCAGGTAGCTGTAATGCCAGTTGGCAGCAGGTTCCGCCAGGCCATACACCAATATCTTGATAAAAACAACAAGGACTGGAGCAAGCTGGGCATTGATATTTTACTGGGCCAACCCTGCGATGGCGTGATGACAGCAGAGAACATGCAGTTTCTACCCGATAACCTGATGAAGAGTTTAGACAGCAGCAATCATCCCATGGTTGTATCATCACAAAATTTATATGCCATCACTAATGAAAATGCAAAAGGATCTTTATTTACACCGTTTGTAGTTTTTTCGTTGCTGGCAATTTTTATCGTTTTAATTGGCTACACAAAAAACAAATTTGCGCAGGCATTCCTGCATGGCTTTGATGGTTTATTTTTCTTCCTCACCGGTGTGCTGGGCATCATTTTAATTTTTATGTGGGTTGGTACCGATCACAGCATGACCAAAAATAATTTCAATCTTATCTGGGCATGGCCAACACATAGCATCATGGCATTTTTTGTAAACTCCAAAAAAATCTGGGTAAAAAAATATTTTAAGTTTACTGCTGTGGCCTTGCTGGCTGTTTTAATAAGCTGGTTTTTTTTACCACAGCAAATGAACAATGCGTTAATACCAATTGTATTGCTGTTGATTTACCGGAGCATGAAAAAATCGTTGGCCATGGTCTGACGCCCACGTCTGACCATGAGTTTGCCACAGAGACACTGAAACACAGAAAAGACAATGGAATCAAAAACCTTTACTTATCAATCATCTCAAATCTTTTACCGCACTGTTGGTGCAGGCAGGCCCGTTGTTTTAATACACGGTTTTGCTGAGGATGGCGAAGTATGGAAAAATCAGATTGAATTTCTAAAAGATCATTTCTATCTCATCATTCCCGATTTGCCCGGCAGCGGCAAATCAGAATTAGTAAATGATATGAGCATAGAAGGTATGGCTGAAGTAATAAAAGAAATTTTGAAATTTGAACTACAAAAGTTCCTCCGCCAGCCGGCGGAGGCGGAGGGGATTTGTCTTCTCGGCCACAGCATGGGCGGCTACATCATCTTAGCCCTTGCCGAAAAATATCCGGCAATGGTGACATCAGCAGGTTTAGTTCACTCCTCTGCCTTTGCAGATAGCGAAGAAAAAAAAGCCAACCGTTTAAAGTCAATTGAATTTGTAAAGAAGAACGGCGCTTATGAATTTTTAAAAGCAGTGATCTTCGACCTGTTCACCGAAAACTGGGCAGCAAAGAACCCTGAAGCAGTTGACCGGCAGATTGAAAAAAGCAAAGACTTTACTGATGAAGCCATCATTGCTTATTACCAGGCCATGATAAACCGGCCCGACAGAACCCATGTTTTAAAAAGCTTCCCCAAACCCATTCTCTTTATTATTGGTGAGCATGATAAAGCAGTACCTTTTGAACAAAGCATGCAGCAATGCTATCTTCCTAACCATGCGTATATACATATTTTACGCAACAGCGCCCATATGGGTATGTTTGAAGAAACTGATAAACTGAATGAAGCGTTGCTTCAGTTTTTAAAATAAATTAATTTGCAGGCTCCAAAACAGGTTTAGTTTCAAGATACAAAGTATCGGGAGCAAAATCTATATCATCATCCCAAACAGCAGTACCCAAAAATACTTTTACAGTACTGCAGAAAACAGGGTTTTTAAGTTTTTCATAAACCGGGTAATTCAGATAGTTTACAAAATCAAATTCCTTCAATTCCCCATTATTAAACGTAAGTATTAATTTGTAAGGATGTTTATACTTTACATCACGCACTCTTGGGTTCATAAAAAATCATTTTAAAGGGTCAATTTTAAAAACCGTATTTCCGGTAACGGCCAAATCCCAGTTTGCCATCAAATCTTCTTTATGTATTTCAATCCAGGCCTTAATTAATTTTTCTTTGTTGGCAGGAAGTCCTCCTTCCAGTAATTCTCCATCCGGTATCTGGTAAACAGCTTCCAGTTCCCCATACTTTACATTAATATGAGGCAATTTATGCTGCTTTGTATCCAGGTAATATCGCTATAATTAAACCATAAAACATTGAAATAACCGGCATATTGTAAAATTACAAAAAGAATTGGCAAGTAAGAGGCACTTGCATTTAAAGCAATCTTATTACACGATAGAGCGTACACACATATTTTACGCAACAGCGCCCATATGGGTATGCATGAAGAAGCAGATAAAGTGAAGAATGCGATTTTAGAATTGAAATAAATCCTTTTAACACAATACCTTGTAAAAGGCAGCGTTTTTCAGTATTTTTAGGTCTTATAAATGCTTTAAATAACTGTATGAAGAAAATTCTGGCTTTTTTCTTTTTTTTATTCTTGCTTTCAGATTGCTTTGCTTCTCACATTTCTGGTGGCGAGTTGATATACGAATACCTTGGCCCGGGAAGTGCAAATTCAAAAAGATACCGGATCACACTTAAACTTTTCAGGGATAATAATTGTACTAACTGTGCATTTATGCCAGGAAATGCAGTTATTGCTATTTATAATAATGACAATAATTCACATGTTGCATCATCCCCTTTTAATGTTTCTAAACTCTCCGAAAGCAATGTACCCGTTTCCCCTCCTCCTGCTTGCATGGAAACCCCTCCGCAATTAAATTATAGCATAGCCATTTATTCAGTAATTGTTGATCTTCCAAATAATTCAAATGGCTATACCGGGGCATATCAAACCTGTTGCCGTATAACGCCTATGGAAAACGTTTTTACAGTTGCTCCACCGGGCCAAGGCGAAGGTTCTACTTATGTTTGCACAATACCTGGTACTAATCAATTTGCCGGGATAAACAGCAGCCCTCAATTCAGAACACTTTTGGGACCTGTATGTTATGGCGCTAATTTTATTTTTGATTTTGGTGCAACTGATCCTGACGGAGATTCATTGGTTTATACTTACTGTAATGCTTATAATCGGGGTATTGCTACAAGTTCTCAGGATGTTACACCTCCTCCTCCTCCATATCAATCTGTTGGTTACATTAATGGTTTTTCAGGAATCAATCCTTTAGGCTCAGCCGCTATTTTAAACAGGCAAACAGGAATAATTTCTGGCTTTGCTCCACAGGTTCCAGGTAGATATGTGGTTTGCGTTTGTATTGCTGAATACAGGAACGGAGTTTTGATTGGTAACCATAGAAAAGATTTTATACTTACTATCAGTAACTGTACCCTGGCTTCTTCTGAATTGCTAACTGCATATACAAATTGTAATGACCTAACTTTTAATTTTGCTAACACAGCGCCGCCAGCTAATATTCAAACTTATTATTGGGACTTTGGTGATGGTAATACCTCCACACAGGCAACACCAACGTACACTTATGCGTTGCCGGGTAACTATATCGTAAAATTAGTAGTTAACCGAGGTTTACCCTGTTCAGATTCTACAACATCTCCTGTTAAAGCATTCCCGGGCTTTGCACCCGATTTTGAAGCTCTCGGTAAATGCAAAAACACACCTATTCAGTTTAATGATTTAACTACTGCTGCTTTTGGCGTGGTTGATAAATGGAAATGGAATTTTGGTGAGCCCATCTCTCCCACAAATACTTCTACTTTAAAAAACCCAACTCATACATACGCATCAGCAAATACTTATAATGTAGAGTTTATTGTTAGTACCAGTGTTGGTTGCATAGATACAATCTATAAAACAATCGACATTCTCGATCAACCACTTTTATCTGTTTTTCCAAAAGACACATTGATCTGCATCATTGATACCCTGCAATTAAATGCAGTAGGTACCGGCTCTTTTACCTGGAGCCCCAATTACATGATTGATAATATAAACAACCAAAATCCACTGGTTAGCCCCGATGTTACTACAACCTATCGTGCAACTATTACAGATCCATTTGGCTGCACCGGCAGCGATACAGTTAGAGTACGTGTAGTAAATAATGTTACCCAATTTGCCGGGGCCGATACAAGCATTTGCCGAACCGACCCCGTTATTTTACAACTCACCAGCGATGCAGTTCGTTTTGTATGGACAGAAACACCGGCAAATAATACGCTAAACAACTATTTTATAAAAAACCCAATAGCAACACCACTGGTTACTACCACCTACCATGTGGTAGGCAATATTGGTAAATGTATTGCCGAAGATGATATTACAGTAAGGCCTGTGCCATACCCTGTTGCCAATGCCGGGCCCGATAATACCATTTGCCTTGGCAACTCGGCACAACTGAATGCCTCTGGTGGCAGCATCTACAGCTGGAGTCCGGCAGCATTCTTAACTGCTACAAATATTCCCAATCCTATTTCGGTAAAACCAACAGATAATGTGCGGTACATTGTTACGGTACGGGATGTATTAGGCTGCCCCAAACCTGTAAAAGATACTGTGATACTTTTTGTAGCTAAAATAAAAGCCAATGCCGGGCCAAGAGACACATCGGTAGTACTTGATCAGCCATTACAACTATTTGCAACCGGCAGCATCAATTATTCCTGGACACCAACTACGTGGCTCAATAATCCAAACATCAATAATCCTATAGCCCTGCCCCGCAATGATATTGAATACATAGTGAGAGTAAGCAATAATGCAGGATGCTTTGACTTTGATAGTATAAGAGTGCGTGTATTTAGAATTAAACCTGACTTGCTTGTACCCAATGCATTTACACCCAATGGCGATGGTAATAATGATTTGTTCAAACCAATTCTCATTGGCATGAAATCGCTGGATGTGTTTATGGTGTACAACCGCTGGGGACAAATGCTGTACTCCGGAAGCGGTAACGATGCAGCATGGGATGGAACTTATGGCGGCAGAAAACAGGAAACCGCTACTTATGTTTGGTATGCCGAAGGAGTTGATTATTTAAACAACAAAATAAAAAGAAAGGGTTCGGTAATATTGATAAGATAATAGAACATGCACAATACATCAATGAAAAGTCCGGGTATATTATCCGGGCTTTTTTATTGATGCATGAATCTAAAAAGCTGTCAGGTTGAGCCTGTCGAAGACGGGTTAGTTTATATAGCCCCGGTTTCGACAAGCTCAACCTGACACCAAAATTGTTGACGGGATTTTAAACTGATGCAACACTGCTTTTTTTATTTCAGCCGCATCGCTTATTTTGCATGTATGAACAAAATTATTTTAATAACAGGCGCTACATCGGGTATAGGCAAAGCAAGTGCTATAAAATTTGCTGCTGCAAAGTTTGATATAATTATTACAGGCCGAAGAAATGACCGGCTGACCGAACTAAAACTGCAACTTGAAAAAGAATACGGCATCAATGTTTTACCATTATGCTTTGATGTGCAGAACAGGCAAGCGGTTAATGATGCCTTCGCAAACTTACCTGAGCAATGGCAAAAGATTGATATACTCTTTAACAATGCAGGCCTGGCTTTGGGTAAAGATAGTTTTGAAGACGCCGATATGAATGATTGGGAAACCATGATGAACACCAATGTACATGGCCTGTTGTATGTAAGTAAAGCAGTTTTACCATTTATGATAGCGCAACAAAAAGGGCATATTGTAAACATGGGTTCGGTGGCCGGCAAAGAAGTGTATGAAAAAGGCAACGTGTATTGTGCCAGCAAATTTGCGGTAGATGCTATAAACAAGGCTATGCGTATTGACCTGCTGAAGCATAATATTAAAGTTACCGGCATTCATCCGGGTGCGGTTGAAACTGAGTTTTCGCTGGTGCGTTTTAAGGGGCAGGAAGAAACAGCAAAAGCCGCCTACACGGGTTTAACACCACTAACACCAGAAGATATAGCCGATACGGTTTTTTACTGCGTAAATCTACCCGCCCATGTATGTATAAACGACCTGGTAATAACCTGCACCCAGCAAGCAGGTACATATTATTTTTATAAAAAACAGTAACCACCTGCCGGAAAATTATATCTTATAAAATTAAAAAATTGGTACAATAATTGACCTTATTTACCGTTAAGAGATAGCAAACTGGGTACCGTGTAAGAATTGATTACCGGTATTTTTATGGAAGCTGAATTTTTCGAATAATCCTTTATCCCTTTTGACCATTTGAGTTTATGAAAAACTATTTACGCTTCCTTATCTTTCTCGGAATAATGTTCACAGGTTCATTTATTTCTGCCCAGAATGTTATCCGTCAGCAACCTTGCACGTCTCCATCAATTTTACAGCAGGCCGACAGCATAAAAATTTTACTGGCAAAAGAAGGCTTTATTGTGGTAAAAGAAGCCAGCATGCAAATGGTTAGTGAATATGAAATGCCGGTTATTGTTCCATTAACTGAAGGTAGCTGGTACCAATTTGTTTTTATAGGTGATATGAGTTCAAAGTTATACGAAGTGCGCATGTACGACTGGAACGAAAAACAGGTTGTTTATCAAAAAAAATACTGGGGCGATGTGGATGGAAATGTGATCAGCTATTCTTACATAGCTAAATTCTCAGAATTTCATATGATTAAACCCGTGCAGGTTAATAAAAAGAAAAAAGATATTTGCGGCTATGTAATGCTGCTGAAGAAAGCAAAATAAAACCAGTGCTTGGTTTTACATAAAGTCCTCCGCTAAACCGGAGGATTTTTTTATTCCCCCTTCGGGGGAATATATTTGCCACAGAAGCACAGAAGTGCGATTTTTTATTTGCTTCACAAATGTTTTTTGCCATCCCGATAGCTATCGGGACACAGATTAACACAGATTAATTTGCTTCGCAAATTTTTATCGCCATACAATTTGTCCAGAACTTTTGGAAGAAATACAGAACCACAGAAATAAATCATCCGTGTAAATCTGTGGCAAAGCTTTTTTGCCGAAGGCAAAATTCCCAATCTTCTACAACCAAAAAAGCACAGAATCAACAAATGTCTTTTCTGTGCTTTCTGTGCCTCTGTGGCAGTATTCTTTTGCCGAAGGCAAAATATAAAAATCAGTTGCTGCTATTCTGTCAACGATATCCTCACCTGCAAACCAGCCCTTGTATTTACAATGGGAGCGCTTGAAGAGATATAAGGATTAACCCGGCGCTGATCGAAAAACAATTTTATATTAACCCGGTTGTTTAAGAAATAATCTATTGATGGCGAAATGGTAATATCCCTGCTGCCACCTGTTGCAAAATTATTATCCTGGTCAAGGCGGCTGTTGGCTGTTACATTATCTCGTATCCTGAAATCGAGGCGGAAGTTAATCTCATTCTCCAGTTTCTTGCCATCACCTTCTTTGCCTCGCAGGAACTTAGGCCATTTTACATTAATAAAACTCAACGGATTCTTCATACCTCGTTTACGCCAACCAGCACCAATTGCAAATTCGGTACTGCGTACTTCGCTTAGCTGAAAATCGATCAGACTTAAACTAAGTTGCCTTGTTTTTGAATATTCAAACTTGGCCTGCAGTTGGTTGGTCATCATCATATCAATACCTATCAATGGCGAAAACTGCTCTCCAATACTGATGTTTGGCAACAGGAAGTAAGGCACATAATTTTTTGAAATGGTATCAAAAAAAGATGGGTATCCATACTGCGACACATCCTGGTAAAGTAATGCTGATGTAAATCCATTCATGCTGAGGTTACCGGTGTAACCATGAGAAACGGAGAAATTGGTAAACCACTTATCCAGCGGTTTTAATTTGGTTAAGCCATTATAATCAAGTTTCCAGTTAAGTTTTGGTTTTATACCACGGAAAGGATTTGATTTAATGTTTGGATTATTCTGCTTGATCAATGATACTGAATTTGGATCATCGCCGGTATAAGCGGCTAAAAATGCCGGTATCAGTACATCAATGGCGTATTTACCATATCCATAATAATAACCATCGGCACCCACAGGCTGCCCTGCACTATAAGGATTTGACTTACCCAGCCGCTCAGATAATATCAGCCTGTAATCCTGGAACTTTTTAAAGGTTTGAGAAACACGGTTGGGATCAAACTTGCCAAACAATGTTTTAAAAGCAATATAAGAAACATCAAAGCCACCACCTGCATAAGGATTAAGGTGTTTAAAGCTGTGATTGGTTCCGCCGCTTGTATCTATAAATCTGAAAGTTTCGGTATAGTTTTTATTAAATGTTTTGCTCAGGTTTAAGGTGATGTTTAAATCACGTATTGGCTCCAGCTGTGCAGAGAAGGTAATACGCTGATCAAAACTCTGCATAAATACAGAATTGAAAGTGGTATCCCTGGTTATTAAATTTTTTCTGGCTGCTGCATTCATCCATGCTGTATCGGGTTGCCGGCCCAAAATAAAATCAATACCCGGTGCCATGCTTCTCCAGTTTTGGCCAACAATTTTGGTACTGTCTGTATAACCCGGTAAACGTGTACGTGCGTTTTCGGATATAGAGAAATTTGCCTGTTTTACACTGGTTGCCAGTTTGCCAAAAAACTTTAAACCGGTGCTTACATATGGCACGGCAGACTGATCAACTTTTCTATGCTTCTTAACTACTTTTCTACCATTCTTTTTTACAATGGTGTCTTTATACCTTGTAATTCTTGCCCTCCATTTTTCCTGATCAGCCTTATTGCTTGGCGCTTCCAATTGACGTAACCATTTTGATTTTTGATACAGGCGGTTAAAATCAAACTGAGCTGTAGCTTCGCTTTGCTGGCCGTTTTCAATAATATTACCAAGCTCTACAGCCAAACGTGATGCACCTATCCAATTGTAGTTTGCCTGGTAACGCACGTTAACCGTGGTCCAGTCAATCAACGGGAATTTTGCTGTTGGTAGTGTATAAGTAAAATTAGCTGTGTGGGTATAGGTTGTGTTGCGGCCGCCCTTAATCAGGTTTCTCCAAACGGTATCTTTTTTTGCACCCGTATTCAACCGTCCTTCAGGTTCATCAATCCTGCTGTTATTAATAGCAGTAAAGTCAAAATTTAAGCTGCGGGTAATATTCCAACGCAAAATATAGTTACGTTGAAAGGTATAATACTTGTCGTATGTTTCTGGTATTTTATATTTTGATGTGCCGATACTGCGTGGCCTGATGGCACCAAACTGCCGGTTTACATCGGCCCTGAAACTTAACTGCGATGGTATCAGGTTGAAGTTAAAATCCTTCACCAGATCGAACCAGTGTGTTTTTCTTTTGGTAAAGAATTTTATTTTTTTGAATGGCTCAATATATTTTGGCGATGGAGAGAAATTATAGCCCAATCCATATCGGTGCCTGGTTATTTCGTTACTTTCAATTAAAGGGGTATGGTTTTTAATTTTCAGATAAGAATAGCTGACATCGAAATTGGAGATATCATAAATCTTAGGCGACTTGGTGCTGGTTCTGTTCTTACGCACATTGGTAAAGTTTACCGTGGTGGTTGAAGTAAAATCATTAGCACTGTTTCTGATAGAATCTTTTGCAGCGGCCGAAGTAGCTCCTTTCAGTTTATCCTTCAGTTTAATATCCATATCATACGGATCGTACTCTGGTGTACTTACCGATTGCTGGTAACTGGCAAAAACCGGAATAGATAATGCTGCTTTTGGTGGCAGTAGTTTGCCCAGCTCAAGATTTGCCGATACATCAAACTGGTAAAAATTATCCCGGTAACGGTCATTTATTCTTTGTTCCAGTGTTCCAAAACCCGAGCTATGTGTATTTGCCGATACTGAAATGGTTCCCAAATCTGCAAGATTCAAATCAATTCTTCCCAAGGCTGCCCAGCCGCCATGTTCATCAATAGATGAAAGGCGTAGTTCATTTACCCATACTTCGCCACACGCAGTACCGGGTGTATTGGTGTTTTCAACTCCCATTAATATACCTCTAATCTCGGCCAGGTTGGGGTTACCCATCACAGAATAAGTATGCCCGTTTGTTTGTAACGCCCGGTAAATCTGGTCTGGCGGTGCATTCAGATTTCTGTCCTGCTTTAATTTAACCAATGTTTGCAGGTCAATATCCAGCGAATTTCGGGGGTTCCACAATGTATCATTATATTCTTTAGAGTTCGCATCCATTGTTCCGGCCTGCAGGGGTGTTAATATCAACGGTATTCGTATCTCGTAATAATTATTTACAAAATCGGTACCCATACGGAATACGGCAGTAAGATCTTTATCCCTAAGTGAAGGGCTTCCCTGCTTTTGCTCTGCATGTATATACATCTGCATTTTACGGAACTGGCGCAGGTCTCTGTTGGCAAATGTTTGTTGCACAGCTCTGGCATCTTTGCTGGCCAATTCGCAAAACTGTAAACTTAAAGCCTGTTCATTTAGTAACAGGTTTACTCCATTATTGCTTAAGGTTTGTATCCTTTGAATTTCGGTAGGTGTACGATATGGTAATGGTGTACGTTTATCGTTTTCTTCAATATTAACTGCTCCCTGGTTAAACGTAGTAGGGCTGCCGGGAGGCAGTTGGGAATAGGTACCTAGTGTATCAATTTTGTAATTGAATTTACGCCATACATTCCTTGTAAACTGCAACTCGCCAAAACGCATAACCACACTATCCTCAAAATCGGTCATAAACATGCGTATAAAACGTATTGATTTAAAATCGGGAATATTTCCAATTTTGCGGTTGTATTGCCCAATTGGAATACGGAACTGGTACCAGATTTCGTTGCGTTGGGTATTATTTACCAGGTTAACGGTAACTGATTTTTTATCAACAATAAAGTTTGTACCAATTGCCATTTCAGGCTGGGTTGAATGTTTAATATCAACGATGTACTGAAAATATTCTTCAGTTTGATTCATTGTATTATCCCGGTTCAGGTCTTCTGCATCGGGGTACAAAGTGGCAGCCGATGAATAAGTAGATGTGGTACTTGCAACCGGTGAATTACCCTGTGGATTATTGAAATTTTTGTATCTGCCAATAAGGCCAAGTCCGGGCGTTTGATCCAGGTCATCACCCCGGTAATAGTGGTAATTGTCGCTTGAGGGATCTGCCAATGCACGTTGATAAGCTGCCGGTGATAACTGCCCCT
>JAYUZB010000168.1:0-11703 GCA_043752185.1 Chitinophagaceae bacterium
ATCCGGAAACTGAGAATCAACTACAACCATTCCTTTTTTTGTAAGCAGAAAAAGAATAGTACCGCCTTTTTCAGTAAAGATGCCTATATCGTTTGTAAGCATTTTTATTTTCCAGGCAGGATCGGATAAAAGCGAAGCCAGTGAACTTTTGTTAAGTAAGGCAAGGCCTGCAAGGGTTAAACCTGTATTGCGTATGAATGATCTGCGTTGCATATTGGTGAGTTTTAGTAATACAATGTACAAAAAAAATATTAGGTAAATATTTTAACAACAAGGTTTGTTCCGAAAAGTTCACGGGGTTTTAAAAATCAGAGATTCTGAATTGCAATTCTTCTTTTCTTTTTTAGCTGCTTAAAATGGGTAGGAGTTAAGCCCGTTACTTTTTTAAACTGTGTTGACAAATGTGCCACACTGCTGTAATGTAATTTGTATGAGATTTCTGTAAGCGTAACGTCTTCAAACATGATGAGTTCTTTTATCCGCTCAATTTTCATGGCAATCACATATTGCTCAATTGTAGATGCTTCTACTTCAGAAAAAAGATTTGCTAAATAGGTGTAACTATAATTAAGTTTTTTGCTGAGATAGTCAGAAAAATTAACGATTAGTTTTTCTTCGGTATGGTAAACATAGTCAACAACTACTTTTCGTATTTTTTCAATGATGGCACCCTGTTTGTTTTCCAGTAATTCCAGCCCTACTTTCCTAATTCGATCATTCAGCTTTTTCTTTTCAACGTCTGTAAGGTCTTCTTTGGTTTCTACTTCTCCCAGTTCAACCTTTATACATTGTTTTTCCATTTCCTCCAACGATTCCTGTACGACTACTTTGCAACTTAAACAAGCCATATTTCTAACATACAATTTCATCAGATAAGTTTTAAAAGTTTAAAAAAACAGCTCAATCTGCAAATATACGCTTACTGCTTATTCTTTATAGGGATATAATATGTTAAACGCCTCATAAATACTGTTGTGTAAAATTGTAGCGTGGTTCTCTTTTGGCAAAGGAACAAAATCAATCTTCATATTTTTTTTGTTGGCGTTTTGCAAAGCCTTTACAAGCCCGGCAGCACCTTCTTCCATTTCTTTTCCTTCGGTGCCAACCGAAACATACACCCATTTTTTATTATCGGTTTGGTGGGTAAGCAGGGCAGGGGCCTGTTTTAATAAAGCTCCGTCATCCCACCAAAGGCTTGGGCTAACAATGATATAATTTGAAAACAGATCTGGCTTTTTTAGCAGAATTTCAGATGCAACCAACCCACCCAGCGACTGGCCGATAAGATAGGTACTATCGTTTGTTTTGTAATTGGCTTTAATGTACGGTTGTAATTCCTTTTCAAGAAAATCGATGAATTTAGCTGAGCCCCCGGTGATTGGATGCATCTTTTTAAATTTTTCAATTTTTGCAGGAAAAGTAAAATCCCTTTTCCTGTCAACATTGGCAATGCCCACAATGATGGTTTTGGGCATATTAAAAGTCATATTGTAAAACTGTACCAGCCCAACAATATGTAAAAAATCTTCATTGGCCGATCCATCCAATAAATAAATGACCGGGTATTTTTCTTTGTTGTTGTAGCCGTCGGGTAAATTAATATTTAGTGTTCTGCTTTCAGCAAGGATTTTAGATTTTATGGTTTTAATTTCTCCAATGCTGAAAGGTTTAGTTGTTTGGGCATTTACTGTAAATTCACAAAGTAAGCAGATTAAGATTGCTGAGATTCTTTTTGTCATTTTGGTTTATCAATTTATTTAAGTTCGAGGCTATCTAAAAAATTCTTTATCGCACTTATATTCTGGCTTCTGTTATCATGCATGGTGCCATGGCCGGCTCCTTCAATCATAACAAATTTAGAGTTGGGAACTAAGCTCTGAAAATATTTTACTGTTGTTGGGCGTGCTTCATCAAATTCGCCGGTTATAAAAAGTGTTGGAACTGTAATGGTTTTTAAACTTTGTACCCGGTTGTAATTGATAAGCGTACCGGTTGAAGTAAATTCTGTGGGTCCCCACATGTAATTATAAATAAAGGTATTGCCTTTTAAAGTTGATGTATCCAGTTCACTTGTTAGCCTTGTCTTTCGTACGCCAAAGTTTTTATTAAATACTTCATTGGCATTTTTATAGGCAGGTGATTCAAAATCATGATTTTTTTCTCCGGTTTTAATCGCCAGTTGAATAGAATCCGGTAATGTGCTGATGAGCATATCGGCATCGGCTTTCCATAATGAGGTACTAAAATAAGGGCTGTTAAAAATGATAGCTTTAATGCCTTTTGGATATTTAAGGTAATATTCTAAAGCCAAAGCAGTGCCCCATGAATGACCGTGCAGGTAGAACTCTTTTAATCCCAATAAAGTTTTAAGTGCATTTACCTGTTCAACAAAATTTTCTACTGTAAGTAATGTAGTGTCGGTATGGTAGCCAGACCTTCCGCTGCCAAGCTGATCAAAAATAATGAATGGCCTGTCATTGCCTAATTCAGCAAATTGATAAAACGACTTACTGGTACCGCCTGGCCCGCCGTGCAGCATCAGGATAGGCGTTTGCTTACCTTCTCCTAAAATTCGGTACCATATTTTCCCTCCTTTTACTGTAACATAACCTTCACCGGATTTTAATTGGGGTGTAGATTTGCAGCTTGCAAATATGGTAATAATTACAAAAGAAATTAAGGTTGCAAACAGTTTAGCGTTGTTGATGTGTTTCATGCATTTACATTTGAAGCATAAATATAAGCAACTGGGTTTTATTGAAATGCAATAGGCAAAACACAATTAAAGTTGCCCAAGGGTATGCGGTACAAGTGAGATTCTTCATTTCTTTTACTAAAAGAAATGAAGAACAGAACAAGTTCACAACGATGATGCCATGAAAGTTTGAAGCTGGTATCAAAGAGTTTTATTTGATAAAATTTTCGACTTCGCCTGAAACAAGTATCATAATAGTTCGACTTCGATCACTAATATTCCAACTTCCTCAACTTGGGAAACTTAAGCCAGGTAGCAGTTACAACCAATACCGACATGGCACCACCAAAAATAATGGCTGGCAAAGTGCCAAACATACGGGAGGTTACACCGCTTTCGAACTGGCCCAGTTCGTTGCTGCTGTTTATAAAAATTAAATTGATGGAAGAAACACGGCCTCTTAATTCATCGGGGGTATACAACTGTAGTATGGTGCCACGTACCACCACACTTACAGCATCGCACAGCCCCGCAGCAAGCAATGCCATAAAACTTAACCAGTAAACTTTTGATAAACCAAATATGATAATGCAAATACCAAAGCCTGCAACAGCCAACAGCATTTTTAACCCCTGTTTGCGGCGCATAGGATATTTTACAAGCAGTGCCACAATGATGAGACTGCCCAAATCCATGGCAGCATTTAAAAAACCATAACCAACGGCATTTGTATGTAAAATGTTGGCCGCAACTTCGGGTATAAAGGCACTGGCTCCGCCAAAAAGTACTGCAAAGAGGTCTAAAGAAATAACGCCAAGTAAATTCTTATTGGAGAAAACAAATGAAAAGCCTTTTTTAATGGAAGTGAGCATGGGCTCTTTTTCCAGATTTTGTACGGGTGGTTTGGGGTATAACTGCAAAGCAAAAATACCCGCAGTTAATATTAATGCTGCAGTTACAAAGTAGGCGTTGGAAATACCGATGCCTGCAATCAATAATCCACCAACAGCATGGCCGCCAATGGATGAAATAAGCCAAGTGGATGAATTATAAGAGATGGCTTTTTGTAATTGTTCACGGGGTACAATGGCCGCAATCATGCTGTTGGCCGATGGGCCGGCAAAAGAACGAATTATGCCTGTAAAAAAAACAACTATTAAAATTACAGTAAGCTGTGTGGTATTGCTGAAGCCAAACCACGGTAGGCTTATTAATGCTAATGTAATACCGCATACCATATAGCAGGCATAAGACCATACGAGGATATTTTTTTTATTGTGCTTATCAATATAATGGCCGGCATACAAAGCCGCAATTACAGCGGGTACAAATTCGGCAAGGCCTGCAAAACCAACCATGTATGTGTTAGCTAAATGAAAAACCTGGTAAATTACAATGGTGGTTATCATGCGCAGGCCCAGCACAAAAAATAATCTTGCAAAAATAAAGTGTTGAAATTCTTTGGGGAGTTTGCTGCTGCTCATTTGTAATGATTAGGGCAAAGTTATATAATGTTGCCCATCTTCATATTCTTTGTCCAATGCATCAATGATAATTTTAAGGTGCTCCTCATTACCCAGGAAATCGGCATTGTCGGCATCTACATAAAGCGTTTTAATATTGTGCTGTTTTATATACTGGGTGTAGGTTTCCTGCAAGGTAAACAGGTAATCGTTCGGAATTGACTGCTCATAATCCCGGTTGCGTTTTTTTATATTCTCCTGCAGTTTTTTTACAGGTGTGTGCAGGTATATAACAATATCGGGTTGTACAATTTGCGGATTGATGATTTCGAAAAGTTTTTGGTACAAACGAAATTCTTCATCCGGCAAATTTACTTTGGCAAATAAAAGGCATTTGGTAAAAAGATAGTCGGAGATGGTTATGTTCTGAAACATATCTTTTGTTTGCAACAGGTCTTTTAACTGTTTATATCGTTCTGCCATAAAAAACAACTCCAGCGGAAAAGCGTACTGGCCGGGGTTTTCGTAAAACTTTGGCAGAAAAGGGTTGTCGGCAAATTCTTCCAGTATTAACCGGGCGTTAAAATGTTTGCTTAGCAAATGAGCCAGTGTGGTTTTACCGGCACCAATATTTCCTTCTATAGTCACAAAATTATACTTCATACGCAGATAGAACTGCAAAATAAGCGGAAACAGCTTTTGCGCTCTTAAAACTTTTTAACATTTAGTTTATCTGAGCAGTTAATAAGAAGCTGGTGAACTGTTTTGTTGAGTATTGGATGCTTTAGGTTAGGCGATAGCTGGTTGAGTGGTACCAACACAAAGCGCCTGTTTTGAATTTGTGGATGCGGAATGCTGAGATGCTCCTGTTCAATTATCTCTTTGTTGAAAAATAAAATATCAATGTCGATAACCCTGGGTGCATTTTTAAAGGTTCTGATACGTCCCATTTTTTTTTCGATGTTTAAAATGGTTTGCATGGTTTGCGGCGCAGATAATTTTGTTTCAACAATAATTACTTGGTTTAAAAAATCGGGTTGGTTGGCATTACCCCATGCAGCTGTGCTGTACAGGCCTGATTGACGGATTACTGTACCGATTTGTTTTTCAATTTGTACAACAGCTTTTAATAACCTGGCTTTGCTGTTTCCCATATTACTGCCAAGAAGGAGGTAAATATTATTCATTATTTTTTCAATAATCTTATATCAAGATCAAAAGGGGTTGATTCCTTTATAGTTATTTTTTTAAAATCTGTATGAGCAGGATTTAATAAATAATTATACTCTTCTTTTACAATTGCCGATGGCATTTTTAAAACAGCTTCTTTGCCCAACTCTAAAAATTTTGATCCTATGAATTGTGCATATTCAAAATCAGTATACCATTTTTCTTTTAAACCGGCTTGTGTGATCAGTTTAAAAGGAAGGTTGTCCGGAATTTGCAGTTTTAACAAGTAATAACTGGGAGGGATATAATTTTTATCAGTATTCACTATAATTTCAAGAACTGCCAGGGATATATTTTCTGAAGTATAAATAGCTGGGTATCCCGGAAGATTCCATCTGCCACCAAATAGTTTGGAGCCGGTGCCACTTAAATCATCTTTAAATGCTTCAATTGCCAGTCTGTAAATGATCATGCTAAAATGCCATGTTGAATACGGCCTAATTGGGTTAGAACCTTTTGAATACCTTCGTAAGTGGTAAGTGAATTTAAAGACAAATTGCCCTCCAGCATATATGGATTACTTTTTAACCAGTTGTAAAAATTTTCAACCTTTCCAAAAGTGATTTTACCTTCTTTTATAACTTTTTCAATTTGAACAGCACGTTCAGCATTGATAGGAGCAAAGCTGCCGTTGTTTTTTGCATAACGTTGTAATGTGCGTTCACTTACATGAAGTATAGAAGCCCATTCAACTTGGGTAAAGGGTGTTTTATCAGCAATTTTTTTAAATTCGTTGTAAGTAAAATCTTTTACCTGCGGTAATGCTTTTACGCTGCGGTAAACAGGAGTTGGTTCTTCTAATTTTAATTCGGAAGTAGTTTGTTTATAACTGGTAATTTTTACTTTTTTTTTCATTGCGCTGACATTTGTCATACAAATATACGACACATGGCGCAATCCTGCAAATTTTTTTGAATCCTTTTTTACCAATAGCTTTACGCTTCAATTAAAGCAGATTATGCAAAAATACAGCCAGGTTAGAGCCATGCTGGCCATTACCAAAGCCAGTTTAAGAGCTATTTTCAGGAGTCCGTCGGCAGTTGTGTTTAGTTTTGTTTTCCCTTTTATTTTTATACTGGTATTCGGTTTTATAGGCGATGGAGGAGGAGTCCCAGTGTATAAAGTAGCGATTGATAAAAATTGCGACACTGCAAATGCACTATATGATTCCATTAAAACAAGCAGGCGTTTAAGAATTGTGAGATTTGCAACTGATGAAGATTTACGATCGAGTCTGCTTAAGGGCAAGATTGCCGGAGTTATTAAAATCACCAAACCAACCGATTCTGCTTCGGCTTATCAATACACTATCAGTAGCACCAGTGCCAGCGATGACAAATGGCCTCAGGTATTGCCTATTTTAAACGGTATAAGTAATGAAATTAATAATGCAAAATTTGCCAACAGGCCTGCATATGTTACAGCAGATCCTTTACAGCCGGTAAAAAGAGAAGTGGTTAGAGAGTACAAAACAATAGACTTTATTCTGCCAGGGCAATTGGGTTTTTCGCTGTTGAGCTCTGGTGTATTTGGAGTAGCATTTATGTTTTTTAACCTGAGAAATACTTTAGTACTCAAACGTTTTTTTGCAACACCTATCAGCCGTACACATATTATTTTAGGCGAAGGTTTATCCAGGGTGATATTTCAGATGGTTACTGCTATTGTAATCATCCTGGCCGGGTATTACATTTTTGGTTTTACATTGGTAAACGGATTCAGAACACTGATGGAAATGCTATTGCTGAGTTTTATTGGTCTGGTTATATTTATGGGTTTTGGTTTTATAGTGAGCGGGCTGGCAAAAAACGACAGCACTATACCACCGTTTGCTAACCTGATTACATTACCACAGTTTTTATTGGGAGGTACTTTTTTTTCGGTAGAAGCTTTTCCAAAATGGTTGCAGCCTGTTTCAAAAGCAATGCCACTTACACACTTAAATACTGCGATGAGAGCTGTAGCTTTTGAGGGACAGAATTTATGGGAAGTGCGAACAGAAATTGGGATTTTATTAATATGGGGCATTGCTGTTTATATAGTCGCCATCAAAGTTTTTAAATGGGAATAGTATGAGGTTATTTAAAGGGTTTTTTATTGTACTGGCAGGGTTGTTTATTTTTATAACAATACTTTCATTATTTATTCCATCAAAGCTGATGGTTACCAGGGCTGTAGTGATTAATGCCGCTGCTGGTAAGGTTTTTAGTGAAATAAATAACCTGCAGAACTGGAAGCACTGGCAGCCGGTTTTTATTAATGATTCTGCAAAAATTAAATTTAGTACAGGTGCTGATGGAATAAGCAATTCCTGCGAATGGGATTCTAAAGGCAAAAAAAATACAGTAGAAATAACAAGCAAAAGCAATAATTCAATTGCTGCTCTTTTAAAAAGATCAGGAGAGAATGATGTACAGAATACCATCAGTGTTTTGCCTTTAGCAGACAGTAACCAGGTTCAGGCAGAATGGAATGTACTCATCAAATTAAAATGGTATCCATGGGAAAAATTTTATGGCATTTTTATTGAAAAGATAAGCGGACAGGGATATGAAGATGCTTTGAATAGTTTAAAAACTTATGCAGAAAATAACTAAGCAGGAAAACTGATCTTACCCATAGCAACGGGAATAATTCCATGAGATTTTATTTCAGTAGCTGAAACATCACTGCATACGCATTCATTAGCCAGTAATGCAAATAATACCGCTTCTTTTGCATCAGGATTTACGCCTTTATCAGCCGTGCTGAGAAAAGTGGAACCAGGCAATTGTTCCTGCAAATGCTGCATCAATAATGGGTTATGAATGCCACCGCCACTGCTGAATATTTTAATTTCATTTTTATCTTTCAAGCAATCTTTAATAGCAACAACTATCATATCAGCCGAAAATCTGTTGAGTGTGGCCATGGTATCTGCTGTAGATAATGATATTGTACTGCTTGTTTGTTTTGCTTGATGTAAATAATGAAGATTAAATAACTCCGGCCCGGTTGTTTTTGGAAAACCCTGTTTAAAGAAATCATGTTGTTTAAGAGCAGCCAATAAATTTTCATTTATAGTACCGGCTTTTGCAACCACCGAATCTTTATCAAATGAATTTCCGGGAAATTGTTCCTGTATATAAGCATCCATCAATGTGTTGCCGGGCCCTACATCTGTACACAAAATATTT
This sequence comes from Chitinophagaceae bacterium, assembly GCA_043752185.1. GTDB lineage: Bacteria > Bacteroidota > Bacteroidia > Chitinophagales > Chitinophagaceae > Ferruginibacter. The sequence goes on from JAYUZB010000168.1 coordinate 8,565, forward strand.
TTATCACCGCCGGGTAAAAAAGTAAAATTTGCAATACCGCCTATGTTTAATAAAATACGGTCTTCCCCTTTTTTACTGAAAAGTATATAATCTCCATAAACCGCCAGGGGAGCACCTTCTCCGCCAGCAGCAATATTTTTTTGCCTGAAATCGCTGATGGTAATAATACCCGTTGCAACTGCTAAATGATCGCCATCTCCAATTTGTAAAGTGGCATTACCAAATTTTAGTTGCTGATGTAACCTTTGCGGAGCATGGTAAATGGTTTGCCCGTGACTGGCTACCAGGTCAACCTCACTGTTTTTAATATTCCATTTTTGCAAACAGGTATTTATCATGCCAGCATGTTGCAAAGCTATCCAGGGATTAAGCAGACAAAGCTTTTCAAGGTCAATTAATCTTTTTGAAAAAACATTTCTAACCTCATTTTTAAAATCATCGGTATAAGAAACAGTTTCAAACTTAAGCAATTCCATTTTGGTATTTTGTCCGCAGCCTTCAATTTTGCATAAGGCAATATCCAGCCCATCCAGCGAAGTGCCGCTCATTAAACCAATAATTAGTCTGCCGGGTTTGTTAGCAAGATTATAAAGCTTTTGAATGCCTGGGTTCATACTAATATTTAATGAAATTCAGATTGCGTTTTATGCCGTCAAACTTAGCTCTTTTAAGTGGAGAATTTTTAAAAATGACCTTGAAAGATTCTTCAGTCAAATTTTCCCAATCGCTGGTTGAAAAATTTAAAATCTCGGAAATAGGCGTAAAGCCAATCTCTGCAGTTGATTTTGAAAAACGATTCCACGGGCAAACATCCTGGCATACATCGCAGCCAAACATCCAGTTATCAAACTTCCCTTTCATGTTTTCAGGTATGAGGGCATCTTTAAGTTCAATAGTAAAGTAAGAGATGCATTTGCTACCGTCAACAACTTTGTTGGGTAATATGGCTTCTGTTGGGCACTCATCAATACACTTTGTGCAAGTGCCGCAATAATCTTTTACAAATGCATCGTCATATTCTAATTCAATGTCAACAATCAGTGTAGCTATAAAAAAGAAAGATCCACTTTGTTTATTAATAAGATTTCCATTCTTACCAATCCAGCCAATTCCTGCTTTTTGTGCCCAGGCTCTTTCAAGCACCGGTGCGCTGTCAACAAAACCACGGCCATGTATTTCGCCAACCTGTTCTTTTATGTTTTGCAGAAACATTTTCAGTTTTGATCTTATCACTTCGTGATAATCATTTCCAAAAGCATACTTAGAAATTTTAGGTGCAGTTTGGGCTTGTTCTTTTTCCGGATAATAATTCAGCAATAATGTAATAACAGATTTTGCACCTGGTACCAGTTTTGACGGATCTATCCGCATGTCGAAATGGTTTTCCATGTATTGCATGCTGCCATGCATACCCTTACTGAGCCAGCTCTCCAGTCGCCTGGCATCTTCATTTAATAATTGTGCTTTGGCAATTCCACAATAATCAAAACCCAGGTTGGTTGCCAGTTTTTTAATCAGTTCAGTATGTTTTTCAATTACACTCACTGATCGTCTGTATCTTCTAAATGTATCTTATGAAAAAATCGGTGTGCAATAGGAGCTATTAAAATGCCAATGGTGCTGATAAAAGCTACACCACTGAACAAGGCATAGAGTGATGCAAAAATTTTGGCAGTATTGGATAATTCTATACACTCATCAATCATTGGCCCCATGCCACTTAAGATCATGGAGGCGTTTAAAAGACTGTCGTACCAATCCAATTCAGGTATTGTCAATTTATATCCCAGTACACCAATTAATAAGCAAATAAACATAATAGCCGTACCAAAAAAGGCATTCTTCCAAAGCCGTCTGTAATATACTTTAACAGGGGCTAACTTTGATTTTTTATGATCAGCCATAGTTTACATTTCTATAAAAATACAAAAGCCCCCAAAACTTCGGAGGCTTTTGTATTAGTTCACGTTACTCAAAAATTTATATCATATCCAATGGTGCCAATCAATTCAAAATATCCAAAACTATGGTTTACCCTTCCATTACCGGCACCCAGGGCATTTGTATAATTGGCGAAACCGGCTTTTGCTGTTCCTTCAAAAAATAATTTTCTGCTCATATACCACCTGGCACCGCCTTCGGCACCAAAGCAATAACCTGCTATAATAAAACGGTTATCAACTCTTTTATTGCTGAGGGTAATATCAGTTTTCGGAATCAGTATACCCCCTCCGGCTTTCCATAAAGCAGTAAAAACCGGGCGTTTACTATTTCGCTTCAACTCGTATTGCCGAACATAGTTTATATGATAGAAATTAGCACCATTGGTATGTTCAAAATGCATTTCATTTCTTGTAAATGCCGTGTCTTTATCAAAATAATTATTGCCAATGTTGCCTTTAGCCCTTAATACCTGGTTGTCGTATACTATGTATTTAGTATGATCAAAGTTAATCTCAATAGCTTTTGTATGTTTTTTATTAAGATAAAAACCAACCCGGTAATTGTACTGTGGCACGGTAACTTCAAGTGGTTTATTTACGACTCCGTTTATATCACTTCTGTCGTGTGCTTTTGCTTTGTAAATAGTAAAATTGTGCTGTACACCATCTACCATCGTGTTAAAATGAATATTGCTTTTGGTGTACCACTCAGTGTTATAGCCCCATTGCAGGTACATGCCGGATAATAATTTACCTTTTTTTTGTGCAGATGCTATAAAAAAAAGGCTATTCAGTAGAATTAAGAAAATCAGTTTTTTCATACTTATGTTTCCGGAAGAATATAGTTTTATTCCAGTCTTTTAATCTTAATATTCATTTTTAAGCCATCACGAAATTAAGTTATCCTGATAAATTTTAGTAAACTGTTTTGATTAATATGCTATCAATTTTTATAAACTTACAACTATGGCTATTTTAGCCTGCAACAATAGCAGGGAAAGATTTTTGTGTATGCTTATGCGTCAGGTTTAATAATCAAGCTATGCCATAATTGCCTGTTTAACTTGTTGGATTGAGTTTTGCGCTGAAAACAGAAACAAAGTAAAATGAGTTTACAAAATCTTACCATAAAATCGCAGGAAATATTGCAGCAGGCCCAGCAATTGGCTTTTACTGCCGGAAATGCAAATATTGAA
>JAYUZB010000169.1:0-4800 GCA_043752185.1 Chitinophagaceae bacterium
GGTCGCCCAAAAAGTATACACTCCATCTGGAACAAGATGAAAAAAAAAGGAGTGAGTTTTGAAGAAGTGTACGATCTGTTTGCGATTCGAATTCTTGTAAACAGTTCGCTGGAAAAAGAAAAAGAAGAATGCTGGAAAGTGTACAGCATAATTACAGATGAATACAATCCGTCGCCTGAACGATTAAGAGATTGGCTAAGTAACCCAAAAAGCAATGGTTACGAAGCACTGCACACTACCGTTATGGGCCCGCATGGCAAATGGGTAGAAGTTCAGATACGCACCAAGCGCATGAATGAGATTGCCGAAAAAGGTTTGGCCGCACACTGGAAATACAAAGAAGGCAAGGAAGATGAAAGCCGCTTTGACAAATGGTTTCACCAGATACGGGAAGCCCTCAACCGACCCGATGAAAATTCAATAGATTTTTTACAGGATTTTAAAACCTCTTTTCTTGCAGAAGAAATTTATGTGTACACACCTAAGGGAGAGGTGAAGATGCTGCCCATTGGCGCATCTGCATTAGACTTTGCTTTTGGTGTGCACACTGCTGTTGGTAGCAGGTGTATTGGCGCCAAGGTAAATCATAAGCTGGTGCCACTTAGCCATAAATTACGCAGCGGCGATCAGATTGAAATTATTACCAGCGCCAAACAAAAACCCAATATTGAGTGGCTGAATTTTGTAGTAACCAGTAAGGCAAAATCGAAAATAAAAGATACACTAAAAGAAGAAAAAAGAACCATTGCAGAAGAAGGAAAATATACATTGCAACGCAAGCTGGAAGGTATGGGTGCTGCCCTTAGCCAGCATAACCTGGAGGAACTTACTTCGTTTTATAAATTGAACTCAACACTTGATTTGTGGTATGAAATAGCCATAAAAAAAATAGACCTTAAAGAGCTAAAAGAGTTTACTGTACATGGCGATAAACTGATACTTCCAAAACCTATAAAACTGGCTGTTGAAGAAAAGACTGACAAAGATTCTGCTTTAAAAACCTACGATAAAAAAGAGGCAGAGCTTATCATTTTTGGCGAAAGCAGTGATAAGATACAATACGCATTGGCTAACTGCTGCAAACCAATACCCGGCGATGATGTGTTTGGTTTTGTAACCACCGGTGAGGGTCTTAAAATTCACCGCACCAATTGCCCCAATGCGGCCAGGTTACTGGCAAATTATGGCCACCGGGTTGTAAAAACCAAGTGGGCAAAAAATAAAGAAATATCCTTCCTTACCGGTTTAAAAATCATTGGTTTGGATGATGTGGGTGTTATTCATAAAATAACCAACCTCATCAGCGGCGAATTAAAATTCAATATATCGGCCATGACCATTGAAGCGAAAGAAGGTATTTTTGAAGGTAATGTAAAAATATTTGTACACGATAAGGAAGAACTGGACGAACTGGTAAACAGGTTGGTATCTATGAGCGGCATTGAAAGGGTGGATAGGTATGATACGGAGTAAAGCGGCCTCACCCCAACCCCTCTCCCAAGGAGAGGGAACTGGAAGATAAAAGCAAATTATAAAATTATAAAAATAAAATTATGCAGGAATTAATAGATCGTTTAAAAGCAAATGCAGGCATCACTGATGAACAGGCTACCAAAGCACTGGAAACCATTAAAGATTTTGTAAAAGAAAAATTTCCGATGTTGGGTGGTGCAGTAGATAATATGTTTGGTAGTGTAGGTAAGGCTGATGAAGATGGTTTGTAGTCTTTACTTCTTTCTTATTGTATCGGATCTTCGCAATATTTCATGATTGCATCTAATTCGGTATCAGTTAATGTAGATGCAGTCATTATTATTCTATTCCATTTTTCAAAAAGTTGTTTAGCATAAGGATTTTCAACTACTGATTTGGAAGGGTTTTTTATAAATTCATACATAGCTTTTTTATCTCCACTCCATCTTTGCAATGAACCCTTTAATGCAGGACCTGTAAAAGCTTTATCCGTTTTATGGCAACTGGCACAATTTGCCTTAAACAAAACTTCACCATTAATTTTTGCATCAGCAATTGTATTATCTGCCGATGCATTTTTATCATCGCCAGCACAACCTACAGCAAAAAAAATCAGTACAATTAAAAGTTGTTTCATAATTTTTTTCAAAAAAACTCCCCCTACATGGTGTAGGGGGAGCTCATAATTTATTTCAACACTTCCCTGCTGATAACCAGTTTTTGAATTTCGCTGGTTCCCTCGCCAATGGTGCATAGTTTGCTGTCTCTGTAAAATTTCTCCACCGGAAAATCTTTGGTGTATCCGTATCCGCCAAATATTTGCACCGCATCGGTGCTTACCCTTACTGCCACTTCACTGCTATAATATTTTGCCATAGCCGCTTCTTTGGTCATAGGTAAACCACGCATTTTTAAATCGCAGGCTTGTTTAATTAATAAATCAGCAGCTTCAATTTCGGTTGCCATATCTGCCAGTTTAAAACTAATACCTTGGAAACTGGCAATGGGCTGATCGAACTGATGGCGCTCTTTTGCATATTGTAAAGATGCTTCATAAGCCCCCTTTGCAATACCCAAACCCAGTGCTGCAATAGATATGCGGCCACCATCCAAAATTTTCATGCTTTGCTTAAAGCCCTGGCCAATTGCTCCCATGCGGTTGGCATCCGGTATACGGCAGTTATCAAAAATCATTTCGGCAGTTTCGCTGGCACGCATGCCCAGTTTGTTTTCTTTTTTTCCGGCACTAAAACCAGCGGTTCCTCTTTCTACAATAAAAGCGGTTGAATTATCTTTTGAGCGTGGCTCGCCGGTTCTGCAAATAACTACGGCCACATCACCACTCTTACCATGCGTAATCCACGATTTGGTTCCGTTAATGATCCAGTCATCACCATCTTTTACAGCAGTTGTTTTCATATTGCCGGCATCGCTTCCGGTATTAGCTTCTGTTAAACCCCAGGCTCCAATAAATTCTGCTGTGGCCAATTTGGGTAAATATTTTTTCTTTTGTTCATCGTTGCCAAAAGTTAAAATATGCCCGGTACAAAGTGAGTTGTGTGCAGCCAGCGACAAACCGATGGAGCCACAAACTTTTGCAATTTCCTGTATAATGGTATTGTACTCGTAATAACCCAGGCCGCTGCCGCCATACTCTTCTGGCACCAATACACCCATCAATCCCAGCTTACCCATTTCTTTAAAAATGTGCACCGGAAATTCCTGGCTTTCATCCCATTCCATTAAATGTGGTTTGATATGTTGTAAGGCAAAATTCCTCGCAGTCTGAGCAACCTGCTCCGTTAATTCAGAAGTTGTAAAATTCATAAATAGCAATCTTTGAGGCTGCAATTTACAGAATTCTAAATACTAACGGGCATTAGCCTTAATACAAGTATATAAGGCAGCAAATTGCGCTACCTTCAATATCAGAAAAAACGGTTAGAAAGAAAATAAAAATTATTATTTATGGAGCTATCCACTTATCAAATATTTATAGCCATTGGAATATTCCTTTTAGCTACTATTATCCTTATCAGGTTTAATTATAAACGTTATGAAAAAGAATATGGCAAAAAGTGGAAATTAGATGGGTTTAGGACCGGATATTTTCGTGTTATGGTCTTATTGGGCTTTGCAATTACTGTTGTATTAATGCTCATATTAAAAAATACAATCCTCTAGTAAGTATAACAATATTCAACTGCAAAGATTTAAATGATCGTCTCATTTAACTGTAAGATAAGGAGCGGCTTTATTATAAACCTCATCAGTTATTAGCATGATGTTTTTAATATCGCTTACCGACGAAAAACTACCATGCTGCAAACGGTATTGTACAACAGCATTTGCAATATTATACCGTAAGTAAGGATGTGTTTTCAATTCATCAACAGTGGCGGTATTAATATTGAATTGTTTAACATTACTACCGGTAATAACCAGTTTACTTTTTATTTTCTGAAAAACAGAATCGGGCAATCCGTAGGTTTCTGCAACCTGTTCTGCTTTAAAAAATCCTCCCAGTTTTTCTCTGAAGGCAATGATACGTGCCGCCAGTTTACTGCCAATGCCGGGTAATGCAATAAAGGCGGTGGTATCAGCATTATTTATATCTACAGTTGTAATGGTGTATGTAGGTTTCTCGTAAATTTTTCCCTTTTCTGAATCGGGGTATTTATTGTAATCCTTTGCAGGCATTGGTTCTATTCTTACATAAGGTAAAAGTCTTCTCACTTCATCTTCATGCAGGCCCCATATTTTACTAATATCTTCAGGCTTGTAAAACCGGCCACCTTTTGAAATATAATTTTGAATAGTGTTAGCTGTTTTCTCCCTTATGCCCAGCTTTACCCATCCATTTGCCGGTAAAGTATTTGGATCAAAATAAAACAGTTCGCCCTTTATACTTTTACTGTAATTACTTATATCTGTTGGGTGATAATTGTTATCATCAAAATCACGCTTTGTATAACTAAGGTTAGTATCCAGTTGTTTTAAATTGAGTGAAGTAATTTCTTTTTCAAACTGATGATGATCGTATTTGGGTTCGGAAATAAAGTAGTGGAAGAAAAATGGAAGTATTAAAAAAGAAATAATGCATATTAATATTGCGGTAATTCCAACTCGCTCTTTAAGGGTATAATTTAAATAATCTGCTAAAAACCGTTTTACCATATTTTGCAATTTAGAAAGGCAAAATATGGCATATCAATATCTTTTACAATACCCTAAAGTGGTAATTCTAAATGGTAAGCTCCTGACCATCAAAAGCCAGAAAAATGCCATTTGGAAGGGCATTATTGATATCCTCGTGTTTGCCAAGCT
>JAYUZB010000170.1:0-47328 GCA_043752185.1 Chitinophagaceae bacterium
GCAGCAATAAAAAATATGGCCCCGGCAAAACCTCCGTAAAAGTAAACCGGTATCAGTTTTTTATTGCCGGTTAAATTTTGTAGCACAGAGCCAAATGCCGATAACCACAACATATTGCTGAGTGCCCTCATTAATTCAACATCGCTGAACATGTAAGAGATAACAGTCCATGGTTTTTTGCTTAACGAAACGAGGCCGCCAGGCAACTGAAACCAGTTAACAACCTGCGTATTAAAAGCGGTATTAGAATGGTCGTTAACATTAATAGCAACTTTAATGGTAAGCAGTATCAGAAAAAAAACCACATTAATCACAAAAAGCCACATCAATGCATTATCGGGCTGGCCCAATGTAAAGCGTTTCTTTTTTAATCTGTAGTCAATATATCTGTCCGATTCTCCCATAACTTGTTTTGCTATAACTGTAAAATTACAAACAGTTGTAACACGCAATTGTTACTATTAATAGAAAGTTTTTTTATTGGTTTTGTTCCAAAACATTACGAGTAAAAGTCCAATCAGTGCGCCTCCAACATGGGCAAAATGTGCAATGTTATCGCCCGGCACTTTTGATACTCCACCAAATACATCTAAAGCAATAATTCCCATGATGGCCCATTTTGCTTTAATGGGAATCGGTATTGGGAAAAGAATTAATTCTGTATTGGGAAAAAGATAACCGAATGCTGCCAGTACACCCATGATAGCGCCTGACGCACCTACTGTTGCGCTTCTTCGCAAAATATCCTGGTATTGTATAGCCTCTTCAGCAGCTAAATTCAAATGATCTATCTGCCAAAAGTCAAATGTATATGAGCCCATTTGCGCAAATGCAGCACCCAATCCACAAATAAGATAAAAAGTTAAAAACCGCTTTGGCCCCCAAACTCTTTCCACATTGCTTCCAAACATCCATAAAGCAAACATATTAAACAGCAGATGAAAAAACCCGCCGTGCATAAACATATGCGTAACGATCTGGTAAGGTTTGAACAGATCTGATTTGTAATGATGCAATGCAAACAGATCATCTACCTGGTTATACGGGCCGCTACCGCCAAATGCAATTTGTGCAAAATATACCAATGCATTAATGATGATTAAGTTCAACACGATGGGTGTTGTACGCTGAAAACTGTTTCCGTAATTATTAAAAGCCATTGTACAAATTTAGTTGTTTAATTCTTATCTCAGTTTCAGCAATACCACACATTCTATATGGTGTGTATGCGGAAACATATCTACCGGTTGAATTTTTTCAATCTGGTATTTTTCGTTCAGTAAGCCCAGGTCTCGTGCCTGTGTTGCCGTGTTGCAGCTTACATATACAATTGTAGGCGCTGCTATTTCCAGCAATTTATTTACTAGTTTTTCATGCATGCCGGCACGTGGCGGATCGGTAATGATCACATCGGGCCTGCCATGCACAGCAAAAAATTCATCATTGCATATTTTTATTACATCGCCGGCAAAAAACTCAGCATGACTGATATTGTTTAACGCTGCATTCCCTTTTGCATCGGTAATGGCTTCTTCTATCACTTCAACCCCAATAATTTTTTTAGCCTGCTTACTTACAAAAATGCCGATGCTGCCGGTGCCGCAATACAGGTCGTACACAATTTCGTTGCCGGTAAGTGCTGCAAAATCCCGGGTTACGGTATATAATTTTTCGGCCTGTTTGGTGTTGGTTTGAAAAAACGATTTGGGGGAAATTTTAAATTCAAAATCTCCCAACCGTTCTGTTGCAAAGCCTTTACCAAAGTACACCTGCGGGGTAAGGTCATAAATGCTGTCGTTCCATTTTGGGTTGATGGTGTACAATAGTGTTGTTATTTGCGGCACCTGTTGCAGCAGATGATCAAAGAGTTTTTTTCTGTCAGCTTCTTCATCAAAGTTCAAACAGATATTCACCATCAGCTCGCCGGTTGTACAAAGGCGTATGATGATATTGCGCAGCCATCCGGTATGCTGCCGTATATCGTAAAAAGTAAAATTATTTTCAAGTGCAAAAGCCCTGACCGTGTTTCTTATCTTGTTGTTCACCTCATCCATCAGGTAACACTCATCAATATCAATTACTTTATCAAAAATGCGGGGCACATGAAAACCCAGGGCGTTTTGCTGCGTTGAAATGTCTGTCTGTCCAATTTCATCATTGGTTAAGTACCGCTTATTACTAAAAGTAAACTCCAGTTTATTTCTGTAATGCACCGTATCATCGGCACCAATAATGGGTAAAATTTCGGGCAAATCAACCTTACCGATACGGCGCAGGTTTTGTTCCACTTCCTGCTGTTTGTATTGCAACTGTTTTGTGTAAGGCAGCATTTGCCACTTGCAACCGCCACAAACACCAAAATGTTTGCAAAACGGGTCAACCCTTTCTTTGGATAGTTCCTTAATTTTTAAAACCCTGCCTTCGGCCCAGTCTTTTTTATTTTTGGTAAGCATTACATCGGCCACATCGCCGGGTACAGCGCCCGCTATAAAAATAACCTTGCCATCAAGTTTTGCCAGTGCCTTGCCTTCGGCAGCGTAGTCAGTAATTAAAAGGTCTTCCAGTATTATTTTCTTGTTTTTTTTTCTCACGACAGCAAAAATACCGCATTAATCATCAATATTGTTTTGTTAACGATTTGTAATTGTTAAACCTGCCACCTACTTATATGTGTATATTAACCACCTATTTTAAATACATTTGCTATCCTTAAATAACGATGAAAAAATATTTACTTTTCGTTTTTGCAGCCTTAACGGCATCTGCAACATATAGCCAGGGTCACCAGGTTACCTTTAAAGCACCCGGCTACACAAATGGTATTGCTTACCTTACCTACTACATGGGCAGCAATTTTAATATTGCCGATTCGGCTGCAATTGGAAATAACGGCATTGCTGTTTTTAAAGATTCAGCAAAATTGCCGCCAGGCATTTATGCCATTTTTTTTCCGGGTAAACAGTTAAGAACCGAGTTTTTAATTGGCGAAGAGCAAAAAAATTTTGTTACAGCCGATACATCCGACCTGCTTAATAAAACCATTGTAACTGGCTCGAAAGAAAATATCCTGTACGATCAATATCAAAAAATTGCAGCTTCCAAAGGAAGGCAGATACAGCAGGAGCGCCAGGCTTTTATGGCTTCTGTAACAAAAGCAGATTCCGTTCTGCATGAAAAAAAATACAATGCCCTTATTAAAGAACTGAACGATTACCGGGAAGGTATTATTAAAAATCAGTCAAAATCTATGATGGCTGCTTTATTAAATGCCATGAAAGAACCTGCTTATCCCAGCAAAATACCGTTAACCAGGCAAGACTCTATTAATAATTACAATGAATACAAAAAGCATTTTTGGGATGGCATCAGTTTTATGGATGACCGCATCATCCGTACTCCTTTCTTTTTAAAAAAGATAGAACGTTATTACCGTGAAGTGATATCACCCGATCCGGATACTATCATAAAAGATGTTGATTATAAATTATTACTGGCACGGTCGGCGCCGGAGATGTATAAGTTTTTACTGAACTGGCTTACAGATGAATTTATTAACCCGAAGTACATGGGTCAGGATGCAGTTTTTGTACACCTTTTTGAGAAGTACCACAGCAAAGGAGCCAGCCCCTGGCTTAACGAAAAGCAGATGGAAGCTATTAGCCGCAGGGCATATATGCTAATGGCCAATTTAATTGGAGAAAAAGCTGCTAACCTTGAAATGCTGAATACAGAAGACAAACCAACTACTTTATACAGTTTACAGGCAGATTATACCATTGTGTTTTTTTGGGATCCTAATTGTGGCCATTGTAAAGAAGAAGTACCAAGGCTTGATTCAATATACAGGGCCAGCTGGAAGAATCATAATGTTCGAATTTTTGCTGTGCTTACTCCTGATGACAAACAAAACGTAAAGCCAGAATGGTTAAAGTTTATTAAAGAACAAAATATAAGCGACTGGACCCACGTTTATAAAACCAAAGAAATGGAGGATGCGGATTTTGCAGCACAAAGGGCGGGGTTTCGTCAGTTATTTGACATCAACATGACTCCCACCATTTATTTACTGGATAAAGATAAACACATCATAGGTAAAAAACTTACCCTGCTGCAGCTGAATGATTTGCTAGAAGTAAAATGGAATAAAGCTGCTTCGAATTAAAACAAAACAACTGATGAAAAAGTATTTATTGCTGTTAATTTTTGCATGTTTAACAAGTGCAGTTTTTTCGCAAACCTTATTTACCTATGGTAACACTCCGGTGGATAAAGCTGAATTTATAAGGGCATACAACAAAAACAAAACGCCGGTTGCAGATAAACAAAAAGCCCTGAAGGAATATCTGGAGTTGTATGTAAGGTTTAAACTGAAAGTAAAAGCAGCCATGGGGTTGCATCTGGACACTTTACCACAATTGCAATACGATGCCCAAAGTTTTAGAAGCCAGATAGAAGACAGTTACTTAAACAATGAGAAGGCGGTTAATGAGCTGCTGAACGAAGTTTTTACCCGCAGCCAGAAAGACATTCATATCCTGCATTTTTTTGTTCCAGTTGACCCGGCATCAAAACCAGAGGATACGTTAAATGCCTTCACATCAATAAATACTTTTTACACCGCACTTAAGAGTGGCAAAACCGACTATGATAATTTAAATGCAGCTTCTGCTGTTAAAATAAAACAATCAGACTTTGGCTTTATAACTGTTTTTAGTTTACCGTACGATTACGAAAATGTTGTTTATGCTTTAAAGATGGGAGAAACAAGCAAACCCTACCGTGGAAAAAATGGCTGGCATATTTTTAAACCAGTTGAAGAGAGAAAAGCTGTAGGTAAATGGAAGATTGCACAGATACTGCTTTCTTTTCCACCAGATGCAACTGCAGAAGCAAAAAAAAATTATGAAAAAAGGGCTGATTCCATTTATCAATTATTGCAGAAGGGCGAAGATTTTGGGAAGATGGCCAGGTGGTTCAGTGATGATAAAGTTTCTTACAGCAACAATGGCGAGATGGCCGAATTTGGTTCTGGAAAGTTTGAGAGCTCTTTTGAGAATGAGGTTTTTAAACTTACCAGAGATAAAGAAATAAGCAAGCCGTTTTTAACTGCTTATGGTTATCATATTGTAAAGCGGTTATCGCAAAGCCCGGTATCGGCCGATAAAAATGATATGGCTAACCAGTTTGAATTAAAACAAAAAATACAACAGGACGGGCGGATAAACGTTGCCAAAGATCAGTTTGCAAAAGAAATTTTAAAACAGGTAGGTTTTAAAAAGACCGGTACTGTTACCGAAGCAGAACTGTATCGTAATGCAGACAAAGTAATTTCCAGCCCCACTTCAGAAACAGGTAATGAAACTATTTATCCCATAACCGGTAAAACAATTTGTACCTATGCCAAAACAAAACTAACCGGTAAAAACTGGCTTGATTTTGTAAGAAATTATAAAGGCTCTGGTGAAATGTATAAAGGCGAAAACAATGCAGCATTGTTAGATAAATTTATTACCACTTCGGTAATGGATTACTATAAAAAACACCTGGAAGATTATAATGCAGATTTTCGTTACCAGATGGAAGAGTTTAAAGATGGCAATGTGCTGTTTGAAATAATGGAAAGAAATATCTGGGGCAAAGCTTCTTCGGATGTAAATGGTTTACAAAAACATTATAACGAAAACAAAAGCAAATATCTTTGGAATGCAAGTGCTAATATTATTTTATTTAACTGTGCCAGCAAAGCCATAGCAGATGATGCAAGGGCAGCCCTTGTAAATGGAAAAGACTGGAAAAAAATTGCAGAAGAGTCTAACAATAATATTCAGGTAGATTCGGGCCGGTTTGAGCTTTCACAAATACCGGCAACCATTGATTCAAAAACAGCCGAGGGTTTTGTTTCCGAAATTGTAGTAAGCCCCGTTGATGGTAATACAAGTTTTATAAAACTCATTCATCAGTACAATGCAAACCTGCAGCGCAGTTTTGATGAAGCAAAGGGAATGGTTATAAATGACTACCAGAATATACTTGAAGAAAAATGGATTGGCGAACTTAAAAACAAATACCCGGTTAAAATAAATGAAGCCGTTTTTCAATCGCTTTTAAAATAATGACATTTTTATTACAGTGTTAAAGCCTGCTTACAAAACTTGTTGGCAGGCTTTTTGCGTAAGTGGGTTTTAAGGATAGAATGCGGAAATGAAATGATGAGATTTTTTATCATTAAATCCGAATTGATTCACAAAAAATCACAAATATGAAAAAATTAATTTTAGTACTGACGTTAACAACAACAGTCGCATTAGCCACAAAAGCACAGGTGTATGTTCAGGGCGGATTAAATCTTGCCAACATTACAAAAACCACAGACGGACAAACAGAAAAGAATAATATTCTTCCGTCATTTAATGTTGGCCTTATGGGAAGGCTGCCAATAACATCTATGTTTAGTTTAGAATCGGGCGCTTTACTTACCGGAAAGGGCTCTAAGGCAGAAACTTATTTCAATAGTGGTAATTATACAAAAGCAAGATTCAACCCGCTATATATTGAAGTGCCGTTGAATGCTGTTGTAAAAATCCCGCTCGATTCCAAAGGATCTAACGGATCAAATGTGTTTTTTCATGCTGGCCCTTACGCAGCAGTTGGCATTGCAGGTAAATCAACCAGAGAGACAAAATTTCTTGGGGCTACTACTACATCAAGCAGCAATATTCAATTTAGTAATGATGACCCATTGACTTCAGAACAGGACGATGCAAACTATAACAAATTAAAGCGTTTTGATTTTGGTTTAAATTTTGGCGGCGGTGTTCAATTTGGAAAAGTAATATTAAAAGCCAATTACGGACTTGGCCTCACAAAAATAAATTCAACCCAAAGTAATAATAATGCTGATGATAAAAACAAGTACCGCACACTTAGTTTTTCAGTAGGTATTCCGCTGGGCAAATAATTAAACCCTTTGAAACTAAAAGCCCTCCATTAATCCGGAGGGCTTTCTTTTTAAATAATCTGTTTAACTACTTCGGCTATAATTTTAGGGCGGCCCAGTGTATAATAATGTAGTACCGGTACACCAAACTCTTTTAACTCTTTAGACTGTTGCAACAACCAGGCTGTACCAACCTGTTCTACATCTTCATCTGTTTTGCATTTAATAATTTCTTTGCTTAGTGCTGCCGGTAAATCAATATGAAAAACTTTGGGCAATACTGTCAATTGCTTTTGGGTATAAATCGGTTTTAGGCCCGGTATAATAGGCACGTTAATACCCATTTCCCTGCAGGCTTTTACAAAAGCATAAAATTTTTCGTTATCAAAAAACATTTGTGTTACAATATAATCTGCCCCCATATCTACTTTTTGTTTTAAGTAGTGCAGGTCGCTCTCCATATTGGGTGCTTCAAAATGCTTTTCTGGATATCCTGCCACGCCAATACAAAATTTTGTCTGGTTTGTATTTTTCAAATCTTCTTCCAGGTATTTTCCTGCGTTCAGGTCGGTAACCTGTTTTAAAAGATCGGTAGCATATTGATGACCGCCGGGTTCGGGCAAAAAAGCTGTTTCATTTTTTGCAGCATCGCCACGCAATACCAGTACATTATCAATACCCAGGTAATTCAGGTTAATTAAAGCATCTTCCGTTTCATTAACACCAAAGCCGCCGCAAATTAAATGTGGCACGGTATCCACACTGTATTTATTCATAATGGCAGCGCAAATACTTTCGGTACCGGGCCGTTTACGTACCACCACTTTTTGAAAAGTGCCATCAGGTGTTTTTTTAAACACATGCTCACTGCGGTGATAGGTTACATTAATAAAAGCCGGCTTAAACTCCATCAGGGGATCGAGGTGCTGGTATAAAGATTGTATTCCCTTGCCTTTAAGCGGTGGTAAAATTTCAAAAGAAATAAGTGTTTCTTTTGCCTGGTTAATGTGCTCTATTACTTTCATTGCTTAAAAATATGTGCAAACATAACTAAGTAAACAGTAAACACAAACTGCTGTTAAATTAAAAATTGAAAAACACCTCTTGCCGGTTTACACTATTTTTGTAAAAACTTAATCTTTTGAGTCTTACCATACACACCAAAGACCTTGTAAAAATTTACGGCAGCCGTATTGTTGTAAACAAAGTTTCCTTTAATGTAAAACAGGGTGAAATTGTTGGATTACTTGGACCCAACGGCGCTGGTAAAACAACTTCCTTTTACCAGGTGGTTGGTTTGGTAAAGCCTGATGAGGGTGAAGTTTTTTTAAACGATATCAATATTACCAAATTGCCAATGTACAAAAGGGCGCAAATGGGTATTGGTTACCTGCCGCAGGAAGCAAGTGTTTTTCGTAAGTTGAGTGTAGAAGACAATATTTTGGCCGTGCTGGAAATGACAAAACTCAGCAAGCAACAACAAAAAGAAAAACTAGAAACCCTGCTGGATGAATTTAATTTACAGCGGGTACGCAAAAATAACGGCGATACTTTAAGCGGTGGAGAAAGAAGGAGAACCGAGATTGCACGTGCCCTGGCTGTTGACCCTAAATTTATTTTACTGGATGAACCCTTTGCCGGAGTTGACCCTATTGCGGTTGAAGATATACAGGCTATTGTTGCTAAATTAAAATTCCGCAATATCGGCATATTAATTACCGATCATAATGTAAATGAAACCCTCTCCATTTGCGACCGGGCCTATTTACTGATTGATGGAAAAATATTTACCCATGGCACTGCCGAAGAGCTGGCTGGTGATGAACAGGTACGCCGTTTATACCTGGGCAAGAATTTTGAATTAAAGCGCAAGGATTATTTGCATGATGAAGCTGCCCGATAATTATTTATCTTGTTGGCTAAATGAAGTTCCTTTCCCCTGCCATATCGAAATTAGCCCGCATGCGTTTGTGGCGAATCGAAAACTGGAGCAATCATCCGGTAGCTGTACAGCGTGAGGTTTTACAGGAACTGGTTACGGCTGCACAATACACCGAGTTTGGGCGCAAATACAATTTTTCAAAACTATTTTTGCTGAAAGAATTTAAAAAGAATGTACCCATTCATGAGTACGATGATTTAAAGCCATACATACATCGTATGATGGATGGCGAAGAAAATATTTTATGGAACACACCGGTTAGCTGGTTTGCAAAATCATCTGGCACTACATCCGATAAAAGTAAATTTATACCCATCAGCGAAGAAAGCCTGCAGGATAATCATTTTCAGGCAAGCAAAGACCTGCTCAGCAATTATTATAAAAATTTTCCTTCCAGCGATTTGTTAACAGGAAAGGGCCTCGTTGTTGGCGGCTCTCATCAGATAAGCAAGGTTAATGATACTATTCAGTATGGCGACTTAAGTGCTGTGCTGATGCAGAACTCTCCTTTTTGGGGACAATGGATACGAACACCCGAACTAAGTGTTGCACTGCTTGATGAATGGGAAGAAAAAATAGAAAAACTGGCACAGGTAACTGCCGAAGAAAATGTTACTTCGCTTGCAGGCGTTCCCACCTGGACCATTCTTTTATTAAAACGCATTCTGAAAATAAAAGGAAAGACAACCATAAAAGAAGTTTGGCCCAATTTAGAATTGTACATAAACGGTGGCGTTTCATTTGTGCCTTATAAAGAGCAGTTTGATAAAATCATTGGCGGCAAAATAAATTACCTCGAAATTTATAACGCAAGCGAGGGCTTTATTGCGGCACAGGTAAACCCTGATGATGATGGCATGTTGCTGTTTACCGAGCATGGTGTTTTTTATGAGTTTATGCCGGTAGAGGAATACGGAAATGAAAACCCTAAAACGGTTGGGTTGAACAATGTTGTTATTGGAAAAAATTATGCTATTGTAATGAGCACTACCGGTGGCTTATGGCGTTATTTAATTGGCGATACGGTGCAGTTCACCAGCCTTAATCCGTACAAAATAAAAATTACAGGCAGGTTAAAACATTATATGAATGCCTTTGGCGAAGAAGTGATTGTTGACAACAGTGATCAGGCTATTGCGCTGGCTGCAGAAAAAACAAATGCTATAATTAATGATTATACTGCAGCACCGGTTTACTTTACCGAAGACAGCAATGGCGCACATGAATGGCTGGTTGAGTTTGAAAAAGAACCCGATGATTTTGATACATTTATTACCGAGCTGGACAATGCCCTGAAAAATATTAACAGCGATTACGAAGCCAAGCGCCATAAAAGTATTGCGTTGCGTTTGCCAATAGTTCATAAATTAGCAGCGGGTACATTTACAGCGTGGTTAAGAAGCAAAGGAAAACTTGGTGGCCAGCATAAAGTACCCCGGCTGAGTAATGAAAGAAATATACTGGAAGAAATTCTTGCAATAAAAAATTCGGGAATTATTTAAAGTTTTAAAGTTATTTTGAAGTACTGAAACTAATTATCATGAAATTATTAGAAGGAAAAAATGCCATTATTACCGGTGCTGCCCGTGGTATTGGAGAAGGTATTGCCATAAAGTTTGCAGAACATGGTTGTAATGTTGCTTTTACTTATGTAAGCGATGGCAGTGCAGATAAAGCAAAAGCACTGGAAGAAAAATTAACATCCATGGGTGTTAAAGCAAAAGCTTACCAAAGCAATGCCGGAGATTTTGCCGCCTGCGAAGTTTTTGTAAATGATGTGATGAAGGAATTTGGGAGCATAGATATTTGTGTAAACAATGCCGGTATTTCAAAAGATAATTTGCTGCTGCGTATGACACCCGAGCAGTGGGACGATGTGATGCAGATAAACCTGAAAAGTGTTTTCAACATGACCAAGCAGGTAATAAGACCCATGATGAAAGCCAGAAGCGGCAGCATTATAAATATGAGCAGCGTAATTGGCGAAATGGGCAATGCAGGCCAAAGCAGTTATGCAGCCAGCAAAGCCGGTATCATTGGTTTTACAAAAAGTGTAGCCAAAGAATTGGGCAGCCGTAACATACGCTGCAATGCTGTAGCACCGGGCTTTGTAGAAACCGATATGACCAGTTATTTAAAAGAAGGCGAGGGCGCCGAAAAATATAAAGCCGATATTCCTTTAGGCAGATTTGCCAGTACAGAAGATATTGCCAATGTATGTTTGTTTTTAGCCTGCGATATGGGTAACTACATTACCGGGCAGGTTATCAGTGCATGTGGGGGGTTGAATATTTAAACACTTATTTCTTTTGTAAATCATAGGTCTTTTCAAATATTTCTTTGGCGCAGGGATACATTTCTCCATGTATGCCAATCATCAGCCAGTCGCCGGGTTGGCCCTTCATTACACCTTCCAATGTTTTCACTTCAAAGGCCTCATTAATTTGTATGCAGCGCACTGCAATAGGTTTTTTAATGGCTTTTTTAAATTCCAGTTCCGGTATCGTTCCACTTTTAGATTTTAGCATGGTATTAAAATTAAAGGATGAAGTTAACGCTATAACTTAAAAGGAATCTTCCGCTGGCATATCATTATTACCTATGATGACCTGAAAGCTACCGGGTGATTTAATTTTTTGTGTGGCCCCATAAAAATGCGGAGCAAAATTCTAAATGCCGATAGTTCAATAAATATCAAACACAGCGCCATCAAACCAATTAATACCGGCTGGTTACTGTGTACATAAGTAAACAGCACATCAATCCCAATAAAAGCCGCTGTTATTGGGAATCCCAGCATACCAATGGCTGATAACAAAAATAACAGGCCTGTTGTTTCCTGCTCGTACACATAGCCATGAAATTTATTTAACGAGATATCGTTGTCAATGTTCTTAATTTTCTGCAGGCAAAAATACCCCAGCAAAAAAGCCGTTAAAACCCCGCTTACATAAAATACAATTTCAATTGTATTAATGTGGGCTGCATTAAACAGTACTGCGGCTATTATAAAAAAGTGCGCTGTCAGTAAATATATCCATGCCGTTAAAGCAGATTTTCTGAATGAAAAAGCAAAAAGAATAACGGCCAGTGCAATGCTCATTAAAATTAGTGGCAGCGCTGCTCCTAAAGACTGAAGAACCGCAGCATTAGTATAACCCAGTGCCAGCAATGCAAGTCCGGCAAACGTAAGTATAACAGCAATTATTTTAGATTGTAAAAACTGCAGTTGTCTTCCCAGCCATTTAAAAGGGCTCCATAAATAAGTAAACATGGTGCTGTCTAAATTCCATTCCTTAATACCCAGCATGTATAAAGATGCTTTTAATTTTGATACGGGCTTTTGTGTAGGAGCAACGTAATGAAAATACTGATGATGCACCAGGTAGTTTAAAACCGAAGGAGAAACCAGCAACTGGTATGTTCTTAAAAATGCATTGCCGGTAAAATGCAGCAATACCAGCCAATGCCAGCCTATTGCCACTTCAATAAACATCAATCCTATTTGCGCTGCCGATGAGTAAGCTATTTGTGTTTTAACGGTTGGTTGCACCCTGGCTATTAAAGTTGCTGCAATGGCAGTTACTGCACCAATTACAATGATGACAATCTTTGCCCACAACATATCTTCCCAAAAAGGATGCGTACGCAACAATAAAAAAACACCAATGTGCACACTCAATGAACCGTAAAAAATTGCAGAAGAAGATGTGGGCCCTTCCATTGCCCTTGGCAACCATGATGTAAAAGGAAATTGTGCTGATTTAATGGCAGCAGGCAATATCATCATACAAACAATAAAAACAGCCATGCCCGTATTGGCAGTTTGCAGCGCCAGAATTTTTGCTTCGCTTAATTCAGAAAAACTTATGTTTTGTTGCGTAAGATGATGCATCATCCACATGCAAAGCATGAGCGCCACATCGCTGATGCGGTAATAAGAAATTGCCTTGAATGCATTTTTTACCGGCAGATATCTGTTGCGGTAAAAAGCTATCAGCAAAAAAGAACAAACCCCTTTTATCTCCCATCCAATAAATAGCGTTTCAAAATTGCCAGATAAAATGATGAAGTTATAGCCTGTTGCAAATAATAAGATGGTATTAAAAAAACGCTTGTAACCTTCATCACGATGCATATAATATTTACTGAAGGTTGCAACAAGGAAGAATAACAATGCGCCCACAATGCTGAACACAGCTGTTATTTCATCATAAAATAATTCAACTGCAAATACAAAATGATCGGTTTGGTAAAGTGTTGCCACGTGATAACTGATCGGTTGCAGGCCGTTGATAACCCACCAAGCAGCAAAGAAAACCGATACCAGAATATACAATACCTTGGTAAATCTTACAATATAGCCGATGGCTTTTTCGCTTTTATTTTGCCAGAACAGGCTTACCAAAAAAGCCAGTAACGGTATTGCAATAAATGATATGAGCAGTTGATTCATTTTAATTTTTTTTCTTACTGAGCTGAAATAGGTTTTTTTTAGTCAAGCAAATACACCGGTAAATTTTCTTCTGTTGCATGCACAATATGATTGGTCTCCATTTCCCTGGCTCCTTCAATAAATTCTTCCATGTTATGAATGGTTTTTATTTCGCCGGTTTCTGTTATAGGATCATATTTTGCAAAAGCTCCATTCTTAAAATAATAAAATTGTTTTTCTTCGGGATGTAAAGCCACAATATGCACCCATTCATTTTTATACCATTCAAAAACTTCGGGTGATGACTGGATAGCCTTTAAAACAATCTCAGGTTTATGTTCTACAATCACCAGCAAACGTACCGGGTCGTGCACTTCAATCATTTGCCAGGGCAGGCCCGATCGCAGGTCTCCATCGCTGCTGTTGGCCACACCAAACAATCCCATTACATTATGCGGCAGTTTGGTGCCAGCGCCTACTTTTATATTATCTACTCTTGAAAAATAATACTCCAGGTTAATACCACCGCAAACCAAACCAATGGGCCGCATTACTGCCGATAAAATAGTTCCATCAGCATCGGTGGTATGATCGTAACTGTTGAGAAAAGCACGCCGGTCTAAAAACAATCCTTTAGTAACCCGCCTGCGGCCTATGATGGCTAAAGTATTGGTTCCATGGCCCAGCTCGGGCCTTGGTTCAAATAAGGAAACCGAACGATTGTGAATGGCTTTGCGAACCTGTTCCAGTTCCTGTTTGGTATTGATAGATGCAAACCTTCTGCTGCGTTCTTTTGCATTCAGGTTTAATGCCGTTTCAAAATTTTGTATGTTGATGATGTGCAGATTTCTATTTTCTGCACTAAGCACATCTTCATCATAATAAGCCATAACATCTGCAGCTGTATCATGCATGCTGCCTATAAACTGTGTTGTTTCCGGAATTACAATTCCTTTCCCGGCCAGTATTGCCCTTACTTTTTTGTTATTCAGTATATAAGATTGAACCCTTGCATTGGTGGCCCCGGGCCTTCCGCTACAGGCGCCGCAATCATGTGCACCGTGATGCGGATTGTTGGCGCTACTGCTACCATGCGCCACAACATAAATTACAGATGTAAAATCTTTAACCAACCCAATGCCCCTTAAAAAACCTTCGGCCCTGGTAACCATTTCATCAAGCGTATAACCAATCTGCAATCCATTCTCCACATCTTCCGTGTTTTTATTTTCGATGCTAAGCACAGATTGTTTATCCATATGCCCATAAGCATTTGAAATGGCCGGACTCATTTTGGGGCGAAACAACATTTGTAATTTTTTTACAAATGCCCAAAAACCAAAACCAATGCTTAAGAAAAAACCCGATACAATTCCATGTGTGTATTTTGTATAGATCAATTCTTCTTCCCTTACCATTTTTGCATCAGATTCCTTGATGAGGTATTTAGGTGTTACCGGTGCCGGACAAAGTTTATCATAAAATTTACTTCCTTCCTGCTGAAAATAAAACTCTACCCCAAAAAAACCGGGAGCACCAAATGTTTCTGCAGTTTTATCTACAGCCTCGATGTGGCGACGTATGGAATCTTCCCGTTCATCAATACAGAAGATGGCCTGCAGCGACGAAGTGTTTGCAACAATTGGAACAATTTTAGTGGCTCCATTATAGCGTAATTCTCTTCTTTCATCGGCTATCAATATTCCTTTCAATACCGAATCGTAATAACTCCATTCAAAAGCATCCTGCCATAGTTCTATTACTTCGGCCAATTCTGTTTTACTAATATCGGCAAACAAATCAACCGGTAGATCTGTAAGATGATTGGCCAATGGCTCCCATTTTTTTCCAAGGTTGTGATTCAGTGCATCCAGCTCCATCAGCAATTCAAACTCCACGAGTTCTTTAAAAGTTATTTTTTTATTATCGAGCAATGTGTGCGGATTATCTTCAACGGCACTTACAAAACCACTCCAGCCATGGTGGGCAAAGTGCTGGTCGAAAAGATACTGCTCAAAATATTCCTCTTTACCAACAATTGTTTTCAGTAAATCTGTAATTGAATAATTGCCGGATAAAAATTGTGCTCTTACTGTTTTTGTTTTAAAGAAACTTACAAAACTATTTTGCTCCATTTCTTTAATGCTGTCAATAAAAGATTTATTAACAACGGGAAAACCGTCAATAGCAATGCCCTGGTCTAAAAAACCACAGAGTATGCGAAACAGCATAGGGTGAACGTTGTTATCCAGATCTATCTTATAAACAGCTGCCCAGTAACTACGCAGTTGCCCGATACGGGGATGATTAACTGTATAATATTTCCTGCTGATCAGTTTATCCTTCCAGTCATTCACGGCCTCCTTTCCTTTTTTATTGGCAATCACCATTTCAAGCACATCCTTTCTTATCCTGCCGGTTTCGTACATCTCCCTGTACTCGGGCAATTGCAGGTGTACCTGAAAGCCGAATATTTTTGATGCCTTAAAAATGGCATCGTAAAATTTCATGTGTTGAAAAGCGTGCAGCGAATTGTGATGAATAAAATCTTTTAGTGCCTGTTGCGAAGGCAGGAAATGTTTTAATTCATGTATAACATGTGCTTCGTTAAAAGAATGATTGCTCATATAAAATAAAATTGGGTTGGTGATTTTCACCAACCCTGTTAAAAAAATTAATGCCTTAGTTCTGCTACACTGAATTTTGGATTTTTTTCATCCTTTATGTATAATACATCCTTATAAAACTCTACTTTTCCGGTATCAATATTATACATGGCCCCAACAATGCCTATTTCTCCATTGTCCAGCATTTCTTCCAGAATAAAACTGCGTTCAATAATATTTTTTACACTGCGCCTTACATGTAATGAAGCTACATTCTCTACAAATTTTGCATTTTTAGAATTCCTTTTGTCGATGGCTGTTGTTTCAGATTCGGCATAAACAGCGGGTTGTAGTTTGGATAATAACTCGGTAAGGTTTCCCATTTCTACATGATCGCATGCCCCTTTTACAGCACCGCATTTGGTGTGCCCAAGAACGACTATTAGTTTTGACCCTGCTACTTTACAGGCAAACTCCATACTGCCCAGTATATCTGTATTAACAATGTTACCGGCAATCCGGATAGAAAAAACATCGCCCAACCCCTGATCGAAAACCAACTCAGAAGAAGTGCGGCTGTCTATACAGCTAAGTATGGTGGCAAATGGCCATTGCCCGTCACGGGTGGCATTTACCTGGCCTAATAAATCTCTTTGAGCTTTCAAATTTTTTACAAATCGTGAATTGCCTTCCTGTAAAATTTCCAACGCCATCCTGGGTGTTAAACTTGATTGTGTTTCTTTTGTATGAACTCTCATAGTTTTTTGATTATACTTTTTTGATAAAATAATATTTGTTTAATGTGCAGATTGCACATTTTTTGTGTTGTCAATCTTATAGGCTTCTTTAAAACCTATCAATTCCAGCTTTATGTTTTTTAGTGGCACTTTAATATCCCTGAATTCTTTAATAAGGCCCAATACATCATAATCAATATAACGTGTATTGGATGCATCAATTACTACTGAAGAGTTAACTGGCATATGATCCAGCGTTTGCCTAATGGCTGCTTTATTTAAAAATGATACCTCTTCTGAAAGTTTGATATTAATAGTATCCCCTTCTCTATGTTTCTCTGAATGAAAAAAGTAAGAGTTCTTAAGGTTACCGTGTAAAATAGCACCTATAGCAGCAATAATTCCGGCCAGTACCCCTATAATAAGCCCTTTACCACTTAATGCTGGTATTATGGCAAACAAGTCAACGGCAATAATTACCAACACGGTAACAATAAAAGGTATAAACTGATATTTTCCAGCATCCCAAAAGCCTTTAAATACAGCAGGTTTGGCCAGCTTCCAACCTGTTAGAATTAGAATGGCAGCAAGTGCGCCTTTGGGAATCATATTTAATATTCCGGGAATTAATATTACTGTTACCAGTAACAGGAACGCATGAAAAATAGCAGAGAGCTTTGTTTTGGCTCCTGCATTTACATTGGCACTGCTCCTTACTATTACGCTGGTTATTGGCAATCCTCCAATTAAACCAGATACCGTATTACCGACGCCTTGTGCAAATAATTCCCTATTGGTGTTGGTTAATCTCCTTTCGGGATCCAGGTTATCAATGGCTTCTATGCTTAACAAAGTTTCTAACGAAGCTATTATGGCAATGATAAAACCATACATGATAACGGTACCGTTTGTAAAGCCACTAAAATCGGGGAGCGTAAAAAAACCAAAAAACTCACGGGCATTTTTTGCTACAGGCAAAACTATCAGGTGAGATTCTTCTATAATCTGCAAATTACTGCTTGCTGCAATCCAAATTTGGTTAAGCCCAATACCTAATACTACGGCTACCAATGCGCTGGGGATATAGGGTAATTTTTTCTTTAATGGAGATTTATCCCATAATACCATTACTAATATAGAAAGAAGGGAAATAATAACTACACCCACTTCAATTTTTTGTAAGGGAACCAGCAGCTCATGCCAGTCGCCACCGGTAAAAGGTATTACATCAATCAAGTGGCCAGACTCATCTTTATCTCTTCCGAATATATGCGGAATTTGTTTGGCAATAATTAATATACCAATGCTGGTGAGCAACCCTTTTATTACACTGGAAGGAATATAATTAGCGATGCCGCCCAACTTTAATACACCTAATAATATTTGTATTAATCCAGCCAGCACAACTGCACACAAAAAAAGTCCATAACTCTCCAATCCCCCTAAGGCTATGATAGCACCAGATACTAAAGTAGCCAACCCTGCGGCCGGACCACTTACACTTAATGGCGAATTGCTCAACGAACCTACTACAAGGCCACCAATAATACCGGCAATAAGACCGCTAAAGGGTGTGGCCCCGCTGGCTACAGCTATAGCTATACATAATGGCAAGGCAACCAGAAAAACCACCAGGCCGGCAGGCAAATCTGATTTTAAATACTTTGTAGTTAGTTTCATTTGTGTTTATACTTTTTAGTTTTAGATACAATTATTGGGTGATTAAAAACTGCTTTGGTGTGGCAGGTATATCAATGTTTACAATATTACCAAAAGCTTAAATGAATAAGTTAACTGGTAAATGCAAGCTGGTAAATCGATTAAATTGATGACGCTGCTGTTATAGCATGGACAGGTTCGTTTAGGAACCTTAACAAAAAACGAAGTATGCTTTATGCTGCGTTTGGTGGAGGAACCAGTAGTTCGCCATGATATGCAATGTAAGTATCTGCATTTTCGCATTTGTGATATTGCGTAGCAATAGAAAAGAAAAAATGAATTTTTTGATTGCTGTGTATGTATTCTTCAGATAGAGAAGAGTTGCCCGGGGCTTTTTCTTCTGTATTGTTGCCAAAGGGGTTGGATGATTCTTCTTCGCTACCGGTAAGCGGGGAAGCCGGTTTTTCCATTTTATGCTGTTTGGCTAATTCCTGCTGGGCCGCATATACAAAAGGAGAGCTTACCGTAAGCCATACCAATGCCAGTATCATAACTACGGCAGATATCAGCTGGGAAACAGTAAATATTTTGCGTCTTCTCTTCATAAAGTGCTGCAAGATACCACATCTCGTTTTTTAAACCAACTTTCATGAAATATGTGTGTGTTAAATAATAAAAAATGACAAAGAATGAACAGTTAGTTTTGGGTAAACAAGTTTTTTGAAAATTTGTTCGAAAGAAAAGGTAGGTAAAACCAGCCTTGGCATGGGTGCATTGCAAATTGTCGCTAAGGCATCCGTTCAGGCAGTAAATTTTAACGCAGAGAAAAGGAGAAAAAGATTTATCGCAGAGGTTCTCAGCGTAAACTCTGCCATCTCATTTTCTCTGCGTTGAAAAAAAATATTGCGACAATATGAAATGCAGCCCTTTGCATTTGCACAATTAAAATATTTTAGGTTTATTCTTTTACCGTTTAGCGGCTGCTTTAAATTTTTCAATTGCATTTTTGGTAAACTCACTCAATACCAGTTTCCCGCTGATGCCCGCTCTTTCTTTCAGCAGTTCATCCCAGTGTTCGGTGCCACGCCAAAAAATTTTTTTTATTTCGGCCATGGCTGTGGGGTTGGAGTTTGCCAATGTATTTGCAAGCTTATAAACTGCTTCATCCATATTTTCAACACTATCATGTATTTCGGCAAAAAGCCCTTTTCGCTTTGCCCAATCAGTATTGCGCCAGTTGGTTGCATCAATCGCCAATGCACTAAATGCTGCAGTACCTATTTTTCTTTCCACAGCCGGCCCCACCACAAAGGGCCCAATACCGACAGCCAGCTCACTTAATTTTATTTCGGCCTTGTTTGTGGCAATGGCATAATCAACCGCACTTGCCAAACCCACACCACCGCCAACACATTTGCCTTGTATGCGGCCAATAATAAACTTAGGACACTTGCGCATGGCGTTAATTACATTGGCAAAACCGCTGAAAAATTTTAATCCTTCGGCTTCTTTTTTAATAGCAACCAGTTCATCAAAGCTTGCACCTGAGCAAAATGTTTTTTCGCCTGCGCTTTTTAAGATGATTACTTTGGTATCATCGTGCGTTCCGGCAAAATGAATTTCACGGGCAAGCTCTTCTAAAATTTTTCCAGGAAGCGAATTGCTTTGCGGATGAAAAAATTCGATGGTGTTTATGCCGTGTTCAATATGTGATTTTACATATGCTGAAGACATGGTTATTTTTTTTCAAAATTACAATAAAGGATAATGAAATAAAATACCATTACTAAAACTGGAAATAAATAAACGAACTGCTGCTTTCCTGGCTCCAGATAAGCAACAACAGTAAAACAGACCAGATTATTCCCAATAGCCACCAGGGCATTTTTTCGGCAACGGTAAGCACCCTTGTATTCCGCATCATCCAGTGAAACGCAACCATTAATACAACAATTACCAATACTTTAATAATGCTAAGTGAAGTAAGTAATGCTTCTGCCTTGGGAACATTATAAAACATAGATGTTAACAGATGCCATGCCGAAGTAAAATCGGGTGCCCTGAAAAAGACCCAGGTTACATTAATGAAGAAGAAGGTGATCATCGCATAAATAAAATTGCGAAATGTTTTATCCTTGAATTCTTTAGGAATAGTGCCCAGCACACCAACCTCGCCGGATGGTATTGCAGACAAAGCTGCTGTCTTTGTTTTTGCTCGAAAGTCCTGTATTATTTTTTCGCCCCACAAATATGCGCCGTGTAATGCGCCCCAAACCACAAAGGTCCAGTTGGCGCCATGCCAAAGGCCGCCAAGCAGCATGGTAATCATTAGGTTTATGTATGTTCTGAATTTTCCGTTACGGTTTCCGCCAAGCGGAATGTATAAATAATCCCTCAGCCAGGCAGATAAAGTGATATGCCATCTTCGCCAAAAATCTGAAAAACCGATGGCGGCATAAGGATATAAAAAATTCTGCGGTAACACAAAACCCAAACACAATGCTACGCCAACCGCACAGGTTGAGTAACCTGCAAAGTCAAAAAATATCTGGCCCGAAAAAGCCAATACGCCCGTCCATGCATCCAGTGTTTGTAAAACTGCTTTTGAATTAAATACATCGTTGGCAGATTGCGCCAGCATGCTATCGGCCAAAACCACTTTCATAAATAAGCCCAGGCTAATCAGCAGTAAGCCCTGCATTAATTGATGCTGTGTTGCTTTACGTGGTGATTCAAACTGAGGTACCAGTTGTGGCGGACGAACAATAGGGCCTGCAACAAGGTGTGGAAAGAAAGTAACAAAAAGAGAAAAGTCCAGCAATGATTTTACAGGCTCACTTTTTCTTTTATACATATCAATAGTATAGCAAAGTGTTGTGAAAGTATAGAAAGATATACCGGCCGGTAAAATGATATTGGGCTTTGCAGGATGATAATCCATGCCCATGGCATTTACAAGTGTTGTGAAATTTTCCAGTAAAAATGTGCCGTATTTAAAAAAGATAAGCATACCCAGGTTGCCAATAAGGCTTATCACCAGCAATAGTTTACGTTTGTGTTTATTCTCCTGGTTATAAAGTGCCCTACCCACAAAATAATCTACAACAGTGGCTAACCATAAAAGCAATATAAAAGGTGGATTCCACGCAGCATAAAAAATATAGCTGGCTATCAACAGGTTTATCTTTTTTACTTTCCAGGTAAATGGCAGATTATGCAGAATCAGCATAATAATAAAAAAAGCAATAAAGGTGTAAGAGTTAAATACCATTTTTATAAGTTTTTAGAGTTTGTATTATTTTGTTTACGGGGAAATTGCCATCCTTTTTCCTGCAGGATATTGATAAAGCTTTTTGTGAATTCAATGGCTTGTGGCTGGCTCATGTGCGACCATTCCGGTAAAATGAAATGATCTGTCTCTTTGTGATCGATGAAATGAATGCCTGGTGTATTGGTATACGACAGAAGCTTGTCCCAATATCTCTCCCTGGGAAAATTTTTTTGTTCAGTAGGCCAGTAATAGCCGCTTGAAGGTGTGCGTACAAACAGCACCTGGCCTCCTCTTTGCCTGATCTTATCAACAGCATTTTTTACACGCTGTAATACATGATCCAGGCTATCGCCGGAGACGGGAGCCTCATCATTGATCTTATCATAGAATAACCAGAGGCCTGTTACCTGGCCCAACAAAGCTGTGTCGGTTAAAAACCGGTCCATCATTATATTCTGCCTGCTATAACTTATACGGGCCAATTCAAGCGGAAAATCAAATGGAGGCGTGAACACGCCTTTGCGGTTTGGGATATGCAATTTACCCAGCATGGCATTGAGTGAAAAATTATCCTTATCCAGGAACACCAGTCCTGATTCCAAGAGCCTGTTCACCTGGAAACTTGCCAGTTGGGCTGGTGTCCTCTCCTTAAAATAGGTTACATACTTCCGGGGCCTGGTAATGGTAAAAGGCGAAGAAGAAAAAAAAAGTGTCTCTGTAACATCAACGATCAATTTGCCTTTGAAATTTTTATCATTGCCAAGATCTTCCAGCACAGGGCGTGGACATTCTCCTTCTATTGCAAGCTGTATAGCATGATCTCCGGTAATTTTTTCCCAGGTATCTATATCAAGATCAAATTTTATTCTTGAGGATCCGATGAAAACAGTTGCTTTGTCCTTTGGCTGATAAACCATCCCTCTTTTGTTGCTCCACAAGTCTTCGCCATCGTCGTATGCCGGTTTAATATCATCGTTTCTGAGATTTAGTTCCCAGCACGCAACTGCGATCAGCACTAAGGCCAGGGTTAAGAGCGCAGCTTTTTTAAAATGAGATGACCGCATTTATAAGTTTTGTTTATGTCAGAAAACCCAGCCTTTTTCCTTTAATATCTCTATAAAATGTTTTGTAAAAACAACTGCATCCGGTTGGCTTAAATGCGAAAATTCGGGGCAGATAAAATCGGCAATGGCGGGGTAATCTTTAAAATGAATACCAGGGCATTTGGTTGTAGCAAGCACCCTGTCCCAGTATTTTTCCCTGGGAAAAGCTTTGCTTTCACCCATGGAGTAATATGGGCCACTTGATGGAGTGCGGACAAAGATCACATCTCCGCCCCTTGCTTTTATTTTATCAACGGCAAGTTTCACCTGGTTCAATATAGAATCTAATTTGGCGCCGCTTGCAGGCGGATCTTTACTCATTTGCCTGAATGTATCCCAAATGGCTTTTACTTTATTCTGTTCAACAGTATCAGCCGAAAATTCATCGGTCATGTATTCCTGCCTGTTAAATTTTACCCTGCCAAAACCGGGTGGGAATCCACGGAAATTATAAACTCCATTCCTGTCTTTTATATCCAGTTGCCCTAATTGTGCATTTAAAGAGTGCCATTCTTTATCTAAAAAAACAAAGTTCGATTCTAAAACACGATTGATATAAAAGCTTGCTGTTTGTGCCGGGGTACGTTCTTTATAATACTTCATATTCTCCATTGGCCTGGATACATTTTGCGGCGCCGAAGAAAAGAATAATCCTTCAGTTACATCTACAACCAGCCGGCCTTTAAATTTCTTATCATTGGCCAAATCTTCAAGAAGCGGTATTGGGTTGCTGCCTACACAGGCTAATTGTATGGCGTGGTTGCCTGTAATACTTTCCCATGTGGGAATATCCAGATCAAACTTGATACGGGAAGAACCGATAAAAACGGTTGCTTTATCGGCCGGCTCATAAACCATATCTCTTTTATGTGTCCACAAAGCGGGGTCATCATAATAGGAGGTTTCAAAACCTTTTTTTCTAAGGTATAACTCCCAGCTTAAAACGGAGAGAGCTACTACAATAAGTGCAAGAATGCCTGCTTTTCTCAAAGAAGAGTTATTCATTGTATTAATATTAATGAAAAAAAAATTACAGCGGGTGCAGGTGCTTTAACAACAAAGCAGTTTTACACAAAAAATTGGATGATAAGATTGTTGGCTTAAAGATAATAGCTAGTATTGAAACTGCATAATAAAAATAAAAATTAATTTTGCAATTATGCCTTAACGGTATAAAATTTATTTATTGTTTGGCCACCATGGTTAAAATAGTTGCCACGCCGGTTACTTCTCCTGTTTCATCTATCATTTCTACCAGCCATTTTACAATACCCTTGTCAATATCATCCCCTCTTTTAAAATCTTCAGGCTTTTCAACCACACGTTTATCATTAAGTAACTTTTGTTTGCAGGTAAAGCGGATATGAATTTCGCTGCCGGGATAAACCGGTTTTGTAAAGCGCAATTCATCAATACCATAATTTAACAGCACCGGATTTTTTTCGTAGCTATCTACAAACAAACCGGCAGCAATGCTCATGATAAAATAACCATGCGCTACTTGTTGCTCAAACATGGTACCTTCAAAATCGGTTGTTTTAATGTGAGCATAAAAATGGTCGCCGCTTAAATCGGCAAACTTATCAATGTCTTCGGATGTGATGGTTCTTTTTTCGGTGATGATTTGTTCGCCAACTTCAAGCTCTTCAAAATATTTGGTAAACGGATGTTTACCGGGATCTTTTCCCGCAGCATATTGCTGATAAATATTGGTGATGGCAGTTATAGTTGTTGGCGAACCCTGTATGGCAGTGCGCTGCAGGTAATGTTTTACGCCACGCAGTCCGCCCATCTCTTCACCACCGCCGGCACGGCCGGGGCCGCCATGCACCAGCAAAGGCAATGGCGAACCGTGGCCTGTACTTTCTTTGGCACATTCATTATTCAACACTAAAATGCGGCCATGATGCGATGCTGCACCAATAACATATTGCTGTGCAATTTTATAGTCGGCTGTTACAATGGTAGAAACAAGGCTTCCTTTGCCAAGCTTACTCAAGGCAATGGCATCTGCTGTTTTTTTGTATGGCATAATGGTACTTACCGGTCCAAATGCTTCCACTTCGTGTGATGGATTTGTTGTGTAACCATCTATTGTTGCCAAGGGCTTTTCGTTCATTAATAAAACCGGACTCATAAATGCGCCAGCATTTGCATCTGCATCAATTACATTAACGCTATCTAAACTACCATAAACTATTTGTGAAGATGCCAGTAATTTTTGAACCTGCTCTTTTACTTCGTTGCGTTGTGTTTGTCCGGCAAGCGAACCCATTCTTACACTTGCATTCAATGGATTGCCGATAACGGTTTGCGAAAGCGATGCGCCAATCTCTTTCCAGATATCTTCTATTTTATTTTCGGGTACAAAAATGCGGCGTATGCCCGTGCAGCGTTGCCCGGCTTTCAAGGTCATTTCTTTTCTTACTTCTTTTATAAAAATATTCCACTCAGGTTTATCGGGTGTTACATCTTCGCCCAGCACAATGCAGTTGAGCGAATCGGCTTCCATATTAAAAGGAACATTCTCCCGCAAAATATTTGGATTTGATTTTAGCATTAATCCTGTTGATGCTGAACCAGTGAAGGTCACTACATCCTGCGATGTAACATGATCCAGTATATCGCCGGCACTGCCGCATATTAATTGTAAAGCGCCTTCGGGTAAAATTTTTGAAGCGATGATCTCTTTTACTAAGGCTTCGGTTAAATAACTGGTAACGCTTGCGGGTTTTACAACACAAGGCATTCCTGCTAATAAATTAACTGCAATTTTTTCCAGCATTCCCCATACTGGAAAATTAAATGCGTTGATGTGTACAGCAATGCCTTCTTTAGGCACCAGTATATGCGTACCCATAAATGTATTGTTGGTACTTAGGTTATGGCTGTCGCCATCAACACAAAAAACCTCGTTAGGAAATTTGCGACGCAGTGATGCATTTGCAAAAAGATTGCCTATGCCTCCTTCAATATCTACCCAGCTATCTGCTTTGGTTGCGCCAGTTTTGTAGCTGATGGCGTAAAATTTATCGAGATGATTTCTTAAATGCATAGCCAGCGCCTTCAACATATTTCCTCTTTCGTGAAAAGTCATTTTTCGCAAGGCCGGGTTGCCAACCATTCTGCCGTATTCTAAAATTTGTTTAAAGTCAAGACCTTTGGTTGTTGCTGTTGCGACGGGCTCGCCTGTTACAGCATTGTATAATTGTTGTCCTTCACCATCTCCTGTTATCCAGTTGCCAGTTATATAGTTTTCTAGTTTCATACTATCGCAAAATTTAATGTTCAAAGTTAGCTTAAAAGAAAAGAGGCGTTGTGCCTCTTTGTAAATTTTTATAATAATCCAAACTGCCTTGCATGATGCGTTACATGCTTATAATGTAGCAACACCCATTCTTCAAAATTCAGTTCACTAAAAACCGGGTGCAGGCTTGTTTGTAATGGATCGTATTTAAAATAATTTTCAAACGCTGTAATTGATTCTGTTAGTTTTTCTAAAGCGGCTTCCATGGTTGCATACTGCAAAGGCAAGGCTTCTTCGCCAATTACACTGGTAGGCGCTTTTGTATTTTCTCTAAATTCCTTATCGCTCAGTAAAAACTCTTTATACTTGGGCAAATGTTCAACAGGTGTTACCAAATCAAATTTTATTTTTCCGGCAGATACATTGAAGAATGCGCCAAGATGCTCAACTGTTTGCTGGGCATTCATCTTGCCCCACTTGCCCACAGCATCGGCAGATAAATTTGTAAGCAGCAAAACGCATTCATTTGTAATAAAATCTAATTTCTGTACATCCATACATCTATATTTAGTTACGCAATGTAAAACAAAAAAGCACCCCGTAAAAAAGGGTGCTTAATCTTTTATAACCATGCGGCATATTATGCCCTTATATCAATCTCTGCACAAAGCCGTTCAAAAATATCATCTACCGTTCCTTCGCCTTTTATCATAACCACTTTATCAAACTGCCTGTAATAATCTGCTACCATAGCTGTTTTGTTATGGTATTCTACAATACGTGCCCGTATCACACTTTCATTATTATCATCGCTTCGGCCGCTGGTTTCTCCTCTTTTTAATAAGCGTTTTACCAATTCTTCTTCACTTACATCCAATGCAAGCATAGCAGCAATGGGTGTTTCTTTTAATTCCAGTAAATTATCAAGCGCTCTTGCCTGGGCTTGTGTTCGGGGAAAGCCGTCAAATAAAAACCCTTTAGCATTTGGGTTTTCATCCAGTGCCGAGCTAATCATTCCAATCACCACTTCGTCCGGTACCAGTTGGCCCTTGTCCATAAAATTTTGTGCCTCTTTTCCCAAAGGTGTTTGGTTGTTAATCTCATGACGAAGCAAATCTCCTGTACTCAGGTGCTTTAAGCCGTATTTGGCAATTAGTTTTTCGCTTTGGGTACCTTTTCCGCTGCCCGGAGGGCCAAATAATATTAAATTAAACATAAGCTGATTGTCCTTGTGAAGATAGCAAATATAACAATCGTACTTTAAATTTTCATTAACAGTACCATGAACCTGTTTAAAATCTTAAAATCTCACTATATCGTACATCTAGAACTATTTATCACGAAATTTGTTGAATCATATGCGATCGTTCATTTACATATCAATCATTGTTTCTTTAATTACTACCGGTTGCAATAATCAGCCGGCTAAGCAAACCAATACAATTAATATGGATTCAGCTAAAAACACAAACCCCGTTTTTTCTAAAACCGATACCGCTAAAGTGGAAATAAGTAACGAAGAGTGGAAAAAGATCTTACCCAAAGATGTTTACAATATTGCCCGTGAAAAAGGAACCGAAAGGGCTTTTACCGGCAAATATTGGGATAGCAAAGAAGGCGGCACTTATTATTGCCTGGCCTGCGGCAATCCTTTGTTTAACAGCAACGGCAAATTTGAAAGCAACTGCGGCTGGCCCAGTTTTTTTGAACCCATCAACAAAGGCAGCATTATTTATGCGCCCGATAATACTTATGGTATGAAGCGTACCGAAGTAATGTGCGGCAAATGCAAAGCTCATTTAGGCCATGTATTTGATGATGGCCCGCCACCAACCGGTTTGCGCTACTGCATCAATTCTGTTATACTTGATTTTGAAAAGGCGAAAGATGCTGAAAAAAAGTTTGATGATAAGCAATAATCAATCTGCTTTTCGTACACAAACCAAATGGCAGAGATCAACCCTTGCTAATTGTATAATGCACTGCTGTAAAATATTTTTTTTATCTCAACTACCAAAATACCCATTCATCATTTCTTATTTGCCGGTTCGTATTTTTTTTGCACCTTCATTGCCTAAACTTTTACAATGAGAAAACCGCAACTGCTAATCCTGAGCTTATCCCTTATTTTTTGCTGCCATAATTCAACTGCCCAAAAAATTTCGTTAGACCAATTTAAAAACCTGAAACCCCGAAGCATTGGACCCGCCGGCATGAGTGGCCGGGTAACGGCAATTGATGCATTATACACCAATCCCAATTTAATTTACCTAGGTACTGCATCGGGCGGTGTTTGGAAAACCGAGAACAGCGGCAGTAACTGGACCCCCGTTTTTGATGATCAACCCACATTAAATATTGGCGCTGTTGCCATACAACAAAGCAATCCTTCTGTTGTTTGGGTAGGCACCGGCGAAGGCAACCCCCGCAACTCAATAAATATTGGCGAAGGAATTTACAAGACCATGGATGGAGGAAAAACCTGGAAAATGCTTGGGCTTGAAAAAACAAAAAACATTCACCGCATCATTATAGACCCCAATAACCCCAACACCGTTTTTGTTGCAGCTATTGGAAACCCCTACAGCATTCACCCGGAACGTGGTGTGTACAAAACAACCGATGGTGGCGATACCTGGAAATTAATTCTGCATACCAACGATAGCAGCGGTTGCGGCGATCTAGTTATGGACCCCACGAATCCGAATAAATTAATTGCTGCCATGTGGCAACACCAAAGAACGCCCTGGAGTTTTTACAGCGGCGGAAAAGGCAGTGGGCTTTATATTACAGTAGATGGCGGAAAAAACTGGAAACAAATTAATAAAGATGATGGAATACCCGAAGGTGAGTTGGGAAGAATTGGTTTAACCATTGCTTACAATGAACCATCAAGGGTGTATGCTTTGATAGAAGCCACAAAAAACGGCTTGTATAAGTCGGATGATGGCGGCTTTAAATGGGAACTGGTTAACAGCGATAAAACTGAAGTAACCAACCGTGCTTTTTATTTTCAGGATATAAAAGTTGATCCGAAAAATGAAAACCGTTTATACAATATAAAACAAACCATTACCATGAGTGAGGATGCTGGTAAAACTTTTAAAACCATTATTCCTTACTCCGGCATTCATCCCGATCATCATGCCTTTTGGATAAACCCACTTGACCCCAATTTAATTATTGATGGTAATGATGGTGGCATCGGCATCAGTCGTGATCGTGGCCGCAACTGGAATTTTAATGAACGCATTCCCGTGGGGCAATTTTATCATATTGCGGTTGATAATAAAATTCCCTACAATGTAATGGGCGGCATGCAGGATAATGGCACCTGGCATGGGCCAGCTTATTTATGGCGCACAGGCGGTATCAGAAATTACTACTGGAACAATATTGGTGGTGGCGATGGTTTTGATGCATCTCCAGATCCGGATAATAATGATTGGGTTTACTCCATGAGCCAGGGTGGCGAATTGGGAAAACAAAATATTGCAACCGGCGAACGTATGGGTTTACAGCCGCCCATGCCCGATTTAAAAACAAGATTACGATTTAACTGGAACGCTGCTTTTGCTCAGGATCCATTCGATTCAAAAACAATTTATTACGGCAGCCAGTTTGTACATAAGAGTACAAACAAAGGCCTTACCTGGCAAATTATTTCGCCCGATTTAACAACCGATAATAAAGTACAACAACGCCAGGATGAAAACGGCGGCCTGTCTGTTGATATTACCGGTGCCGAAAATTATAACACTATTATTTGCATTGAGCCATCGGCCATTAATAAAAATATTATTTGGGTTGGTACCGATGATGGCAATGTTCAGTTAAGTAAAGATGCCGGAAAAACATGGACCAACTTTCGTGGTAAAATACCAGGCATGGCACCAGGCGTTTGGATACCGCAGATACGTGCAAGCCGTTACAATGCCGGCGAAGCTTTTGTGGTTTGCAACGATTACCGCCGTGCCGATTTTAAGCCCTACATTTTTCGCACAAAAAATTACGGACAAACCTGGGAGCGTATGATTGATGAAAACAAAGTAAAAGGATATGCACTTTGTATGATACAAGATCCGGTGGAGCCAAATTTAATTTTTGTGGGTACCGAAAACGGCCTTTGGATAAGTTTTGATAATGGCAGCAGTTTTCAGCAATGGAAAAATAATTATCCTGCTGTATCCACTTACGACATGGCAATACAGGAAAGAGAAGCAGACCTGGTAATTGGCACTTTTGGCCGGGCTATTTATATTTTGGATGATATAAAACCATTACGAATGGCCGCAGCAAATAATGGCAACGGCTTCTTAAAAAAATTAACTGTGTTTCAGGCACCAACCGCATACATGGCCAGGTTCAGGCCACAGCCCGGTTACGACTGGAGCAGCTGGGGCTTATATGAAGCAGAAAATCGTGGCAGGGGTGCGGCTTATTCTTTCTTTATAAAACCAAACGAAAAATCGGATAGCAGTGTTAAGAAAATGAAAACAGACACTGCCTCTGTAAAAATTTACAACCAGGCCAATGAATTAATACGTACCATGAAAATTAAGGTTGATACAGGTTTTAACAAAGCCAGGTGGGGTTTTGAAATGAAAGGCGTGCGGCAGCCAAATGCTCCTAAACCAAAAACCGATGCTCCGGAACCTGGTGGCAATACTGTTTTTCCGGGTGTATATAAGTTAGTGATAACTGTAGGAAAAGAAATGGACAGCACTATGATTGTTGTAAATGCCGATCCCAACGTGCCCGAAAGCAAAGAAATATACGATGCAAAAATGGCGATGCTGAACCGGCTTGATAAAAGCACCATGCGGCTAACAGAAATAACCGACCGTTTTACCGAAGCTGAAGAAGCCATTGCTAAAGTTGAATCACAATTAAAAAATGAAGAGGGTAAAGAAGCAGATAGTTTGCGTAAAGCTGGAAAGGCTATGATAGATTCTATTAAAAACATCCGCAATTTTATTTTTGGTAAACCGCAGGAGAAACAAGGCTACGGCTCCCCTTTTCAAATTACGGTAAATGGTATTTTGGATGATGCCCGTGGCGAAGTACAACGTAAAACCAAAATACCCGACCAACAGGAAATGCGTATGGCTGCAGAAGCTGAAGGATTGGTAAATGAAGCAGTACAAAAAACAAATGCATTTTTTAATGGCAAGTGGGAGGAGTATAAAACATTGGTTGAAAAAACACAGGTGAGATTGTTTAAGCCATACAAAGTAATTGAGTAATATCTTTAATTAAAATTATGCCGGGGCAGCTCAATAGAGAGCTGCCCTTTTTTATTCTTTGCCATACCCCTTTTAATTTTTATTTTTGCAGCTTAATTATAAGCTTATGGGTAATGAAAAATTGAGTGTTTTGGCCGAAACTTTGCAAGCTTCCGAAATTGTACGCTTAGGTGCAGCCATCAAAGAAAAGATGAAGCTGGGAGCAAAAATTTATAACTATACCATCGGCGATTTTGATTCTTCCATATTTCCAATACCGGCAGAGCTTGAGGCAGAAATAATTGATGCATATAAAAATGGATTTACTACTTATCCTGCAGCAGAAGGTAACCTTGACCTGAGAGAAGCGGTTGCTTCTTTTATGGCAGCCAGGTGCGATTTACATTTTGCTACCAACGAAATTTTAATTGCTGCCGGTGGCAGACCGCTGATATATGCTTTGTACCGGGCCATTGTTGATAAAGGCGATAAAGTAATTTATCCGGCACCCAGCTGGAACAATAATCACTATGTTCATTTTACCGAAGCTGAACACATTATGCTGGAAGCAGAAAAAGAAAATAATTTTATGCTTACGGCTGCCCAAATTGCACCACTTATAAAAGGCGCAACATTGCTTTCTTTATGTTCTCCGCTAAACCCCACTGGCACCACATTTGGTAAAGATGAACTAAGTGCCATTTGCGATTTAGTTATTGAAGAAAATAAAACAAGAAGCGAAGGGGAAAAAAAATTGTACCTGATGTACGACCAGATTTACTGGACACTTACTTTTGGCAGTACCATTCATTACAACCCGGTTACACTTAACCCAGCCATGAAACCATTTACCATTTTTATTGATGGCATTAGTAAGGCTTTTGCGGCTACTGGGGTAAGGGTTGGCTGGGCCATGGGCCCGGCTGAGGTTATTATAAAAATGCGTTCCATAAACAGCCATGTGGGTGCCTGGGCACCCATGGCCGAGCAAAAGGCCGTGGCCAATTATTTAAAGCAAACAGAAGCTATTGATACATACTTTGCACATTTTAAGGCCGAAGTAAATGAACGCTTACAAAATATTTTTACCGGTTTTAAGCAAATGAAAACGGCCGGTTTTAAAGTAGATGCTGTTGCCCCCGAAGCCGCCATCTATCTTACCATACAAATAGATTATGCCGGTAAAAAAACAGCCGATGGAAAATTATTGGAATCGCAGGCCGACGTTACTTCCTATATTTTAGATGAAGCAAAGCTGGCTGTAGTTCCTTTTTATGCATTTGGTGCTGGCCGCAACAGCAGCTGGTACAGGCTTAGTGTGGGCACTTGTAAAAAAGAAGAAATCGGCGAAATGCTCAATGCACTAAAAGTTGCTTTGGAAAAACTGGGTTGAGTTTGTAATTAATTCTTACAATTCAAAAAAATAAAGGGCTTTAGTTCCCGTTGGCGAAAAAGTTTTCGGAGCAGTAGGGGTTTGTTGCTCACTTTATATTTATTCAGGTCCATTACTTCGTGGGCTGTAATTAAGTTTTCAACTCTTTCTATTGTATACAAAAGCTTATGAAGTAATTCTACTTCATGCTCGATTGACTGAGGCGTCATCAACTCCTGATTGAACAAAACCAGTAAATCCCGGTTTGATTTGTTCATAGTTTCTGTAGGTTAAATAGTTATTATCTATTGCCATAGCCTACCATTCCTTCGCAACCACATGTGCTCTTTTTAGAGGAGGCACAGCCTGCTGTGAGTAGTACGGTGGCTACAATAAATACCGCTAATGTTATTTTACTAAGTTGTTTCATATTTCAGGTAACCAAATTAAACTATTTTCACAAACAATTATTGCATTGTTTTGATAAAAGTTGAAAATTTTAACATCCCCGAACACAAACTACGTGTTTTAGTTGCACCCCTAGACTGGGGATTGGGGCATGCAACCCGCTGCATTCCTATAATCTCTGCTCTTATACAACAAAAATGCATTGTGATTGTTGCAGCTGAAGGCCAAATAAAAACTTTATTGTACAATGAATTTCCGGATGTGCAGTTTATTGAATTAAAAGGTTATCGCATACAATACAGCCGTTACAGGTTATGGATGCCTGTGAAGCTTCTTTTACAGCTGCCAAAAATTCTCTATCGCATTTATGCAGAAAACAGGTGGCTAAAAAAAGCAATTAAAGAGAACAGTATTAATGCCGTGATCTCTGATAACCGCATGGGGTTATTCCACAAAAAAATTTCTTGTGTTTACATTACGCACCAGTTAACAATAAAAACGGGCAATCGTTTTACTGAAAACATTGCTCAAAAAATTCATTATTATTTTATAAATAAATTCGGGGCCTGCTGGGTGCCCGATGCTAAAGGAAACATGAACCTGGCAGGCGTGTTATCGCATCCCGTACTATTACCCAAAACGCAGGTAACGTATCTGGGTCCTTTATCGAGGTTTGAAAAAAAAGAAACTGAAAGCAAATACGATTTGTGTATCATTTTATCGGGCCCCGAACCGCAGAGAACGGTCTTTGAAAAAATCATTTTGAAAGATCTGTCTAAGGTTGAAGGAAAAATTTGCATGGTTCGTGGACTTCCTGGCGAAACAAGAACACTTCAGTTAAATCATTCTTCAATCGAAATAAAAAACCATATCCCTGCGGATGAATTAAATAATATCATTCTGCAATCAAAAATTATTATAAGCCGTTGTGGTTATTCCACAGTAATGGACCTGGTAAAACTGCAAAAAAAAGCAGTGCTAATTCCTACTCCCGGCCAAACCGAACAGGAATACCTGGCTAAATACCTATATGCACAACAACTGTTTTACAGTATTAACCAACATTGTTTTTCATTACAAGGGGCTATAAATGATGTTGTTTGTTTTGAGTTTAAACAATCACCGGTAAAACAGGAAGATTTTGAAAATATACTGCATAATTTTGTGGCCGGCCTGAAGATTAATAATGCAGGTAATTAATTCCACGGCCTATTTTTTTAAGATCGGTCATTGCAGAATAACCAGAGGCATACCATTCATCGCTTTTTTGTAAACTTTCTAAAGGCAATTCATTTAATAACGCTGGTAATGCTGTGCTTGTTAGTACCGATTCTTTAATTTTAGGGAGGTCTTTTTCAGGTGCTGCATATCCTATCCATGTTTTTTGGCCCGCTAATACAGCAAAAACATTTTTATAAAAAGCCAATACTTTTTTTTGTAAAAAAATAAATACCGGAAAAGCCAGCAGAAATAATAAAGCAACAATAATATCCAGCAGCCTTTTGTTTCGCCGCTGCAGCGGTAAGTCTATTTTGTATTTTTTTGCTGCAGCAATAAATTCTCCACTTGCATTTTTGCTGTCGCTGCCCACAATACTTTTACTGCCGGCTGCATGAAATTTATTCCGGACGTTTTGGGGCAAAGTGCTAATGATGCTGATGATTTCTTTAAAGCTTAATCCATTTTCACAAAAAATAATTTCTTTAACCGGGTACTTTTTTACTAGCCCCTGCAGCTGTGTAATATTACCCATTGTGTTTGCAGAGGCTGATAAATCGTTACCAATACGCCCCAAAACCCTTTCTGTCATTCCCGCCTTTTGTAACATGTTTGCAATTGTAAAAAAATCTTTTTCGCCAGCCACAACAACTGTTTGACGGCGTTCTTCATTTTTGTCACTTGTTTCCAGGTAACGTAATTTTATAAACAAAAGCCGCATCGTATTCATCAATACAAACGCAAGGATAATACCTAAAACCAAAATCCCTCTCGAAAACCTGATGGTTTCGGGCAGCAAAGCATATACACTTAATAAAACCAATGCAGCTATAGTTGTTGACCGTATCAGCTGCATTTGCTTATACCCTTTATCATACAGGCCGCTGTAAAATGCTGTAATTAAAAATAAGGCTGTAAAAGCCGGAAATGCAATAAATAAAACATTGGGCGAATAATTTACTTCCTGCTTTATATAATTGCTCCACAATATTCTGGTGAGCCCGAAAGAGCCTAAAATAATACAGGCATCCAGTATGGGCAAACCAATTTTATTAAGCAGTTTTCCCATAGCTGAAAAAAATGCCCTGATGATAATGGCTGTTTGTATCAAAAAAATAAATATCCCGGCTTTGCTTCCGGTGTAATGTTTTTTTACAAACAAACTCATGGCCTTATAAAAAAGCCGTACGTAGTTTAGGCTTCCTCTTTTAGTACTTTCTCCTTTAAAATGAATGATGGTACTTTCGGCAAAATAATAATTTTTGTAGCCAGCCTTTTGTATCCGGTAACTCAGGTCTACATCTTCGCCATACATAAAAAACTGTTCGTCAAAATTTCCAATTTCGTTCAGTACTTTTTTAGGCATCATCATAAAGGCGCCGGCCAATACATCTACTTCATGATTTTCTTTTTCTGATAAATACCCAAGGTGGTACCTGGCAAATATTGCAGACCGGGGAAATAACATAGTAAGGCCCGACAATTTAAACAAAGAGGTTAGTGGCGAAGGAAAAGCCCGTTTACTTTCTTTTAAGAAATTACCCGAGCCATCAATCATGTGTATACCTATGGCACCGGCATTTTTATTTTTTTCAAAAAACTGCAGGCATTTTTCAATACTGTCTTCTGAGAGAATT
The DNA here is from genome assembly GCA_043752185.1 of Chitinophagaceae bacterium. GTDB lineage: Bacteria > Bacteroidota > Bacteroidia > Chitinophagales > Chitinophagaceae > Ferruginibacter. Next base: position 35,798 of record JAYUZB010000170.1, read on the forward strand.
GTATCGGGGTTTAAAAAAAGAATATAATCTCCTTTGGCTTTTTCAAGCGCCCGGTTATTGGCTTTGGCAAAACCTTCATTTTCGCTGTTCCAGATAAAATTTACTGCCGCAAATTTTTGTTCAAGGTATTCCCTGCTTCCATCTGTTGAGTTATTGTCTGCTACTATAATTTCTGCATCAATGTCCAAACACGCTTTTTGAACCGAATACAGGCATTGCTCCAGGAAATATTTTACATTATAGTTAACTATGATTACCGATAGTTGCATATTCAAATATAGTTATACAATACTGAATTTCATTTCTGCCCGATGTGTACCATCTTTAATTCATGTAAAGCCTTTGTATATTTGCGCCATGTTAAAAACAACCCTTTTAAATGCAGTTGAAGCTGGTGCGATACAGCTGAGGCACTATTTTAATAACGAGGATTTAAAGATCAGCAATAAAGAAGGAATCAATAACTGGGTTACAGAAGCCGATCATGCTGCCGAAAAAGCAATTATTGAAGTGATCAAAGCTGATTATCCTGATCATTTTATTTTAAGCGAAGAAGTTGGAGAAATGGCAACCGGCAGCAATATCAAATGGATCATCGACCCGATTGATGGCACAATTAATTACGCCAGCGGTATTCCGCTTTGCTGTGTAAGTATTGGCGTAGAACAGAATGGCGAAATGATTCTGGGTGCTGTTTACAATCCTTTCATTAATGAAATGTTTTTTGCACAAAAAGGGTTTGGTGCATTGCTGAACAATAAAAAAATAAGCGTAAGTAAAAAGACAGAAGTATTGCACAGTTGTTTGGTGACCGGCTTTCCGTATACCTATCTTGATATGGAAAACGGACCGCTGGAAGTTTTTGAACGCCTGGTTCGCAAAGGTGTTCCCGTTCGCAGGCTCGGTAGTGCGGCCATTGATCTGTGTTGGGTTGCGGCTGGCAGGTTTGAAGGATTTTTTGAACACAGCCTGAGTGCCTGGGATTCGGCAGCCGGTTATTTAATTGTGGAAGAGGCAGGCGGAAAAGTTACAGACATGAACGGAGATAAATACTCTCCTTATCAAAGAAAGATCGTGGCAACAAATGGGTTGATACATGATGAGTTGATTGAAGTAATTCATAATAGAAAACAATTGAGCTAAGAGGATAAAGGAGAAAAGGAGGAAAAGGAGATTTTCTCTTTAAACCCTTTCCTTTTTACCCCACAGCTAAAAAATATACGTAGATGACAAAAAGAACTTGCAAAAGTTAGCCCCTCTTTTATCTCTTTTGTCCTCTTAGCTAAAAAAATATAACATGGAAGAAAGAACAGAAATATCAAGCCTCGGTGAATTTGGTTTAATTGACCATCTTACCAGAAACAATGAAACAAAAAATGCATCAACCATTTTAGGTGTGGGTGACGATGGTGCTGTGATTGATCATTTTGGACGGCAAACAGTTATCAGTACAGATCTGCTGGTGGAAGGCATTCATTTTGATATGATGTACACGCCGTTGAAACATCTAGGTTATAAATCAGTGATCGTTAACATCAGCGATATTTATGCCATGAATGCCACGCCAACACAAATTGTTTTAAGCATTGCCATCAGTAATAAGTTTAGTGTGGAAGCGTTAGATGAGTTTTATGAGGGTGTGTATGCTGCCTGTGACAAATATAATGTTGACCTGGTTGGTGGAGATACTACCACATCGCAGCGGGGCTTTGTTATTAGCATTACCGCCATTGGCGAAGTGGCACCGGATACTTACGTAAAAAGAGACGGCGCTAAAGTAAACGACCTTATTTGTGTAAGCGGCGATTTGGGTGGTGCATTTTTGGGGCTAACCATTTTAGAAAGAGAGAAAAAAATATTTGAAGAAACCGGCGCACAACCCGACCTGGAAAACCGGGCATATATTATTGGCCGCTTATTAAAACCCGAAGCTAGAAAAGATGTGATTGAATATTTTGCTGAACAAAAAATTGTGCCTACCAGTATGATGGACATCAGCGATGGACTAAGCAGCGAGATGCTGCATATTTGCAAACAAAGTAATGTTGGCTGTGTTTTGTATGAAGACAAGTTGCCTTTAAATGAAGACAGCAAAGATTTTGCTTACAAACTGGAACTTGACCCTACAGCCTGTGCATTAAGCGGCGGCGAAGATTATGAATTACTATTTACCATTTCGCAGGCCGATCATGAAAAGATAACACAGAATAATGGCCTAAGTATTATTGGCTATATAACAGAAGCAAGCGAAGGAAAAACTTTTATTACCCGTGGCGGAAATAAACATGAGTTGGTGGCACAGGGCTGGAATCATTTGAAATAAAATAAACAGAAACTTACACCATGTTGAGACGTTTTTATTATCTCAACAGATAAAAATGGAAACTATAAAAAACATTACTGTCTTTTTATTTGTACTGCTTTTATATTCATGCGCCTCATCGAATAAAAATTTCAATCCTAATAAAAAATATTCAGCACAACAACTGCAACAGGATTTTTCTTTGCTACGCAATATCCTCGAAAAAAAACACCCTTCGCTTTATTGGTACACACCCAAAGACAGTATGGATATGTACTTTGAAAAATACTACAGCAACATTAAAGACAGCATGACCGAGCAACAGTTTGGCTGGAAAATAGTTGCACCACTTACTGATAAAATTCATTGCGGCCATACCAGTTTTAGTAGAAGCAAGGCTTATAACAACTGGGCCGAAGGAAAAAGATTTCCCTCCTTTCCGCTGCTGTTAAGATGCTGGAATGATACGATGGCCGTTACCGGTAACCTCAACAGGAAAGATTCTGTTTTAAAAAGAGGTACACTCATTACTTCTGTAAACGGAATTAAAAATGCCGAACTTATAAAAACCATGTTTGGGTACATGACCGAAGACGGTTATGCCCACAATGTTAATTACAGCAGGCTTAGTAATAGTTTCCCTTTTTATCACCGTAATATTTTTGGCATAAGCAAAACCTATGCGGTAACTTATCTTGATAAATCAGGAGCAGAACAACGCATCAATATTCCGGCTTATGGTTTGGATGCAGACACCGTTAAAAAAACAAGAGACAGCGCTATTACAATAAGACCACCAAAGCCTAAAAAACAAACCCGCAAGGAGCAGTTGCAGGAAATACGATCGCTGGCTGTAGATACCACAAACAATACGGCCATTGTAACCATCAATTCATTTTCTGGCGGCAGCCTGCGCAAATTTTACAGGCAAACTTTCGGGTATATTAAGAAAACCGGTATCGATAATGTGGTACTTGATATCCGCAGTAATGGCGGCGGAAGAATCAGGTTATCTACTTTGCTAACCAAATATGTAAGCCGGGTAAATTTTAAAGTTGCCGATACTTCTTATGCTGTTACAAAATCGCTTCGGCCTTATTCAAAATATATTAAAGGTAGTTTTATGGATAACCTTGGTTTGTTTTTTCTTACCAAAAAGAAAAGCGACGGGCTATATCATTTTGGGCATTGGGAAAGAAAAGTAAACAAACCAAAAGCTGTAAATAATTACACAGGCAATTTGTATGTGCTGATAGCCGGCAATACTTTTTCTGCAGCCTCCTTATTCAGCAATGCAGTTAAAGGCCAGCGGGGCGTGGTTTTGCTGGGCGAAGAAACCGGTGGTGGCTGGCATGGCAACAATGGTATTTTAATTCCGGAAATTATTTTGCCAAACACGCATATAAAAGTAAGGCTGCCTTTGTTCAGACTGGTGCAATACAAACATGTACCAAAAGACGGCCGTGGTATTCCGCCGGATATTTATATTGGTACCAATTACAATGCACTGGTGAAAGGCTTTGATTATAAAATGAAATTTGTGATGGATATGATTAAGGCGAAGAAAGCGGGGTATTAGTTTATTCTATGTTGAAAGAATCCGCATCTTTCCAAAACGGAAATTTACTCCTCACATCTTCCAGCATTTCTTTTTGCAGCGTAATGGTATTTACATCTTCTTCATCGGCCATGTGGTAAAGCACCTGTCCTAACGGATCAATAACCAAACTGTTGCCGCTATGGTATACATTTTTTCCATCGCTGCCCACACGGTTTACACCAACCACATAACATTGGTTCTCTATTGCTCTTGCACTCAATAAAGTTTTCCAGGCATGGCTGCGGCGCTCGGGCCAGTTGGCAACATAGATCAATACATCATACTCTGCGCCAGCTTCGTTGCTTTTTTGCCGTGCCCAAACCGGAAAGCGTAAATCATAACAAACCAATAAATTTATTTTCCAACCTTTTACAGATGCTATCAATCTTTTATTGCCTGGGCTGTAATGTTTGTCTTCTTCGCCAAATGCAAACAAATGCCGTTTATCGTAATGGCCGTGTTGGCCGTTGGGTAACATCCACACCAGGCGGTTATAATAATTGCCGGCTTCTTCAATCATCAGGCTTCCGGTAAGCACAATACCGTTTTCCCTGCTCACTCTTTTCATCCACTCAACGGTTTCGCCATCCATAGTTTCGGCAAGCGCTTGGGGGCGCATGCTAAAGCCGGTGTTAAACATTTCGGGCAGTACAACTATTTCTGTTTTTTCTTCAATGCCGGCAATTTTTTGTTCCAGCATGCGTAGGTTAGCCGCTTTTTCTTCCCAAATTAAATTGCTTTGTATAGTAGTAATGGTTAAGGCTGACATGAATGTGAGTTATACCCAAATTTACGAAACAGAATGTATTATATGTTACTTATCGGCAAGAAGCTATTTTTTTGAACCACATAGAACAAAGTAAACAATAGAAAAACACATAGTATTCCTATGTGAAAATCTATGTTTTCTAAAAGCTATGTGGTTCCATTTTCTCTTATTACATGTTTTAAAAAACAAAACCGTAGCTTTGCATTCCACTTCCTTTCACAAGACGGCCTGTTGCAGGCTAACGTGGTACTACTAATTTAACTGCTGATTCAGAATTTGCAACGTCTTTGCCAGCCCACACAAACATAAATAAACCATTTAATGGCATTTAAACAATTAGATCTAATTGATCCTATCCTGAAAGCATTAGTTACTGAAGGATACACAACCCCTACACCCATTCAGGCACAAAGTATTCCGCTTATTTTAGAAGAAAGAGATTTGCTTGGCTGTGCACAAACCGGTACCGGTAAAACAGCTGCATTTGCAATTCCTATTTTACAATTGCTGTATAAAAACAAAACCGAAGAACGTGGCCCACACAAAATTAAAGTGTTGATATTAACACCCACCCGTGAGCTTGCCATACAAATTGATGAAAGCTTTGCAGCTTATGGCAAACATACCGGCCTAACGCATACCGTTATTTTTGGCGGTGTTTCGCAATTACACCAAACCAATATTTTAAGAAGAGGTGTAGATATTTTGGTAGCAACACCCGGCCGCTTACTGGATTTAATAAGCCAGGGTTTTATTGATTTAAAATTCTTAAAAATATTTGTATTGGATGAAGCCGATCGTATGCTGGATATGGGTTTTATACACGATGTAAAAAGAATCATTACCAAACTGCCGGCAAAAAGGCAAACGCTTTTTTTCTCGGCAACGATGCCGCCTGAAATTCAAAAACTGGCAAATGTTTTATTAACCAACCCGGCTTATGTGGAGGTTACACCGGCATCTTCAACAGTTGACGCTATTGACCAAAGCTTATATCATGTAGATAAAGCAAATAAACTCAGCCTGCTACAGTATTTATTAAAAGATAAAGAAATTGTAACCGCACTGGTATTTACCCGTACCAAACACGGTGCAGATAAAGTTGTAAAATTTTTACATAAAAACGAAATATCTGCAGCGGCCATTCACGGTAACAAATCGCAAAATGCCAGGCAGCATGCCTTAAGCCATTTTAAAAGCGGTAACCTGCGTGTTTTGGTTGCAACCGATATTGCTGCACGTGGTATTGATATTGATGACCTGAGCCATGTTGTAAATTTTGATTTGCCAAATGTGCCTGAAACATACGTACACCGTATTGGCCGTACAGGCCGTGCTGGTAATACCGGTATCGCCATTTCTTTTTGCGATGCAGAAGAAAGAACTGAATTAAAAGATATTCAAAAACTGATTGGCTTAAATATTCCGGTAATCAACAGCCATCCTTATCCATTAAGCAATACAAATTTTTCAACCCCGTCAGCACCTGCGCAAAAACCTGGTCCAAAACGTTCCAGAGGCTTTGGCAGTTATGATAAAGGAAAGAGCAGAAATTTCAGTGGCGGCAGAAGGAAATCAAATTAAATACCTTGTATGTATTTTTTTTAAGCTGATAATAATTGTACTTTGTTATCTAAACTAATTAATTATGAAACATTCTTTCTTTAAACTTTTTGCAGCTGTTCTTTTAACAGGTTTTATTTGTTCGTGTAATTCTGAAGGAACCAAAACCGAAACATCAGCAGGCTTTAGTCTTGACAGTGCAAAAGTTGCTATTGCTGCCAGCAATAAAATATTTGGCGCCAGCTTTGCCACCGGCGACTCTGTTGCATTCGCAAACTGTTATACCAGCGATGGTTGTATTTACAATGCCAATATGCCAAAAGTTTGCGGCACTGCCGGCATCCAGTCTTTTTTAAGTATTGGATATAATTCAGGATTGAGAAATGTGGTTTTAACTACCGAAGAAGTAATGGGCGGTAAAGAAGCTGTTGTGGAAACCGGGAAATATGAAGTGTTTATTGCCAACAATGTTTCGGTAGAAAAAGGAAAGTTTGTTGTGGCCTGGAAAGAAGAAAACGGCAAGTGGAAAATGCACCGTGATATCTGGAATTCAGATGCGCCACCACCTCCGCCACCACCACCAGCAAAATAATTATTCTGCCATTATATAAAACCGTCCCTACATTGTGTAGGGACGGTTTTTTTTATTTGTTTATTTTTTCGGATTGATTAATATTTATTTGAGTTAAATTTATTTTTTACAATTATCAGTTTATAATTAATTTACTATGCCTGTCTCTAATTATCTTTCGTATATATTAAATCCACTGGAGCTGCTGCGTACAAAAAAAGTATTACAGGTAAATCCAACAGTAGCTTCTCTGCGTGAAGAGCCCGAAGAAATAAAAATATTTGTATATGATTATGATGCTTCTAATTTCATTGTTAAAGAGTTAAAATCTGTTCCGGAAAGTTTTCCTTATTTGAATTCGCCCTCAATAACCTGGATAAATTTAGATGGTTTGCGCAAGGCTGATGTAGAGAAATTAAACAATCATTATGGTGTTCATTTTTTAATAACCGAAGATATTCTAAGCATGGGGCAACGCCCAAAAATGGACGATATTGATGGCCTCATCTATTGCGTATTAAGTATGTTATATTTTAATGAAAAGGATTCTACAGTTGAGGCAGAGCAGATAAGCATTGTTTTAGGAAAAAATTTTGTGATCAGTTTTCAGGAAGATGCTTCAAGGGATGTTTTTAATCCGCTTAGAGAGCGCCTAAAGATAAGTAACAGTAAAGTAAGGCAGAATGGAGCCGATTTTCTTTTTTATTCACTTATTGATATGATAGTGGATAATTATTACCTGGTGATGGAAAAATTAGGAGAGAAGATTGAGACGCTGGAAGAAGATATTATTCGTAACGCAAATAAAAGAACGCTTGCTAAAATTAATATGCTTCGCAAAGAAATGATCATATTAAAACGAAGCATTTCGCCGGTAAGAGAGCTGGTAAACGGCATTTTAAGAAGTGAAAGTGATTTGATCGATGAAAGAACCGAAAAATATTTTAAAGATGTTTATGATCATATTATTCAGGCAAATGATCTTTCAGAAAACTATCGTGATATGATGATGAACCTTCAGGACCTCTATCTAAGTAATGTGAATTTAAAAATGAATGAGGTAATGAAAGTAATGGCGGTTGTAACGTGCCTGCTGGCACCTGCAACTGTAATTGGTGGGATATTCGGGATGAACTTTGATGTTATTCCTTTTGCTCATAATACCACAGGTTTCTACTCTATCGTAGGTTTAATGATATTTATTCCGCTACTGATGTTGTATATATTTAAGAGAAGGGGTTGGTTTTAAGCCATTGGTGGTTTTGGTTTTTTATATACCGGCACTGTACTACAGGGCTCGCCATACATAATACTTTTTACCACCGGCCTTAACTGGTTTGTAATGGCTACATAAGCCGTTTCAGAAATAGGCAATTCGCCACAACCCTTAATTACCACTCGCTGGTCTTTATAATCTTCAATATTAATTTGGGCAATATTTTTTAAGAATAAGGTTTTGTGTAAAAAATCTGCATCGCCAAAAATAATTTCTTTGGCTACTGGTTGCAGGTAACTGGCAACCAGCATATAGGCCCACACTGGAATAACGGCATCTGCCGAACAGGTAAGCGCTATGTTTTTATCTTTGTAAGTAGTAAGTTCAAGATTCTTCATCACTTCCCTGAAATCTTTTTCTTTCAATATCAGGCCCATGAAGAGATGATCCTTCATATCAAAAACTACAGTTTCGTCTTTTGGATAAAAATCTTCCAGATCCAAAGTAATGATCCCGCTTTCTGAAACCTTATTTACATATTCCGCTTCCATGCTGCAAAGATACTATTACACTTAAAACCTGGATAGTTTTAAAGGTTAAACAATGCGTATAGGCAATTTTTTTTCTAAAAAGGTAAATGGGGTTACGCTGTAAAACAAAACAGCCATCACAATTATGTGATGGCTGTTTTAAAAAATTATATATCAGCTTCTATTAAAAAAACTTGCTTCTGTTGTCTTTAATGGTTGCTTTTTTACGCAGTCCTTCAAACCAGTTTGAAGCAGCCTGGTTGCGCAAAGCAACTGTTTGCTGTAATCTCATTTGAACTTTATCTTCGTTCGGGTCGGTGGCTTTTTCGCCAACGCTGTTTACTTTAAAAACAAACACCCCTGTTTTTCCTGCAACAGGCGCAGCCACTTTATTAAGATTTGCTTTGTTGAAGATAGCGCCAATTAACTTTGGTTCATTTCCAATAGAATCAATTATCTGTGATTGAAATGTGATTGAAGAATCGGCACCGGTTATTATAATTGCTTTCGAGTATTTTGCTGATGCGCTCTCTAATGTTGGGTTAGCGCCCAATGCGCTGATGATCTGTGCTGCTTTCTTTTCTTCTCTTATTGCATTTTCAGCTAGGGGCCTGGCTGTTTCCACATCCTGGGTTCCTTCTTCATAAATTTTATCAACGGTAGCCACTACAAACTGGTCGCCAACTGGCATTGGATCGCTCACATCTCCTTTTTTAGCTTCAAAAGCCCAGCGTACCAGTTGCCTTGCATCCTGCATCTGCCCTATGCTGGCATCGTTCTCTTTAATAATTGTTGGTACAGATATTTTTTGCAAACCGTTTTTCTGTAAATATGCCTCTAATTTTTTAGCATCTTTTTCGGCAGAAAGTTTAACAGCATCATTACTTGCGTTGTTGATTGTTTCTTCACTTGGATAAATTTCTTTTGCTAAAAAACCAATTTTATAAGCAGGGCTTGCTCCTTTCAGGCTCAGCAATTCAATTATATGATAACCAAACTGAGTTCTTACTACACCCCTTGAGCCTACCGGCTTTTCAAAACAGTATTTGTTAAACTCTGGCACCATTGTTCCGTAAGCAAATGTTCCAAGGTCGCCACCTTTATCTTTACTGCCATCAGATGAATATTGTAAAGCCAGCATTGCAAAATTTGCTCCTGCATTGATTGCATTATAAATACTGTCGGCACGTTTTTTTGCGGTACTGTCTTCCAGCACCGGTTGGCCGGTTTGAGCATTTACTGTAGCTATTAATATATGTTTTGCATGTGCACTATCAGCGACAGTTTTACTGCCAAGCATTTTTGCAACTACATAACTTTTGTTTTCAACATATGGTCCATAAACGGCTCCTGCCGGCATTCTTATTATTGAATCTACATAAGCGCTTTGAATTTTAGACTTTGGAACATAGTTGGTATCAAAATCAATTGCTGAAGCATTTCTGGCTAAAAAATTCTTCACATTGGTTTCTGTGGCAAACTCAGCTTTCAGGTTTTCAACCTGAGCTTTTGTTTTCGCACTGTCTGCAGCACTGGGTAACTGGCTAAAACCAACATAAGATATCATACGGCCAGCTTCTTGTTTAAACAGGTCTTTATGGTTTGCTACATATTTTTTAACTTCTTCATCAGTTACTTTAATAGTGCTGTCGCTAATAGTCTGATAAGGAATCTGCACAAAAGAAATAGTTGCAAATGTTTTGTTTTCTTTTGCGTCCTTTTCTTCCATCCAGGTTGGGTAATAAGCGCTTGCATTTAACAAAGCAAAATATTTTGTAGAAACACTGGCTAATTTTTGCGGCTCAATAATTTGCGCATTAATCATATCCCACTGCTCGCCTTTTGCCTTTTTGATATTGGTTAAAGCCTGTGTTAACTTGGCCTGATCTAATTTTCCGGTTGCCGGATCTACCATTGACTTATCCTGCATCAACGGGTTAGATGGATCATCGCTTTTTAAGACTTTATCCAGTTCTTTAGATGTAAACTCAATACCCAACTTTGCAGCTTCTGCATAAAAAACCTTTTCAGCCACAATCTGGTTCCAAACCTGATCACGTATTTGTGCCAAACGGCTATTGTTAGGTTTTTGACCGGTTTGCTGCTCTTCCTGGCTTTCTACGTTTTGTGTTTTTTTGCTGAATTCATTTTGGTCAATGGGTGAGCCATTCACTTTTCCAATACTTTCTGAAGCAGACCTACCGCCATTATCCTGCTTGGCATCCATTAAAATAAAAGCAATTAAAGCCAGCGCAATAGCAGCAATGGTTATTGGAGCTCCTTTTTCACGTATAGTCTGAATAATTTGCATATAGGTTTTATATTAAATTTGGACGGCAAAAATAGGGTAAAATTGAATATAAAAATCTGTTTTTAAAGTCTTCAAATACATTATAATGCAGTATCTGAAAGGCTTAGACTCTTTTTCATTTCAGCAGTTTATGGTTTTTTACATCGTTTTTATTGCTGTTTTTGGGTTCTTAACAGGCTTTTGTTAATAACACTAAAAACAGGTTAATAACCCCTATTTAAAAAAATGAAACCTATGCATAAAATGAGTAGATCTTTGGAAGGCAGTAATTTTTTTAGGAGGTCCTGTTATTAAACCCCTGTTTATACAGCCTGTATCAACAGAGGTAAATGTGTAATATCTAATTATTCTTTACACGCCCAAACTTATTAACTGATGTGTGAAATAAATATAAATAATATAGTTTACTGTTACCTGAATGTAATTTCAGTAACATCCATCCAAATATATAAATGTTAATTACCTGTGGATGACGGTTAATAAACTAAAGGTTTTAATTTTGCAACAGTTGCTGTTTTAATTTTTTACACAAATTAACAGCCCTAGTAGTAATAGTTGATTATATAAATAAGAAGTATTAATACATATTATGGTAGATATTAACAATGCAGTTGTCAGAGATTTACTTGTTGCAGAAAAAGGTTTTCTGGATGTGGACATAGATCCAAA
>JAYUZB010000171.1:0-11491 GCA_043752185.1 Chitinophagaceae bacterium
ACCCACCTTAACCAGGAAAAATTATTGCAGCAGGTTTCTAAATACTACGAAGAATAATGAATCATTCCCTTATACATATTTTACCCGAAATACAACAGGCACTGGAACAAGGGCGGCCGGTGGTTGCTTTGGAAAGCACCATCATTTCGCATGGCATGCCTTACCCAAAAAATGTAGAAACTGCGATTGCTGTAGAAGACATGGTAAGAGCCAATGGAGCAATCCCAGCCACCATTGCCATTATGGATGGAAAATGTTATGTGGGTTTAACCGAAAAGCAGCTTGAGTTTTTTGGCAATGCACAAGGCGTATGGAAAGTGAGCCTGCGTGATATACCTTATGTGCTCAGCAAAAAATTAAATGGTGCAACAACAGTAGCAGCTACCATGCGTATTGCGGGGATGGCTGGTATAAAAATTTTTGTAACCGGTGGTACAGGTGGTGTACATCGTGGTGCCGGCAGCAGCATGGATATTTCTGCCGACCTCACCGAGATGGCACAAACATCTGTAGCCGTTGTATCGGCTGGTATAAAATCAATTTTAGATATTGGGCTTACATTGGAATATCTTGAAACAAAAGGTATTCCGGTTGTTACTTTCGGGCAGGATGAATTACCAGGTTTTTATTCTTCCAAAAGCGGCTATCCTTCTCCGCTGCGTTTAGAAACACCCAAAGAAATTGCTGCCATGCTGCACACCAAATGGGCCATGGGGCTTGAAGGCGCTGTATTGATTGCAAACCCATTACCAGCAGCGCAGGAAATACCAAAGGATGAAATGGAAGCACATATACTTAAAGCATTGGAAGCAGCCGAACGACAATACATCAAAGGAAAAGAAATTACTCCTTTCTTATTAAAATACCTGGCAGACCATACCGATGGAGAAAGCCTGCAGTCGAACATTGCATTGATATTGCACAATGCATCGCTGGGTGCTAAAATAGCTGTGGCTTTTTCTAACAGGTAGTTCTTGCTTTTTAAGAGTGGTGGCTGTATATTTATACTGAAACATAGTGGTTTCAATTTAACATACCGGCTGTTACTAACTTAAAATTAACTTTAATAACCTGTAAGATGAGTAAATACAAAACCCTCTACATATGGATGCTGCTGCCAATGGCTGTAATGCAAGTTGGTATCTTCAGAGATTATTGGGGCGACTTTTCTGAAAATGCATGGTCGGTTCATATACACTATTGGACAGGTACGGTTTGGTATCTCTACCTTATCATTCAACCGTATTTTGCTACACATGGCCAAATGGCCAGGCATAGAACCAACGGTATTATCGGCATGTTTATAGCCGGTGGAGTTTGCCTTACTGCACTGAGCATGATGAACAGAGACATTGTTACAGCGCAAAAAGCTTTGGAAGCACCGGAACGATTTGGGCCGTTTCAACCTTGGTTTTTTTTGGGAGTTGCTGCTGTGGAAATTGTAATGATGACAGCATTTGGATTTGCCATAATAAAAAGTATCATTCATAGAAAAGAAATAGAAAATCATGCATGGTGGCTGATATCAACGGTATTTATTATTATGATGCCTGCTCTTGGCAGGGGAATACAAAATATCTATGTTGATATGCATGCCAAAGATTTTCCAAACATAAATATCATGCAGCCAATTTACTTTACGCAGGTTCTTATAATGGGTATGCTGTTGTTGGGAGCCTGGAAATACGGTAAACTAAAGCATCCTGCTACATACCTTGCCCTGGGCGTTAACCTTTTTATATTTTTATTAGAACCTATCGGAAGATCTGAAAGTGTTCAATTATTTTTAAAAGCAATTATTAAAGGATAGCTCTGGCAGATTCTAATTCGCTTTTGCAGTCATAATAAAATTTCGTTCCTGAAATAAGCAGCATAAATTTGCGAACTACCGCAAAGCCCTTCCCATTTTTGTATTGATAACAACCTGAATAAAAGTTATGCTACTAAAGAGAATTACAATATCTTTTTTTTGCCTGCTTATAAGCATTGGCATTTTTGCACAAAACAAAAAAGCAACTTTGTCAAACATAATGCGAACTTACCACAACTACAATATGTTTGATGGTGCAGTCTTAGTTGCAGAGAATGGCAAAGTGGTTTACAAAGGCGCATTTGGTTTGGCTAACAGGGAATGGAATATCCCCAACAAAACAGATACAAAATTTATGCTTGGCTCTGTTTCAAAACCAATTACAGCTACGCTGATGATGATACAGGTACAAAAAGGCCTGGTAAGTTTAGATAAGACCATTGCAGATTACTTACCTGAATTTAAAAATAAACCTGCGGCCAACGTAACCATAAAACAATTGCTCAGCCACACTTCCGGCATACCCAACTATGATATTATTAAAGACTTTTTTCCAAGAATAAGCCGTCAAAATTTTACAAGAGAGGATTATGTAAAAGTGTTTATGGATTCTGCCCTTTCTTTTACACCCGGCACCCGTTACTTCTACAGCAGCTGGGGTTATTTTACATTGGGTTACATTATGGAAAGGGTTACTGGTAAACCCTATGCTCAATTAATGAAGGATGATATTTTTGATAAACTGGGGATGAACAATTCAGGCTCCTATCAGCATTTACAAATTGTACCCAACAGGGCTACAGGTTACGATTATAGTTTTGGCGGTTTTACAAGCTCCGATTTTCGTGACCAGTCGAACACCATGGGAACCGGTGATTTGTATTCAACGGTAGATGATCTTTTTAAATTTCACCTGGCCTTATCAAACAATACTTTACTAAACAAAGAGTTGACTGAAAAAATGCTCACACCTGGTATGAGGCCGGCCAGGTATGGCTATGGCTGGTTTAATCAAAATTTTAAATACACAACTGTTGATAGCGTTGGCGCCAATTTTCATCTGGGTATGACGGAAGGATTTATTTCATTCATGCTCCGCATCCCTTCTACAAATAGCTTTACCATTATTTTATGTAATAGTTCTCCCACCGATTTCTTTGGAATAACAAAGAACCTGGTTAAAGTACTTTATAACAAACCCGTTACCTTAAAAGAACCCATTCACAAAAAAACAGAAACAAACATAGCGCAGTTGGGAGCAGTAAAAGCTGTTGAAGAATACAAAAAAATGAAAGCCGATACAGCCCATTATTATGTTGACTGGATATCGATGAATTTTATTGCAGAGCAGTTGCTAAACTTAAAAAGATATGAAGAAGCAAGGATAATTGTTGATAATAATGTTGCCGAGTTCCCCGATAAAGACCTGGTAATGTTTACAACCGGCAATGTTTACCTGGCATTAAACCGAAAGGAAGATGCCATCAGGTTTTATAAAAAAGCGCTGCAGTTATACCCAGGTTATCAGGAAGCAAAAAACAAACTGAAAGAATTAGAAAGTAAATAAAGCTGCAGTTCATTTCTAAGTGTGAATAATACAACGCTTTCCTGTAATCATGTAATCATTTAAAAAATATTGTGTGCATATTTACCGCATGAAAACAAATATGAAAACCGCAATCGTTTTTCTAGTCATAAGTATGTCTTTTATATTCGCCTGCAAGCAACAAAAAAAAGTTATTATAGTAAGAGAACAACCGGTAAGGCTACAACCGAAAACAATCACTTATCAAATTGCAAATGCAAAGCAATGGTTACTGGCCGATACAACAGGCGACAGTTCAAAACTACAGATAATACTGGCTATTAACAGAGCAGATAAAGCCGCATTTGCAAAAATGGACACCGTCATCATACCTACAGATATGACTGGCGATATTGCTTATTATCTTCCTTTTCCTTTAAACGTTCCTTATCTGGCAGACATCAACAAGATCATCTTTTTCAGTTATCCAACACAAACATTTGGCACTTACGAAAACGGCATTTTAATGTACACCGGCCCTACCAATATGGGCAGTAAAAAGCATCCCACACCTACCGGCCTTTTTTATGCCAACTGGAAGGCAGAAGAAACAATCAGCACTTTTAATGACGAGTGGGAACTCAAGTGGAACTTTAACATAGAAAATAAAGAAGGCGTTGGCTGGCATCAGTACGCTATGCCGGGATATCCTGCATCACACTCCTGCCTGCGCCTGCAGGAAAAAGATGCCAAGCATTTGTATGAATGGGCCGAGCAATGGATTTTAGATGGTAAAGAAATTGTTTTGGCAAACGGCACACCGGTAATTGTTTTTGGCAATTATAATTTTGATGCACCAAAACCATGGTTGCAGTTAATATCCAATCCACATGCATTGGATATTACAGAAGCAGAAATTCAAAAACAAACCACAACTTACTTAACTGCAATTCTTGCAGAACAGCAAAAAAGAGAAACAGTAGCGGCAACTAAGCAATAATTTTTTCAGAAACTTATCTGCAAAAAAAATATTCAACGAAAAAATTCTTCTGCAAAATTTTTTAATCACTTAACCATTTTCGTTAAAATTTTCTGATACATAAATTTTATTAATTAACATTCTGTTGATAAGTAAATTCATTGTGTATTAAATGCATTTCGTTACATTTGAGAAAGAGACAAGTTAGTTACCAATTGTATTTTTATTGATCACTAACCGCTGCTATGTACACCCTGATAAATCAGCTCTACAGAAACAGTGGCAAAAACTAAAATCCATTGACAGAAACGATCATTAATCTCGAAACCGTTAACCCTATCGAATTCTTTGGCGTAAACAACGGTAAGTTAGACATCCTCAAAAAGAAATTTCCCCTTTTAAAAATTCTCAGTCGTGGCACGCAGTTAAAATTAAGCGGAGCCCCGGAACAAATTGAAGGCGCCAGGGAAAAAATTGATCTTATTCTTAGTTATTTAGAACGCAATGGCCACATGAGTGCCAATTATTTTGAACAGATACTTGGTGGCGATGATGAAAAAGTGGTTGACAATTTTATGGACCGCAACCCCAATGATGTATTGGTATTTGGCCCCAATGGTAAAACCGTAAGGGCACGTACAGCCAACCAGAAGCGGATGGTAGAAGCCTGCGATAAAAATGACATCCTGTTTGCCATTGGCCCCGCTGGTACCGGCAAAACCTATACTGCTGTGGCTTTGGCGGTAAGGGCATTAAAAAATAAATCGGTTAAAAAAATTATTTTAACCCGGCCTGCAGTAGAAGCTGGTGAAAGCCTTGGTTTTTTACCCGGCGATTTGAAAGAAAAGATTGATCCATACTTACGCCCGCTGTACGATGCGCTGGATGATATGATACCAGCCGATAAACTGGGTTATTATATGAGCACCCGTACCATTGAGATTGCGCCACTGGCATACATGCGTGGCCGCACATTGGACAATGCATTTATTATACTGGATGAGGCACAAAATACAAACGACCTGCAGATAAAAATGTTTTTAACCAGGATTGGCCCCAATGCCAAAGCCATCATCACCGGCGATCCTACGCAGATTGATTTGCCTAAAAACCAGCAAAGCGGTTTATTTAAGGCTGCCCGTATTTTAAAAAACATTGAAGGTATAGCCCAAATTGAACTGGATGAAGAAGATGTGGTAAGGCACCGTTTAGTTAAACAGATCATTAAAGCATACAATAAAGATGATGTAAGAGTAACGGATGCAAAAGCAGGCGAACACAAAAAACCAACTCAACCCTGAGCTTACTAACCTTGTATATACAGGAGGCAGTGTTACTACTGCCTCTTTTTTTGTGCCTTTACCAGTTATAACAAAATCATAAAAAAATATCCCGTTGCAGCTAAATAAAATTAATTTTAGGTTTAAAATATAATCATGAAAAAAATAATTACTGCCATTTGTTTACTGCTTTGCTTTGCGGCCTGTAAACAAGAACCAACCAATCCGCCAACAGTTGTAATGGAAGATATGTTTACAGCTATGAAGACAGGCAATATTGAAGCAATGAAAAAGTCCATTACTAAAGCAGATGTGGCCATGCTGGAAGCTGCCGAAAAATTTATGACCAGTATTGACCCGGAAGGAATACAAAAAATAAAAAGCCGGATGACTGAGGAATTAAAAGAGAAGGCTCAACAAATAGAGTACAGTTTAAAAAATGAAAAGATTGATGGTGACCGTGCAACGGTTGAAGCAGAGATTGTAATAAAAGATACAGCTGAAGTGAGCGGAAAAAAAATTACCAAGCAAACATTTGAACTGGTAAAAGAAGATAATGCATGGAAGATAGCGCTTACCAAACCCGGAAATGAAATGTTTAACAGTATGAAGGGGAATATGGGCAAACGGGATGGAGACCTGAAAGATGGGCTTGAAAAATTACAGAAAATGGACCCCGATAGCTTGAAGATGATGATCAAAAAAGGTTTGCAGGCTTTGGATTCTATGCAAAAGAAAAAAGAATAGCCCTTATTGCATTCGTAATCAAAATAAAATTAATTTTATAATCATTCAGTCAACTGGCTGATATTAACCTTAAAAAATAGTTTATGAAAAAATTATTACTAGTGCTTTTTGCTTTTTCAGCCTTGTACATCAGCAGTTGTAAAAGCGGTGGCAGCGATCCCAAAACTGTATTAACCGATTTTTTTGACGCCATGGCTAAAAAAGATATTGCAGCAGCCCGTAAACTGGCCACTGCCGATAGCAAAGGCATGTTTGACCTGATGGAAATGGGAATGAAAATGGAAAAAAATACAATGGATGATAAAACCGATGAGCAGTTTGATAAAAGTAAAATGGAAATGAGCGAAGCTAAGATTGAGGGAGATAAAGCTACTGTAAATGTAAAAGAGAAAAAGAGCGGAGAGTCAATTAACTTTATTTTGAAAAAAGAAGGAGGAGATTGGAAAGTAGCTATGGATATGGCAACCATGATGACCATGGGTGCTGAAAAAATGAAGGAGAAGGGTATGAATGATGAGCAAATGGGTAATATGCAGGAAGAGATGGAGAAATTTAAAAACATGAGTGCCGACTCGCTGAAAATGATGATGGATAAAGGAATGCAGGCACTGGATTCGATTAAAAATACGATGGAAAAAAAGTAATTGATTTTATATTTTTAAAAAAGCATCTGCCAACCGGTAGATGCTTTTTTGTTTATTAAAAGATGTTTAACTTTAACCATGATTAAAAAATACCTGGCCCTCATTATACTTTCTGCAGCAATTTTCTCCTGCAGCAATTCCGATCAGAAAAAAACGGCTGTTACAGATATGGATGTAGCTACTGCTTTTGTACGTGCATTACTCGATAATGATTTTAAAGAAGCAGAACAATATCTGTATAAAGATGAAACCAATACCCAGATATTTGAACGCTTTAAAAAACAGTATAGTGGAAAAGATAAAGCCACCCTCGAAAAATACAAAGAAGCACAGATTATTGTAAATGAAACCAGTGTTGTAAAACCCGACAGCATTTTTATTTTTAATTATAGTAACAGTTACAGCCGTGCCGATAAAACTGTTTTAAAGCTGGTTCGTATTAATGGCAAATGGCTTGTTGACCTGAAATATACTTTCTCCGGAAATTTATAAACAGCAAATGATTAAAAATATATTACTGGTTGGTTTAGGTGGTGGCATTGGTTCCATACTGCGGTATGCAGCCACGCTGCTGATAAGCGCCAAAAAAATTCCTTATGCTACCCTTTCTGTAAATATCATGGGTAGTTTTATCATTGGCCTTGTATTGGCCTTTAGCATTAAAGATGAAAGTTTTGCAAACAACTGGAAATTATTTCTGGCAACCGGCATCTGTGGCGGCTTTACAACCTTCTCGGCCTTTACGCTGGAGAATATGCAACTGCTGCAAAGCGGAAAAACAGGAATGGCTTTTTTGTATATCGCTTTAAGTGTTGTACTGGGTATTGCAGCAACATTTGCAGGATACCAGCTATTTAAAAATTAAGAATGAAAAATTAAAAATTAAAAATTCGTGAGTGCTGAATGGTGAAACGTGAGTTCCCAGAAGTTAGCTTTAAACCAATAAACCATTAAACCATTTAATAATTAAACCATTAACCATGCACACACTTCATCCCTGGCACGGCGCCCATTACGGAGATCATGCTCCGCAGGTTGTTAATGGCCTCATCGAAATTCCGCAAGGCTCCCGTACAAAATACGAGATTGACAAAAAGACGGGCTTACTAAAATTAGACCGTATCATTTATTCTTCGTTTCATTACCCCATAAACTATGGCTTTATACCGCAAACCCTGGGCCTGGATGGAGACCCGCTTGATATTTTAGTGATGTGCAGCGAAAGCATTCAACCGCTTTGCCTGGTAGAAGCAACCGTTATTGGCAATATGCAGATGATAGATACCGGCGTGGTTGATGATAAAATAATTGCCGTTGCTTCTAAAGATCCGGGAGTGAATTATATAAAAAGCCTGGATGATCTTCCCAAACATTTTATTGCCGTACTGCGTAATTATTTTGAGCAATATAAAGTACTGGAGAATAAAATTGTAGAGATTGATGAATTTCAAAATGCCGAAGCAGCTTATAAAGTTATTGAAGAATCCATCGCATTGTACAAAACAACATTTCCTAAATGATCATTAAAAAGAAAGCAATGGATATACAAACTATGCTTATCATTATACTGGTAGGGGTTGCAGCCGGTATGCTCAGCGGGCTGGTGGGCGTTGGCGGCGGTATCATCATTGTGCCTGCGCTGGTTTATTTTATTGGCTTTAGTCAGAAAACAGCACAGGGCACATCGCTTGCTTTAATCATGCTGCCCGTTGGTATTTTTGGTGTAATACAATATTATAAACAGGGGCATGTTGATTACAGAATAGTAGGCATGCTGGCAATTGGTTTTTTAGTGGGTAGTTTTTTTGGGAGTAAACTGGCCTTAACCATATCGCAGGAATCCCTTAAAAAGGTATTTGCCATACTGATGATTGTTATTGCAATAAAAATGTTGTTTTTTGATAAGCCAAAAAAAACTGCTGATGAAACAAAACAATCGCAGGTAAATGTAAATAAGGTTGATGGCGGCTGATTGATTGACTCAATTCCAAACTGCAATCTTTGGGTAGTTTATCAATTTGAAAAGCTGTCAAACTATTGAGCTGTCAGCCTGAGTCACTACTAATCTTTGTATATTTAAAATACAAGAACCAATTCTACCATGAGGCTTTTAAGGTATATACAAACATCCCATAGCGTTTATAAAGAAATAAAAAAGCAAAAGGAATATAATAAAGCTTTTCTGGTTCCTTATTTGCATGAGCTGGAAAATAAATACGACGGCAAATTCAGCGATGAACAGAAAAAAAAGATTCTGAATTATTATGGCATTTTTATTACCTCATTTTTATGTTGCAGTTATAAAAAACTTTATGGCAAAATTCTTTCAACTGCCGAACGAAAGAGAGCAACATTTTTTGGTATTTTTACTCCGGTTGGCGATGATCTTTTTGACGAGGATAAGCTTGATACTGAAAGCATCAGCTGTATAATTTTTAACCCTGAGGATTATACTGCCACCACATTTCTGGCTAATGTAGCCAAAGAAACTCAAACTTTTTTATTAGCCGATGTGCCCCATAAAGAATGCTACCGGCAGGCTATAAAAAATGTACTTAACATACAGATAGAAACAGCCAGGCAAACAGACCCTGCAATTTCTGTAATGGAACTGGAACATATTACTTTTACAAAGGGAGCTTTTTCAGTTTTATATTACCATCAATGCCTGGATGATGTTGTTGATGAACAGATGAAAGATGTATTATTTTTAACTGGCAGCCTTTTTCAATTAGGCAATGATATTTTTGATTTGTATAAAGATGTGAGAGATAACATTTATACGCTGGCAAATACCTGCACAGATTTTGTGGCTTTAAGACAATCATTTTTAGAACGGGTAAACTTGCAAAATAAAAAAATAATGGCATTGTCTTACCCCAAAAAAAAGAAAGAAGAATTTTGTTTTGTCATGAACTCAATCAATGCAAGATCATTAGTGGCACTGGATAAATTTGTGAAGATGCAAAAAAAGACTGGTGACAAAATAAACTGGTGGCAACTACAACGAAAAGATATGATTGTAGATATGGAAACCCCATGGAATTTTTTAAAATGGCTTTATTATTCCAGTAAACTTTCTAAATAAAAAAGAATTTATATTTACTTTTTATAAGTAGGCTTGCCATTTTCTTATTTACTTTTAACTATTGTACACGCATTTGCCCAAACTTATTTTGTATTGTAATTTTCTAATCAATTTCTATAAATATTGCTTACAAAAAACTTATTGAAAGAATATCAGAATTTAAAATTAACAGGCTTACCCTCGAAATAAATTAAAAAAATGTTTCCCTTTGTAAAGTAATCTGTACATTCAAATTAAAATAACCGGTACGTTTTGAAGAACAATAAATACAGCCATATAAGCGATGCAGAACTGCTTAACCAGTTTTATGCAGACCATAATAATGAGTGGCTGGGTATTTTGCTGCAACGCTACACCATGCTGCTGTTGGGTGTAAGCATGAAGTATCTTAAAAATGAAGAAGAAGCAAAAGATGCTGTGCAACAGGTATTTTTAAAAGCAATTAACGAACTGCACAAATACAAAGTGGAGTATTTTAAAAGCTGGATTTACATGATTGCAAAGAATTATTGCCTGATGAAACTGAGGAACAAAGGCAGGTTTAGTACAGAGCTAAACGAGCAGACTTTAACTACACCTGCCGAACCCGATGGTAACAGCCAGCATATTGAAAAAGATAAAACACTGGATAACCTGGCAAGTGCCTTGCTGCAACTGAACAATGAGCAGCAACAATGTGTAACTTTGTTTTACCTGCAGAAAAAAAGTTACCAGGAAATTGCAGAGCAAACAAGCTATAGTATCATGCATGTAAAAAGCCATATACAAAACGGGAAACGAAATTTAAAGATTATTATGGAACGGATGGGCGGAGGGGATTAGGAATTAGGAATTAGGGATTGGTATTTAGTATAAAAGTAAATGAGTAAAAAAATAAATGAGCGACGATTTAAAAGACATACTATCAAACTTAAACAAAGATATTGAGCAGCAAAAACTGCTTGACTATTTGAATAAGAACCTATCGGCTGCCGAAGCACATGAAATAGAAAAGCAGATGGCCAATGATGAGTTTATGAATGATGCTGTGGAGGGACTGGAAAATTTTAAAAATAAAAAAGATGTTTCGTTGCTGGTGCAGCAGCTAAACAGTGAACTTAAAAAACAAACCGAAAAAAAGAAAGCAAAAAAAGAAAAGCGCAAACTAAAAGACCAGCCCTGGCTTTATATTACCATCGTTACTTTACTGATACTGGTAATTGTAGCCTACCTGGTAATTAAAAAATATTTAGCCCCATAAGTTATACCAATTAGTCATTAAATTTTCCCTAATAAAAGCTGTCAGGTTGAGCCTGCCTTTGTCGGCAGACAGGCTTGTAGAAACCGGGGCAATTTTGAAAAGAGACTCTTTAATTTGTGAACCCGCCTTCGACTAGCTCAGGCTGACAGTATAATTCTAATGTTTAATCGGTATTACC
>JAYUZB010000172.1:0-4639 GCA_043752185.1 Chitinophagaceae bacterium
TGTCATCGCATCTGCCCAAACCGGAACCGGTAAAACGGCGGCTTTTTTATTGCCGCTTATTAATAAAATCATTACCGATCCGCATGAAGATCATACAAATAATGCCCTGGTAATTGTGCCAACCCGTGAGCTTGCAGTACAAATTGCTCAGCATATGGAGGGCCTTTCTTATTTTACTTCGGTAAGTTCAATAGCTGTTTATGGTGGTGGCGATGGCAATGCATTTGTGCAGGAGAAAAAAGCATTAAGCCATGGCGCCGATGTGGTTATTTGTACGCCTGGTAAAATGATGAGCCATATTAAAATGGGTTATGTAAAACTGGCCGGACTTAAATATTTAATTCTGGATGAAGCCGACCGCATGCTGGACATGGGCTTTTATGACGATATCATGTTCATCATTGACAGTCTTCCCAAAAAAAGACAAAACCTTTTATTTTCGGCAACCATGCCGCATAAAATAAGAGAGCTGGCAAGAAAGATCTTACACAATCCCGAAGAAGTAAATATCTCCATCAGCAAACCGCCTGAAAAAATAAAGCAGGAAGCATTTATTGTTTATGAAACACAGAAGATACCGCTGGTTAAATACCTGCTGAGTAAAAGAGATTTTAAATCAGTTTTAATTTTTTGTAGCAGTAAAATAAGTGTAAAACAACTTACCCGTGATTTAAAACGAGCCAGGTTTTTGGCCGATGAAATTCACAGCGATCTTGATCAGCCAAAAAGAGAAGAAGTATTGATACAGTTTAAAAGCGGCAGGCTGCCCATTTTAGTGGCAACCGATATTTTAAGCCGTGGTATTGATATAGATAATATTGACCTGGTTATTAATTACGATGTGCCGCATGATGGCGAAGATTATGTGCATCGTATTGGCCGTACAGCAAGGGCGGCGGCTGAAGGCAGCGCTTATACTTTTGTAACTGTAAAAGAGCAGCGTAAATTTATGAGCATCGAAAAATTATTGGGCAAGCCCGTACCCAAGGCAATTGTTCCTGAAGAATTGGGTGAAACACCGGCTTATAATGCTGCACCATCTGGTGGAGGAAACAGAAATTTCAGCAAACCAAGGCGCTTTCAAAATAATAATAAGCGGTAAATTTTAGCATTTGCATTTCGATGTTGTTTTAAAGACATATACCGATGTTTCCCTTCTGTGCTTCCGTGCCTCAGTGGCATTTTTTTTTTCGCCGTCAGGCGAAAGGATTCCTAAGGCCTGCATTGTATATTTGTAAAAACAATTC
Organism: Chitinophagaceae bacterium; assembly: GCA_043752185.1. Taxonomy (GTDB): domain Bacteria; phylum Bacteroidota; class Bacteroidia; order Chitinophagales; family Chitinophagaceae; genus Ferruginibacter. The sequence goes on from JAYUZB010000172.1 coordinate 1,248, forward strand.
CCATCAGCTCGCCTGCTACCATATTAACCAGCCCCATTGAATACTTACATGGCGTAACCACATTTAAGGGTGATCTTTTAAAAAAGGAACTGGAGATATTTAACTTCAAAGATCTGCTGGAGCATTACCCTTTCAGGCATGTAGATAAAACCAAGCTGGATAAGATTGCAGTACTTTCTCCAAACAATGAATATGCACAGGTAGCCGGAAAATTAACCCAGTTTGAAATTTTGGGCGAGGGTAGAGGTAAAAGATTAACAGCCCGCTTGCAGGATGATACCGGCGAAATTGAATTGGTTTGGTTTCAGGGCATAAGCTGGATACAGAAAGCCATTGAAATAGGGCATCAATACCTGGTTTTTGGCAAGCTAGGTTTTTTTATGGGCAGGCCACAAATTGCACATCCCGAAATTGAAAATTTTACAACGCAAAAAGCAGATGGGAAAAATTACCTGGAGCCTGTTTATTCATCTACCGAAAAATTAAAAGCAAAAGGGCTGAATGGAAGAGCCATTGGTAAATTAACCTATGCACTCTTACAGATACTTACCGAAAAGGACCTGCCCGAAAATTTACCCGAATCCATCATCAAACAATATAAATTCATCAGCCGCTTTAATGCCTGCCGGCAAATTCATTTTCCGGCAACGGAAAAGCATTGCCAACATGCAGTGCGAAGGCTGAAATTTGAAGAATTGTTTTTTGCGCAACTCAGACTGGGCCTTATAAAATCAACCCGCCACCGGCATAGCAGGGGATTAACTTTTGATAAGGTGGGCGATCTTTTTAACAATTTCTTCAAAAATTATTTGCCTTTTGAATTAACCAATGCACAAAAAAAAGTGTTGAAGGAGATAAGAAAAGATGCAGGCAGCGGCAAACAGATGAACCGCCTCTTGCAGGGAGATGTGGGTAGCGGAAAAACCATTGTGGCTTTGATGATGATGTTGATTGCGGCAGATAATGATTTTCAATCCGTGCTAATGGCTCCAACAGAAATTCTGGCGCAGCAACATTTCAACAGTATTACGGGTCTTTTAAATAATATGCCCGTTTGTGTAAAATTGCTTACCGGTTCATCCAAAGGTAAACAGCGTAAAGAGGTTTTAAAACTTTGCGAAGATGGAACGCTGCATATTTTAATTGGAACCCATGCTGTGATAGAAGACAATGTGATTTTTAAGAACCTGGGTTTTGCAGTAATTGATGAGCAGCACAAATTTGGTGTGGCGCAGCGGGCACAGTTGTGGAAGAAGAATATCATTCCGCCGCATGTACTGGTAATGACGGCAACGCCCATACCACGTACGCTGGCACTTACAGCCTATGGCGATTTGGATTACAGTGTAATTGATGAATTACCACCGGGACGGCAGCCCATCAACACCCTGCACCGTTCCGAAAGTGCCCGGCCACAGGTGATGGATTTTGTAAAAGAAGAAATTGCAAAAGGAAGACAGGCATACATTGTGTATCCGCTCATTGAAGAAAGCAGTAAGATGGATTACGAAAACCTGATGAAAGGATTTGAGGAAGTGAAATCATTTTTTCCTGAACCAAAATATTGGATAAGTATGGTACACGGAAAACAACCGGCTGAGCAGAAACAAACAAACATGCAGCGTTTTGTAAATGCCGATACACAGATCATGGTTAGTACAACCGTTATTGAAGTTGGTGTGAATGTGCCCAATGCCAGTGTGATGATGATTGAAAGTGCTGAAAAATTTGGTCTGTCGCAATTACACCAACTGCGTGGAAGGGTAGGAAGAGGTGCCGAAAAAAGTTTTTGCATATTATTAACAGGGCCTAAAGTATCAAACGATGCCCGTGAACGATTAAAGATAATGGTGGCCACCAATGATGGTTTTAAGATAGCAGAAAAGGATTTGGAGATACGTGGCCCCGGCGACATTGAAGGCACTAAACAAAGTGGTTTATTAAACTTCAAACTGGCAAACATAGTGCAAGACAAGATTATTTTGGAAGCTGCCAGAGATGCTGCTGAACATATTTTAGAATCTGATCCCGATTTAAATACAGATGAAAATTTACCTGTAAAAAATTATCTGCAACAACAAAAGGGAAAAACAGCCTGGAGTAAAATCTCGTAACTGAATTATGACAGATTCGTGATTTTACAAAACGATATTTTATAACTTTATTTCTGTAAATTGTAAAAAATACCATTTGAAGATTTCATTAAAAATACTACGTTGTTTTATAATATGGTTCTCATTTGCTTTATGTACAAACCAGGTACATGCACAGGTAGAATTCATACAGAATAAAGGCCAGTGGGACAGCAGGGTCGAATACCGCGGCGATTTTGCTACCGGATCATTTTTTTTAGAAAACGGGGGCTTTACAGTGGCAGTACACAATGTTGCCGATCTCAAGCTTTTATCCGAACAGATGCATGGCCATAATTCAAAGGCATCAACGCTGGGGCAGCCTATCATTGTTAATTCGCATGCATACAAGGTTAAATTTTTGGGAGGTAACTCCTCTGCAAGAAATGAACCTGATAAAATACAATCTTACCACAATAATTATTTTGTAGGTAACGACCAGTCTAAATGGGCATCGGATTGTAAAATTGCCCAGGCAGTAAGTTATCAAAATATATATCCCAATGTAGATGTAAGGTATTACAGCGATGCCGGCAAATTAAAGTATGATATTATTGTACACCCTGGTGGTGATATTGATAAAATTGCCATGCAATATTCCGGCGTTGATAAAATGGAAGTTAAAAATAAAGAACTGATGATAAGTACATCGGTTGGTGCTGTTAAAGAATTGTATCCGTACAGTTACCAGGTACAGGATGGGCAAAGGAAAACGGTAAACTGTAAGTACGTTGTAAAAAATAATATTGTAAGGTTTAAAGTAACAGACTACGATCCTAATTCAACCATTGTTATTGATCCTACTTTAATTTTTTCAACCTTTACTGGCAGCACGACAGAAAACTGGGGATTTACAGCAACACCAGCTCCAGATGGTAGTTTTTATGCCGGTGGGATTGCGTTCGGCAGTGGATTTCCAATTTCAGGAGGTGCTTATCAAACAGTTTTTGGTGGTGGCATAAATGAAGATGGTACCAACCCCAACGGTTACGATATTGCCATCATTAAGTTTTCGGCAAATGGTGCCAACAGGCTATTCTCTACTTACCTTGGCGGAAGCCGAAACGAGCAGCCACACAGTATGATATGCGATGCACAGGGAAATTTATTTGTAGCCGGAAGATCAAACTCAAACAATTATCCTGGCACACCGGGAAGACCTTCTTCAAGAACAGATTATGATATTGTAATTACAAAATTAAGTGCAAATGGTACAGTTTCCTTAGGTGCTGTAAGCATTGGCGGATCGGCAAATGATGG
>JAYUZB010000173.1:0-4600 GCA_043752185.1 Chitinophagaceae bacterium
GGTTATTTTATTTGGCGCATTGTATTGGGAAACCCAACAAATTTTGGGCAACCAAATGTACCTGGGGATGAAGGCTGGTTTTGGCCAGGCCGTCACGATCCTAAAACGGCGTTAAGTAAAATGTATTTGGGTGGTATTATTGTACCAATTCTTATCGGAACATTTTTAACCATGCTAACTTTTGTTATTGAGCGATTCATGACGATTGCAAAAGCAAACGGTACCGGTAATAACGCAGACTTTATTCGTAAAGTGCAATACCAGCTGGCCAACAAAAATGTTGATGCAGCTTTGGCAGAATGCGATAAGCAAAAAGGATCTGTAGGTAATGTAATGAAAGCTGGTTTACACCGCTACAAAGAAATGATTGCTAACACAGAATTAAGCACCGACCAAAAAGTTATGGCTATTCAAAAAGAAGTGGAGGAAGCTACTTCCCTTGAATTACCAATGCTGGAGAAAAACCTGGTTTTCCTTTCTACCATTGCTTCATTGGCAACGCTACTTGGTTTGTTAGGAACGGTTGTAGGTATGATACGTGCATTTGGAACCTTAGGCCAGGATAGTGGTGGTGCAGGTTCAGCAGCTGCTTTATCAGTTGGTATCTCTGAGGCCCTTTATAACACGGCTTTGGGTATTGGTACATCAGCATTTGCCATTATGTTTTATAACATATTTACTACAAAAATTGACGGTATAACTTATGGTATTGATGAATCTGGATTTACTTTAACGCAAACTTTTGCTTCTCTGTACAAATAATTGTATGGATTCAGCAGCATTTTGCATCTTAAAGAAAAAATTAAAAACAGATAAACATGCCAAAAGTTAAAATACCACGCAAGAGTACTACCGTTGATATGACGGCGATGTGTGATGTGGCTTTTCTGCTGTTGACTTTTTTTATATTGGCAACAAAACAAAAACCACCCGAAGTACTTAGTGTAAAAACACCTACTTCCGTGTCGAGTAAGGCAGCACCTGATAAATCCATATTAATAACCCTTACCAAAGAAGGTAAAGTGTTTTTAATGCTGGGCGAAGACACAAAAAAGAATGCGATTATAGACGATTTTAATACAACCAGGGGCCTACAGTTAACACCTGGAGAACTTGCCAAGCTTAAAAAAACAGAATACATTGGTTTACCGGTAAATCAACTCAAATCAGCATTAAATGCTACGCAGGAAATTCCGGCCACCTCAATGGCTGGCATCCCAACAGACAGTACCAATAATGAACTGGCTTTTTGGATTCGTAGCGTAACCAATGCTTATAAAGGCGAAGATCAACGTAAGCTTGAGGAGATAATTCTGATTAAAGGCGATGGCGAAGCCCTATATCCGATATTTAAGAATGTAAAGGAAGCCCTTAAGGCCAATGAAATTTTTAAGTTCAGGATTGTAACAGAAGGCGAGCAGGTTCCTATTGGGTCTGAATTGTATAACAAGCCATCGTCAAAAGAGAAATAAAGTATTTAAATTAAAAAAGTATTACTATGGCAGAAATGGATACCTCGTCTGGTGGCGGACACAAAAAAGGCCCCGGCGTCAAAAAATCAAAAAAGCTTTCTACCCGTGTTGATCTTACTCCAATGGTTGATCTTGGGTTTCTGTTACTTACTTTCTTTGTATTTACCACTACCATGAGCCAGAGTACGGCCATGAAAATGAATGAACCTAAGGACGATCCCAATCAACAGATGAAGGTAAAAAACTCGGGTGCTATGACCATTTTATTGGGTAAAGGCAACCAGGTTTATTATTACTATGGACAGTTAATGCCAGAAACTATTAGCCAGGATTTTAAAAGCACCACTTTTAAAGGCATTCGTGCACTGATTCTTGAAAAGAAAAAAGCCACGCCGATAGATGACCTGATGTACATCATAAAATCTGATGACAACTCAACCTTTAAAAATGCTATTGATATTCTGGATGAGATGACCATATCGGACGTACCAGCAGGGCATTATGCCGAGGTTGCCATGGTGCCTGTTGAAAAGATGCTGATCAGTGAAACGGAAAAAGCCAATGGTATAAAATAAGATTATGGAATTGGAACAATTTTGAATCTAATTAAAAAAGAGATTACATGGAAGCAAATAAAATTTTAAGTGCCGATGTTCTCGATATCATTTTTGATGGTAAGAACAAAGAATATGGCGCTTATCAATTAAGAAAGGCCTACAAAAAAACGCTTACTAAAGCGCTTATAATTACAGGCGGTGTTTTGTTATTGATTTTAGGAGCAAATGTTTTCGCCAGATATATTGACGATAACGATAAAAAGAAATTTGATACACTGGAAACCCAAATGGCCGAATTAAAAGCGGATGAACCACCACCACCACCACCGCCGCCACCACCGCCACCACCAGAACCACCACCACCACCAGAAATTAACCAGGTTAAGTTTACGCCTCCTAAAATTGTAAAAGATGAAGAGGTTAAGCCTGACGAAAAAATTGAAGAGATTAAGGAAGACCAAGTGATTAGTGTGCAAACTGTAAAGAGTGAAAATACAGTGCAGGTTGTACAGGCTCCGGTAGAAGAAAAAGGAACCCAGGTTGTGGAAGTGAAAGTGGCAGATGATGAAAACAAGATATTTACCAAAGTAGAGGTGGAAGCAGGTTTTCCGGGTGGGGAAGATGCATGGCGCAACTACCTTAGAAAAACCTTAAATGCAAACACTCCAGTAGATTTTGGCGCAAGTGCCGGCAAATATACCGTTATAGTTAAGTTTGTAGTAAGTAAAGACGGTAGCTTAAGCGAAGTGAAATGCGAAAATGATCCTGGATTTGGTATGTGTGAAGAAGCAGAAAGGGTAATTAAAAAAACCAAAAACTGGACACCAGCCATTCAAAACGGACGTAATGTAAATGCATATCGCCGCCAGCCAATAACTTTTGTGGTAGAAGATTAATCTTCAAAAGAATATAGTTTGATCCTCCTCCCTACACCGTGTAGGGAGGATTTTTTTATTTATCTATCTATGGAAAAATTTCTTTTCACCATCTCACTAAAAACTTATTGTTATGGCCGAAATAGAAACAAAACGATCAGCAGAAAAAAAGAAACGGTTCAATAAAAAAAGTACCAGGGTTGATTTAACTCCGATGGTTGACCTCGGTTTTTTACTACTTACTTTTTTTGTATTTACCACCTCACTTACCGAGGCTAAGGCTATGGAACTGATGATGCCTTACGATAAAGTTAAACCTGATGATAAGGTTTGCGAATCATGTGTATTAACTGTTTTGCTGGATAAAGACAACCGCATAAAATATTATGAAGGTGCAGTTGAAAACAACCCGCCTGTAAAAGAAACGGGTTTTGCACCTGATGAGATCAGAACAATATTAATGCAGAAAAAAGCAAGTGTAGAAAAGGTAAGGGGAAGCGGCGATCAGTTTATACTTATTATCAAACCTTCTGCTGCCAGCAGCTTTAAAAATTTTGTAGATATAACCGATGAGGTAACTATTTGCCAGATCAAAAAATATTATGTTGATGAAATTAAAGATGAAGACAAAAGAATACTGCAAGAAAAATAAAACTACAAAGTTCCCCCTTTAGGGGGCGGAGGGGGCTTATCTTTGCCACATGTCAAATCAAATTTCGGGGTGGGATGATACCATTATTGCACTAGCCACACCAACCGGCATTGGGGCAATAGGCGTTATTCGCTTAAGCGGTTCAAAAGCAATCGATATCGTAAATGAATTGTTTTCTTCCAAAGATCTGCATAAACAAAATACGCATACCATTAACGTTGGTTTTATTAAGGAGGATGATGTGGATATAGATGAAGTGGTTGTTTCATTGTATAAAAATCCAAAAAGTTATACAGGCGAAGATGTAGTAGAAATTGGTTGCCATGGAAGCCCCTTTGTTCAACAACAGGTAATTAAGGCCTGCATACACAAAGGTGCAAGGCTTGCCAAAGCCGGTGAATTTACACAGCGTGCTTTTCTGAATGGTAAACTTGATCTTACCCAGGCCGAAGCCGTTGCTGATATTATTTCATCCAACACGGCAGCATCACAAAAAACAGCATTGAATAATATGCGTGGCGGCTTCAGTAAAATTTTAAAAGAGCTTAGAGAAAATCTTATCCAGTTTTCTGCATTGATAGAACTGGAACTGGATTTTAGCCAGGAAGATGTGGAATTTGCCGACAGAACAAAATTTTATGAACTCATCAATGATGCAGGTTCAGTTACTAAAGATCTGTTGCAATCTTTTCAACTGGGTAATGTTATAAAGAATGGAGTAAGTGTTGCCATCATTGGTAAACCCAATGCCGGTAAAAGCACATTGCTCAATGCGCTACTGAATGAAAACCGTGCCATCGTCAGTGAAATAGCCGGAACTACCAGAGACACTGTTGAAGAAATAATAAATATTGACGGGATACTTTTTCGGTTGATTGATACTGCAGGCATAAGGGAACACAGTACCGATGTAATAGAACTGATTGGCATTGAAAAAAGCCGGGAAAAAATTGAGCAGTCGGATGAAGTGATTTATATTTTTGATGTAAACACCGAAACCCCGGCCGAGTTGGAAGCAGCCGTTAAATTAATTGCTGAAAAAAA
>JAYUZB010000174.1:0-11273 GCA_043752185.1 Chitinophagaceae bacterium
CCCGGTGCTGTTAACCAATATGTAGTAGTAACATCAGCAGAAATTGTTGGTGTAATGGTTATTGGTGCCGCACCGTTTTTCATGGTTATATCTTTACCGGCATCTATCTGCGGTATAGGATAAACTTTTACGATGGTGTAACCGGTGTCTTTAAAACATCCAAAAGCATCGCTGCCAATTACGCGGTATGTGGTTGTAGCCCTCGGGCTGGCAAGCGGCAATGATGATGTGATATTATTTAAGCCGGCAGGAGGAGACCACACATAACTGTTGGCGCCAGATGCGAACAATCTTACCGAACTGCCCACACAAATTGTATCATCTCTTTTGTTGTCCATCACAAAGGGTTGTATCACGGTTATATTAAGCGAATCAATATTGGTACAACCATAAATGGATGAACCAGTAAGAATATATTTTTGATTAGTAGTGGGCGATGCAATCGGGTTGGGGCAAGTGGTACAACTTAAGCCCAGTGCAGGGCTCCAGCTATAAGTAGCGCCACCCAATCCAGTTAATTGTGTTGGTGTGCCTCTGCATATCTGCACATCATTGCCGGCATTAATAGCCGGAATGGGATATACTTCAAAATTTTTATTTACCGTGTCTTTACAACCGCTGCTATTGGCGGCAATTAATTCAACATTATAAATTTGCGCTGTTGTATAAGTTTGTGATGCTGTAGTTTGTAAAGTTGATGTGTTTCCATTTCCCAAATTCCAGTTCCAACTTATTGCAGAAGAATCGGGCACAGATAAAAATGCGTTGAAGGTTGCAGTAACAGGTGTACATCCGCTTAATGCATTCGTAAAATCTGCCTGCGGTGATGCTACAATTTTTACAGGTACCGGTAAAGTTGCAGTGTCTCTGCAACCTCTGTTGGTTACCACAATCAATTGCGGAAAGTATTGGCCCGGCGTTGCATAAAAGTGCGATGGGTTTTGTAAAGCAGAGGTTCCGCCATCACCAAAATTCCAGGTATAGGTAGATGAAATATCATTGATGATGGAAGAATCTGAAAACTGAACATCGCCCAGGTTGCAGCGTGGCAGCCCATCAAAACCAAAATTAGTTTTTACGCCATACACATTGATGGTATCAACACCTTCAATGGGCACCTGGCATCCGCCGGTATCTACCAATATCATTTTTGGTAAATAAGCACCGGGTAATGTATAGGTATATGATATGGTTGAATCAAGTGTGTTAAGCGTTGCGCCATCATTAAAATCCCAAATGTATGCAGGACGATCGGGAGAGATGGCAGTAAAGTTTACAGTAAGCGGACTGCAACCACTTAATGGGTTGTAGCTGAAACTACCTATCGGGCCCCTTACAACAATTCTTTGCATTACAGAATCGAAACAATTATTGCCCGGACCAGTTACAAATAATTTTGCAAAATAAGTACCCGGTGTATTATAAATATGAATTGGGTTGGGCGAATTGGATGTGCTGCCATCGCCAAAATCCCAGGTTGCATCAATACCATTTAATGAGGTGTTGGTGAAGTTTGCAATTAGTGGCGGGCATGTACTTACTGTATCTGAAACAGTAAAGCTTGCATGTGGCGGTGCAACATGAATGATTTGATTTGCTGAATCACGGCAACCATATTGATCGGTAATTATTAATAGTACGTTATAATTTGCTTCGGTTGCATAATTGTGTACAGGATTGGCCAAAGTATCGGTGGCGCCATCTCCAAAATGCCATAAATAAGTTAGATTAGGGCCTGTTGAAGCATTGGTAAAATTAATATCAATGCCGGGGCACACGGTTGTATCTGATTGTGTGAAAGCAGCTACAGGGTTGGATATTACAATGGTGTTGGTATTGACGGTACTGTCGGAACATCCGATAGCATCGATCGTTTTTAAAGTAACATTGTAAGAGCCCGATGTTGAATAAAAATGTGTGAAAGGTGGTGCTGTAAATGTCTGCGTTGTTCCATCACCAAAATTCCAAACCCAGCTTGTAATGGGATGTAATCCATCATCTGTTGAATTATCAACAAAAGTAAAACTGTTGTTTGAGCAACTGCCGCCATTGGGAATAGTAAAAGCTGCAACCGGCCCGTTGATGCGGATGTACTGAATTTTTATCAGTGTGTCTTTACAACCCGATATATCTGTAATGATGAGCCGCACTGTGAATAATCCTGCGTTGAGGTATGTGTGTGTTGTTACAGCACCGGTATCTGTTTGTCCATCGCCAAAATCCCATTCGTAAGTACTGATGGTACCAGGTATATTTCCAATAGCATTAAATGTGGTAGAAGTATTGCGGCAGATCTCTGTAGCTGTTGCATTAAAATTCGCAACCTCTTCCACAATGCGTATCGTTTGGGTAAAAGTATCATCACAACCGGTTACATGATTTATTACAACTAGCCGAATTGTAAAAGTGCCCGTATCGGGAAAAGTATGCACATTGTGTTGCGTTGTTGATGTAGTGCCATCTCCAAAATCCCAGTGCCATTCATCGGGGCCAATGGATGCATCTGTAAACGTGAATGTTCTTGGTGTGGCACAATCAAAACTTGAAATAAAAGCCGCTATCGGCGGACTGATATGAACATAATCAGTAAGTATCAATGTATCAGGGCAATTGTTATTCCACACAATCAGGCGAATGGTAAACAGGCCTGTATCTTCATAATGATGCGATGGATTTTGAACGGTTGATGTTGCGCCATCTCCAAAATCCCATAACCAGCGTGTAATATTTCCGGTTGACAGATCATTAAACAGCACATCAAACTTGGCGCACACATCCCTGGGGTTTGCATTAAAATTAGCAACAGGTTTATCATCGGCCACAATGCCTGCGGGCATAAAAACCGTATCTCTACAACCGCCGAGCGTGGTTACAATTAATTTAATGTCGTAAGAGCCTGTTGGGTATGTGTTTGTTGGGTTTGGTAAAGTAGATGTGGTACCATCGCCCAAATCCCAAAAATAACTTACAACCGGATCGGGTGAATTTACGGTTGATGAAAACGTCCAGGTGAGCGGCGCACAATTACTCTGCGGTAAATTATTAATGCTGGCATCTGGTGGTAAAATTTTTACGTAATCATTCAATACAAGTGAATCGCTGCAACCCACAAAATTAGTTACAATTAGTTTTACATGAAAAGAACCATAGGTTGTGTAAGTGTGCGATGGGTTTTGCAATGCAGAAGTTGCACCATCACCAAAGTACCACAAATAATTTGCCGGTGCCGTGCTGGTGTTTGTAAAATTTACAGTCAGCGGCGGTTCGCAGGCATTTCTGTTTATGGCAGAAAAAGCAGCAGTTGGTTTTGGATAAACATTAAAAACAAATGTTGTAGAATCGGCACAGGCACCAAGCCTTGCCACCAACTTTACAGTATAGCTTCCGGTGACTGTGTATGTTTTTACGGGGCTGAGTGTTGTTGAAGTGGAGCCATCTCCAAAATCCCAAAGTACTGATGTTGGTGTTGGTGTGGATGTATTTGTAAAAGTAACTGCATCATTAATGCAAGAACTGGCCGGGCTAACAAAACTTGCCCGTATAAAATTTATTACAACTGCATTTGGCTTTGTAATGGTGGTAATACAACCTGTGCTGCTGGTAACTCTAAGGCTTACTGCAAAACTACCCTGCGAAAAATAAGTATGTGTTGGATGTTGTGCAGTAGAAGTTCCGCCATCTCCAAAATTCCATAAATAAGATAAAGTACCCGAACCTGTTGAGGTATTAGTAAAACTAATGGTTACCGGAAGACTGCAGCCCGTGGGCGTTGTATTTGTAAAATTGGAAATTACACCGTTGCTTGCATGTATGTAATTGTTTTTGGTTAAAGTTTTTGAACAACCCGATACCGTGGTAACACGCAGTGTAACATTGTAATTACCGGCTGAGGTGTAGGTGTGTACCGGATTTCTTACAGCGCCCGTGGTGCCATCGCCAAAATCCCAAAGCCAGCTTGTAATAGTTGAGCCTGCTGCTGTACTTAAATCGGTAAACTGTACCGTTAAGGGCACACAGCCCGATAGTGGAGTTGCCGAAAAATTTACAACCGGAATTGGAAAAATATTGATGTATTGTGTTCTTGTTAAAGAATCTTTATTACCCAATCCATCTTCTACAACCAGTTTAATGGTGTATTGCCCCGGAGTAAAATAACTGGTGGATGGATTTTGTAAAAAAGAGATAGTGCCATTGCCAAGGTCCCATTTCCAGTAAATGGGGTTGCCGGTTGATAGATCGTTGAAATTTACAATTTGTGGCGAACAGCCCGATGTAGGCGATGCTGAAAAATTTGCTGTAACCTGGCTTTTACTGCTGAAGCTGAAGGAGATCAGTAAAATACACAATATTAAATAGTGCCTGGGTATAGTTTGGGTAAACTGAGGCATACAGGTCCTGGATTTTTTGGATTATGGATAATTGGATAAAACTGGTATTCTAACTTATAGTAAACAACATTTTCTATATAAAAATTGTGTATGTACAGATATAAATTTACTTTGCGTTGATGTTTAATATTTTAAACAGTAAACGAAAGCATAACAAAAAGTATTTTCATTCCTCAACACAAGCTACATGCAGGTTAAATTTCTAAAAATAGTCTTATTGTTTTGCTTTAGTTCAGCCCTTGTTTATGGGCAAAAAAAGACGGCGAAAAGTTTTGATAAAAAACGAGGAATGTTTTCATTCAGTGCTAATTACTCCGACTACGGTTTTTTTAAGGCAGTTAAGGATTCGTCTTTAAACTATGCTTTTAACCGCAAGGGACTTTTTAAATCGGGTAGCAGTTCTTTTGGAATTGGGGTAAGTTACTGGATGGGGCTTGGTAGTCATTTTGATTTTTCTGGGAATTTGGCAGGTACTTTTTCAAATTTTCCGGCCTTGTATATAAAAGATGACAGCATTGGTATGGCATCTTTTTCGCCCCAGCTTGATCTGTTAATACATGCCAAAGCCTTTAATGAAAACCGAAAAATTAATCCGTTTTTAACGGCAGGAATTGGTGCAGGATATTTCGGAAAACAATTGGTTGTATATGCGCCGGTTGGTGTGGGCCTGCAGTTTCACTTCAACAATGGAGTTTATCTTTTTTTACAGGCACAATGGAAAATGGCTTTAACCGATGGCATTAAAAACGATTTTATGTTTTACTCCCTGGGTTTTGGGCAGCAGAACAAATCAAAAAAAACGGAACCCAAGCCGAAATTACCAGGTATTGATACAGCAAAAAAGGTGGTAAAAAAAGACACTGTCGCTATGCCGCCAAAAGTTGAAATAGATTCAGATGGAGATGGTTTTCCAGACATCACCGATTTGTGTGTAACTGAGAAAGGAACAGCAAGCGGTTGCCCTGATGCTGATGACGATGGTGTTGCTGATAAAGATGATCAATGTAAAGATGCGAAAGGTGTGGCTAAATACAACGGTTGTCCCGTGCCTGATAGAGATGGCGATGGGGTAAATGATGAAATAGATAATTGCCCTGATGTAAAAGGTGAACAAGATAACAATGGCTGTCCGACAGATACAGACGGTGATGGTATTGTTGACAAAGACGATAAATGCCCTGATGCAGCAGGCACTTCCGAAAACAGTGGCTGCCCCATAAAAATATTGGATGGGGGTAAACTCATCAGGTCTTCTGGCGATTCTATGACATATTTTATCAGGTTTGATTTTGATAAGGCCAATATTACCAGGGAAGCCTTTGCAATATTGGGGCAGATGGTGCCTCTATTAAAGGCAGATATGAGCCTGATGATAAATATTGAAGGCCATGCCGATAATATCGGGATTGAAAAACACAATATGGCCATCTCGCAGGAACGGGCTATTGTGGCCAGCGATTATTTGCAGAGTTATGGCATTGCAAAGAGCAGGATGAGAATAGCTTTTTATGGTTCAACAAAGCCTTACGATGTACATCAGGATTGGTTAAACCGAAGGGTAGAGATAACGATTTATAAAAAAAAGTAAACAGAATTCCAGCATAACTTTTTATCATAAAATAGCGATAAAAGCAAAATAGAAACAGCGGGTGGTATAAAAACCAGCATATTTTTTAACTAAATTCCTTAACCAATTATGGATATTAAAACACAATTTGAACAGGCAATAACCGACAGTAAATCACTTACCGAAAAGCCTGGCAACGAAACCCTGTTGCAGCTGTATTCTTTATACAAGCAAAGTACCGAAGGCGATGTAAGTGGCGAAGCGCCAACCAATCCTTTTGACTTTGTAAACAAAGCCAAGTACGAAGCATGGTCTACTTTAAAAGGAAAAACATCCGAAGAAAGTATGCAGCAATATGTTGCCCTGGTTAATAAATTGAAAGGGTAAAAATGAAAATTCAGGAGATCATATCTTTTTTAGAATCAGTAGCACCGCCATCCTTGCAGGAAAGCTATGATAACGCTGGCCTTATTACCGGTAACAGCAGCTGGGAATGCACAGGTGTCATCACTACTTTAGATGCCACCGAAGCCGTGGTTCAGGAAGCCATTGAAAAAAAGTGCAACCTCATTGTAGCGCATCACCCCATTATTTTTGGCAGGCTAAGAAAAATAACCGGCAAAAATTATGTGGAGCAAACCATCATTACAGCTATAAAAAATGATATTGCCATTTATGCCATTCATACCAACTTGGATAATGTGCTGCATGGCGTAAATACAGCTATTGCCGATAAGTTGGGCTTAATAAACCGCAAAATACTTCAACCCAAAAATGATACGCTCAAAAAGCTCTTCACTTTTGTGCCCATTGAATTTGCAGAAAATGTACGCTCCGCCATTTTTAATGCCGGCGGTGGCCATATCAGCAATTACAGCGAGTGTAGTTTTAATACCGCCGGTCAGGGAACTTTTAAAGCGGGCGAGGGCACCAATCCATTTACCGGAAAACGTGGCATCAGGCATACCGAAGATGAAATAAAGATGGAGATGATCTTTCCGGCCTGGCAGGAGCAGGCTATTTTAAAAGCCATGATTGCAGCCCATCCTTACGAAGAAGTGGCTTTTGATATTATTGCGCTGGATAACCAAAACCATCAAGTGGGTAGCGGTTTGGTGGGTGAATTGCCTGAGCCGGTTAGCGAAAACGCATTCCTGCAGCTTTTAAAAGAAAAATTCAAGCTTTCTGTAATACGGCATACACCTTTACTGGATAAACTGGTCAAAAAAATAGCCCTTTGCGGAGGTGCCGGCAGCTTCCTTATTAATGCTGCTGCTGCATCAGGCGCAGGTTTCTTCATTACCGGCGATATAAAATACCACGAGTTTTTTGATGCTAACAGCCGGCTGGTTGTTGCCGATATTGGCCATTTTGAGAGCGAACAGTACACAATAGACCTTTTGTTTGATATTTTGAGTCAAAAATTCCCTACCTTTGCCGTCCTAAAAACAGGGGTAAAAACCAATCCGGTACATTACTTCCTGTAATTTCAAAAATCAAATTTCAAAAATCAAATGGCCGCAGTTAAAGAATTTTCAATTGAAGAAAAATTAAGCGCACTGGTACTTTTACAAAAAGTAGATTGTAAGCTGGATGAAATTCAGATCCTGAAAGGAGAATTACCCATGGAGGTAAAAGACCTGGAAGATGAAATTGAAGGCCTGCACGCCAGGCAAACGCGTGTTGAAGAAGAAATAAATGGTATCCAGGAATTTATTGCCCAAAAGAAAGAAGGCATTAAAGAAGCCGAAGCACTGGTTAAAAAATACGAGAAGCAAAGCGACAACGTAAAGAACAACCGTGAGTTTGAAGCTATCAATAAAGAAATTGAAATGCAGACTTTAGAAATAAAGCTTTGCGAAAAACATATTAAAGATGCTACCGAAGAAATTTCTGAAAAAGCAAGGCAGCTGGAAACAGCTAAAAAAGCAGTAGCCAATAAAGAAGGTCACCTGGTAGGTAAAAAAGGCGAGCTGGAAAAAATCATCAGCGAAACTGAGAAAGAAGAAAAACATTATAACAAAGAAGGCGAAAAAGCCCGCAGTCATGCAGATGATCGTTTGCTTACCAGCTACGACCGCATCCGTAAAAATTACCGCAATGGTTTAGCGGTGGTTGCTATTGAAAGAGATAGCTGCGGTGGTTGTTTCCACGCCATTCCTCCACAAAAGCAAAGCGAAATTAAATTACGTAAGAAGATCATGGTTTGCGAAAACTGCGGACGTATTTTGGTGGATGCTGATTTGAATGATTCGGTGGTAGTAAAATAATTAAAAATTAAGAACTAATAATGAGCCTGCAATTTGCAGGCTCTTTTATTTGTATAACCAGTTTTTTTTGATACCAGCTTCAGTTCTCTGTGGCATCATCGTGCAGCCTGCCTTGAGGAACGAAGGGTCGCAATCCTTTCATCGGCATACCAATGGGCAACATTTTAGCCCCATATTTTTTAAAGTCCGCCTCATCCTTCTTTTCTTGCTATTCAAAAGCCTTATCTCTTTTGGAGCTTCTTCAAAAGAAAATGCGTAGCATTTTCTACTTTGTGCCTTTGTGCCTTCGTGGCTATCCCTTTTCTCAGCGAAGCTGAGGAAAAAATCCTTCAAAAATGAACCCTTTACAAATTAGTTTGTAAGGCGATTAGTTAATTAGTAATTTGCCAACAGTTAAAATTCTTATGCTTCAAAGATTACACATACAGAACTATGCCATCATTACAGAACTGGAAATTGATTTTTCAGATAAACTGAATATCATAACAGGCGAAACAGGTGCCGGTAAAAGTATTTTAATGGGCGCATTAAGCCTTATACTGGGCGAACGGGCAGATAGCAGTGTATTGCAGCAAAAAGAAAAAAAAGCGGTGATAGAAGGCTCATTTAAAGCCACCAATAAAAAAGCTATTGCTGATTTTTTAAAAGAGAACGACCTAGATGCAGAAGATATGCTGATGATAAGAAGGGAGGTTGCAGCAAACGGTAAATCGAGGGCATTCATTAATGATACGCCGGTTAACCTTAACCAGCTTAAAATGCTCAGCACTTTACTGGTAGATCTGCACCAGCAGTTTGATACACTGGAATTGAATTCATCCGATTTTCAGCAGCAGGTGTTAGATGCGCTGGCAGATAATACAGAACTTCTGCAGCAATACCAGGAAGTTTTTCATCAATACAAAAAAACAAAAAAAGATTTAACAGAACTACAGGAGCAGCAAACTGCTGCCAATGCAGCGCTTGACTACAATCAGTTTTTATTTGATGAACTGGACGAAGCCAATTTTAAAGAAAACGAACTGGAAGAACTGGATGCAGAATTAAAATTGCTGAGCAATGCAGAAAATGTAAAACAGGAACTTAGTGGAATTTACTACGAATTAAAAGAAACAGAGCAACCACTGGTACAGCAGTTGAAGGTGTTGTATAATAAATTGCATGCGCTGGATCAATACCACACCGGTATCACTGATTTGGCCAAACGTTTGCAAAGTACCCAGCTTGAGCTGGCAGATATTGCTGATGAACTTGATCAGATAAACAGCAGTATTAATTACAGTGCCGAACGCATTCAGATTGTGAACGACCGCATTTCAATGGGTTATAAACTGCAAAAGAAACATGGCGTAAGCACTACTAACGAATTACTGATTTTAAGAGATGAATTGCAGCAAAAACTGAATGAGATATTAAATATCGGCGAAGCTATACAACAAAAAGAAAAACAAACTGCCGAACTATTACAGCAGTGCGAAGCAAAAGCAAAAATAATGTCGGCCAACCGCAAAAAAGCCATTAAACCATTTGCAGAAAGCGTAAATGAATTATTGGCCAGAGTGGGTATGCCCAATGCACGTTTTACTGCCGAAGCCCAACCACTGGATGCATTGAGTGAACTAGGTATTGACAGGATTGAATTTTTATTTGATGCCAACAAAAGCAACCGCTTTGAACCATTGCGTAAAGTTGCCAGTGGAGGAGAGTTAAGCAGGCTGATGTTGTGCATTAAATCGCTGGTTGCAAAAAAACTACAGTTGCCAACATTAATATTTGATGAGATTGATACCGGCATAAGTGGCGAAGCTGCCCGGCAGGTTGGTAATATCATGAAAGAGTTATCAGTATCTCACCAGTTAATATCTATTACACACCAGCCCCAAATTGCAGCAAAAGCAACGGCACATTATTTTGTGTACAAGGCAATTGAAAAAGATAAGATCGTTACATCCATACGCCTGTTAAGCAATGATGAACGCATTACTACTATTGCACAAATGCTAAGCGGCGAAAAGCCCACCGCTGCTGCATTGCAAAACGCAAGAGAAATGGTAGGGAATTAAAAAATGCTTAAGAAAATCAAGTACCCAATTGTTTAACTTCAAGATACTACTGTTATTACTCACAGGTACAATCATTACTTACCTTGTACATGTTTTATGGAAAAAGCTGATTGATCCCAGGCGTTCAGCAGGATATTTTCTATTGTATATGTTTGTACATTTAATAAGTGTTTTCCTGCTGGTTTTTATTTTCGGATTGATTTTTAATTACTACAGAAATTTTTTTGTTGGATAATTTTTTTATCAAGCAACATTTAATTCGAATGTAAGGTCTTACTAAAAAGATATGTTATGCGGATAATCACTTTTATAGGCTTTTGCATTCTCTTTTTAAGTTGCCAAAAAGAAGTTTCTGTTGATACTAATCAAACGGTAGCTTCTACATTTGATAGTTTAGTGGGCAAGTGGAAATATAAATATGATTACAGGTTGGTAACAACCCAGGCCGATACAACGGTTGTGATAGATAGCTTGAATAGTGGTAGCACCTATGATCCATTTTCTTATTTAGAGATTAAATCTGATTCCTCCTTTAAATGGTGGAGATCTGAGTCCAAGTCGCTGCCTATGTATGGAGGGGGAGAAGGCGGCCATATAATACCAAATGAATTATTGCGCAGGATGAAATGGCGTGTAGAATTTTATTCGAACGATGATTTTGTTACCAATACTCCTTATCCAACGCCCTTTACAGGCCCTGATTTCCGTATTAAATACCTGAGTAATGATTCGATGGTATTATATTTCAGGGTAGTTGGTACACCGGGTACATACTGGTGGTGGCATGATGTGTATGTAAAATAAAAAATTGCTTTTATTCATTTACTCCGGATTTACTCCGGATTTTTTTTATTTTCATTTAAGGCTATCTTTACCGCATAAAAACCAAAACATGTCATACAACTTACTTAAAGGGAAAAAAGGAATCATTTTTGGGGCGCTTGATGAAAGATCAATTGCCTGGCGTACAGCTTTACGTTGCCAC
>JAYUZB010000175.1:0-4583 GCA_043752185.1 Chitinophagaceae bacterium
CAACCCTGCAACAACAGGCTATATCTCAATACCAGTCTTTTCTGTCGGAAAACAAAGTGGTAAACAGCAGTTCCAATAAAGATGCTGAAATGGTTAAAAGGGTAGGCTCCAGAATTTCAAGAGCAATTACCGATTATTACACCCAAAAAGGATTAGGCAACGAGCTTAATGGATACAAATGGGAATTTAACCTGGTAGATTCAAAAGAAGTAAATGCCTGGTGTATGCCTGGTGGTAAAGTGGTTGTATATACCGGTCTATTGGGAATTACGCAAAACGAAGCAGCATTAGCGGTTGTAATGGGCCACGAAATTACACATGCCGTAGCGCACCATGGTAACGAGCGTATGAGCCAGGGAGCTCTTGCACAGGGGCTGGAAATTGTGGGTAATATTGCCACGGCCAATAATCCAAAATACAATGACCTTTTCAACAATATATTTGCACCAACTGCACAAATTGCGGTGCTATTGCCCAATTCACGCAACCAAGAATACGAAGCTGATCATCTTGGATTAAATTTTGCCGCTATGGCTGGATATAATCCAAGAGAAGCAATTCCCTTTTGGAAAAGAATGGCTGCCGCATCAAACGGACAAAAACCTCCAGAATTTTTATCTACACATCCAGCTGATGAAAACCGTATTGCCCGCTTAGAGGGTTATATGCCCGAAGCATTGGGATATTACAAGCCGGTAGGTAAATAACAAAATTATATTTCAACAAAAAAACTCCCCCTACATTGTGTAGGAGGAGTTTTTTTTTTGGCTCAGACCTATTATCTGTCGCATATTATGTTTAACTTTAAATGTTCAAACAGCGTGAGAACTTAACCAAACTAACCAAAACGATTATCATCTGCTAAAATTAAATCTTCGCCCATGAAGTGAATGTTTACAAATTAATTTGTACTTCTTTTTTTAATTGTTAATTGCTACATAGATATGACTGCTCAAACCTTACTTGAAAAACTGCAACTGCAGGATGAGAAAAATCTGTTGATTCAGGGCCTTCCTTCATCAATAGAAAAACAGTTTATAAAACTTACTTTCTCTAAAAATGTAACGCCGCTTTTAAAAGCCCGTAAAATTGATTTTGCCCTTGTATTCGCTGTAAGCCAAAGGCAGTTGGTTGATATATTGAAAGATGTTATTCCTTTTTTGAAGGAAGACGCCAAATTCTGGATAGCTTACCCTAAACTTACTTCTAAAATTGCCAGCGACCTTTCCCGTGATAAAAACTGGGATTTTGTATCTGACTACGGTTTTGAAGCTGTACGCATGATTGCACTTGACAATGTATGGAGTGCAGGCCGCTTTAAAAAACAACATGAAGGTGTAAAAAAAAAGATAGCTTCAGCAGCACGAATCCTGCACCCGGCGTAGATTATAAGAACCGTACTCTAACTGCTCCCCCCGAACTAAGGCAATTATTTAATAAGAATAAGCAGGCTGCCGATTTTTTCAATAACCTTGCATACACATAAAAGAGAATATGTGGAATGGATTATTGGTGCTAAAAAAGACGAGACCAAACAGCTACGTCTGCAAACCACCATCGAAAAATTAACAGCCGGTAAGAAAAATTATAATGAAAAATAAAAAGCACATTATTGTACTCTCCGGTGCCGGTATCAGTGCAGAAAGCGGACTGAAAACATTCAGAGACAGTGATGGTTTATGGAATGGTTATGATGTGTATGAAGTTGCTTCTCCTGATGGTTGGCATAAAAACCCCCAACTGGTTTTAGAGTTTTATAATGCCCGCCGCAAAGATGTAGCTGCCGCATTACCCAATTCAGCTCATATTGGATTGGCCGAATTGGAGCAGGATTTTAATGTAACCATCATCACCCAAAATATTGATGACCTGCACGAAAGGGCAGGCTCCACAAAAGTATTACACCTGCACGGCGAAATATTTAAAATGAGAAGTGTAGTTAATGAGGATACTGTTTTTGAAATTCGTGGCGATATTAACCTGGGCGATACAGCAGCCGATGGGGCTCAGTTACGTCCACATATTGTTTGGTTTGGCGAAGCCGTACCGATGATGGAAAAAGCGGCAGCTCTTTTACAAGACTGCGATTATTTTGTGGTAGTTGGCACTTCGTTACAGGTTTACCCAGCTGCATCGCTGCTGTATTATGCACCACCTTACTTACCCAAGTTTATCATTGATAAAAAAATACCCGCAATAGAAAAGCAGAATAACCTGCACATAATTGAAATGCCTGCCACAGCGGGAGTAGCGGAATTAAAGAAATTATTATTGAGTTGATAGCCCGACTGCAGGGCGGGTTTTAAAACAAATATTCTGTCAAAAAAATTTGTGCTCGGCATACTTTAATATCCGAAAAATAGAAGTCACCGGTATCTTCGGTAACAATCACATCGCATTTATTATTTACCGCAGCATAATATTCAATACCATCTTCAAAGTCATTTACCTGCTTGTTTTCTAAAGCCTGCAACACTTCTGTTTTGCCAACGGCCGTGACTAATATTTTTTCAGAAAGGAGTTTTATTTTTTGTTTGGCTAATTGCGTACTGCTCTTCTTTTCGGCAAAATAAAAAGCTATGGCTAAACAAACAGGGGAGGTGTAAACTGTAAATTTTTTATTATCGGCCAGGCTTACAATCCGGGCAGCATACGTAAACAAAGGATATTCTTTATTCAATACCGAAACCAGAATATTGGCATCTAAAAATATCCTCATTTTTTACTTTTAAAATACTCAGCCTTTAAGTCTTTATTTTTTTTTGCTTTGGTTTGATATGCTACTTCGCCTTCGGCAACTATACTAACCCAATCTGAAATGGGCAAATCTTCAAGCGATTGGTATGGGTTGCTGGTAACTTTACTTAATAAAAACTCAGTAAGCCTGGAGAGGCTTATATTATTATTTTCGGCGTAATTTTTTGCTTTTCTGATAATAGTTTCGTCAAAACTTAATGTGACTTTAGCATCCATAATACAAAGTTATACGACAAAGATAAAAATTTTATACGTACAACAAAATAAATTTTCTAAACCCTTGTTTCAGTAAACCTAATTTCGGCCATTTCAAGCTCATTTAATACCGGCTCATAAATGTCTTTTGTAGTTGGTATTTGCAAGCCTTTAAGTTTAATGGTTTCATTTAAAATAAGCTTCGCAGCAATACCCAATGGCAAACCAACCGTTTTAGCCATCGCAGTACGCAAACTGTCTTCGCCTTTTACAACCAGACAGCTTTTTAACTGATGGTTTTTACCTTCCAGCTCATATTCAAATTCATGCAGCATTACAATCATGTCTTTATCTGCCGGTTCCATTTTTAGTTTTGTTTCTACCAAAAATTGTAAAATATCTGCCGATGATTTTGCTGTAGCAGGAACTGCTTTATCTTCAAATAAACCCAGATATTCCAGCATCAGTTTATTATCATCCCTTACAAAAGGTAAAATTGATGCCGACCATTTTGCATAAGTTAATCCATTTGCAGTAATGCTTTCTGTTTCGTTGGTTAAGCCTGCATGTACCACAGCATTCCATCCTTTAAAAAAATCTACATGGCGTAAAGTGGTTCTAATAAATGTTGCAGTATCTGGCAATTTATAGGTTGGTATATAACTCAACGAATCCCGGTTGGGATAAAATGCCAGTCCTTTCAACCCATCAAAAATAATTTCGTTGCTGCAATCAAAAAGGTTGTTGTAACTGATGTTTTTTATTTCATTATTCTCTTTGTACACAGCGCCCGATTGCCCTGCCATTACTATATTACGTGGGTTCCAGCTTATTTTATAATGCCAGGGGTTATCATCACTTTCCGGTGCCACCAGGCCACCACAATGGCTTTTAAAAGAAGTGATCTTTCCTCCCTTTGTTCTTACATCATCAATGATCTTCATGGCACTCATGTGGTCAATACCAGGGTCCAGGCCCATCTCACAAATGAATAATAATTTGCGGTTGCTGATCTCATCCTGCAGGCTCTTCATCCTATCATCTAAATAAGATGCCGTTAATAAATGCTTGCGGTATTCAACACAATCTTTAGCCACCAAAAAATGCAGGGCAGGGGGCATCATGCTAATAACTACATGCGCTCTTTGTATCAGTTTGCTTCTCTGCTCTTCGTTGGTAACATCAAGCTGCACTGCTTCGGCGTATTTGGAGTTGTTTGTTTTTAAAAGTATCTGCTCACGGTTGCTGTCTGCAATAATAAATTTCCAGTTGTTTATTTCAGCTTCTGCAATTAAATAATCTATTAAAACCGTGGCCGATTTTCCGGCACCAATGAGTACAATCGTTTTCAAGTAAAAAAGTTTTTGGCAAGTTAAAGAATGGAACACGGATTACACGGATTTAACGGATTAAAACTGATAAAAAATCTGTGTAAACCAGTCCAATCTGTGTAATCCGTGTTCCATCCACAAAGGGCAAAAACATGTGTAAAAATACCCCTCAAAAACACCTTTTTTTATGCGGAAAAACGGGTTAAAATCGGTACTTTCGCCCACGATAAAAAATTATGGAAAATAACGACAATTTAAACGAAGAAAACCAGCCTCTCGATGGTGGAGATTTAAACAACC
>JAYUZB010000176.1:0-11237 GCA_043752185.1 Chitinophagaceae bacterium
CGAAGCAGGGTTTCTTTTTTGTCTGCCGCCTCTTTTGGCGTAAAGGCAAATTCATTTTTTTTTGATGGCTTGTTGAATTTTGGCTTGTACCAAAAGAAATAACCAAAAGCCGAAACGGTTAACAACAAACCGGCGGTTAATACAAATGTTTTGCAGGCTATTTTCATAAAAGTTCTATTGGGGATAGATTCGTAACGAATCTGTTTCCATAAAATTTTTATGTGCCTATGTTAAATAAAATAAAACCCTGCTTTACAATATCTTTTGAACTTGAGTTTAGTTACTTAAATTTTTACCTCAGCATTGCTAACCCATGTTTAGCGGAAATTTATTATGGTTGCCTGATAAAGCTCCCTTTGTAACTCCATTCACCTGAGCGGATGATTACCCGGTACATGCCGGCAGCTAGTTCGGGTAATGGAAGCCATTGCGATTGGTAATCCATTTGCTTGTTTAGGTATAGCCGTCCCTGCATATCAAATAACTGTACCTGCATGTCCTTCACATTTATATTTCCGGTTTGTACGTACAAACTGTTTTTTACTACAATGGTTGGATAAATTGTTTCAATAAATACATCAGCAGCATTTGGTTTAATAACAATAGTATTTGAATATTTGAATTGCCCGTTGCGGTCCACTTGTTTCAGGCGATATTGTATTACGCCTTTGTTTGAAACTGCAGCAAGGTCAATCCAGTTATAAGCAGTATGTGTTTGCGCATTACCATTGGCATGAGCTGAATATTTTCTGCCAACCGAAATGAAATTATTTTCATTCGCATATTTTCTCTCTACATCAAAATAATTATTGTTGTACTCGGCCAGTGTTGTCCAGCTTAAATAAGAAGTATTGTTTTTCCATCTGCCCGAAAGTACCAATCCTGTTACAGGCAAAACATTACCTGGTGAGCTTAACGTCCAGCGGGAAAAATCATTAATACCTGATAGCTCTACATAATTGGCTGTTACATCACGGCTATTAAAACCCTGTGGCGACCAACTGGTAGTATTGATGCTTTTCCAAAACACCAGGCTATTCTCAGTTAATCCATTTAACTCAGCATCAAAATATTGAAACCGAAGTGTGGCGTTAAGGGCTGTATTATTTGCCGGAAGAATATCAAAATAACGCAGCACACTGTTACCCTGTGCGTACCCATTGGTCTGTGATTGATGTCCCCGGCTAATTGTAACAGCGCCCAAATTCTGTGATGAGGTAATGATGGCTCCGAGATTTGCCGGATTGGCAGAGGCAGGCGCATTGAGAATAGTATTAAAGATCAGTTGTCCGCCATTACTACCAATAACACGACTGTTCTCATTTTCGGTTTCCAGGAAAGCACTGTTCCCAAGGTTGATATTGTTATTGTTTAGATCAATAAGGCCCGAGGTAAAAACAATTTTTCCATTTACATCAATGATCCTTTGCAGTAAAAGTTTATTGGTTCCTGTTTTGGCAATTTCCAGTTCATTAAAAGCCGGTTGCTGTGAGCCGGATATATTGCTGTTGGCGCTGCCTGTAAAACTAAAGCGTCCATTGGCAGCTACGGTAATAGTGCCATCATTCACCAGGTTAACATCCTGCAACACAACCAATGCATTACCGCTTAAGTAAAGTGTAGCACCGTTTTGAACAATGAGCTGTGCTGATGCAGAAAAAGAAAAAATACAGGCTGCAAAAACGTAAATAATTTTTTTCATACTGTTTTATTGAACCCGTTAGTTAATTATTGTTTCCTTAAGTTTTCAACAATTCTTCTTAATTCATCAATTTGTTTTTGCTGCTCTTTAATTCCTTCTACCAGTAAGGGAACAATCTTTGCATAGTCAATTGCTTTATAACCATCTTCGCCAGTTTGTACCACCTGGGGTAATATCTTTTCAACTTCCTGTGCAATGAGGCCTACCTGGAGTTTATCATCAAAATGTTTTAAAGGGAATTCATCAGTCCGCATCAAATATTCAACACCATTAATAGCCATTATTTTTTCTAATGGATTTTGCAGCCTTGTTATTTGCTTTTTATACCGGGCATCAGAAGGGTAATTAGTGCCCGCCACTGTTAAAATTCCTGTGCTGTTGGTCAGGTACATTCTTTCTGTATAAAGGCCGCTGGTATAATAACCAAAACTTATTTTGGCCGCTACTGCATCAGTATATAATTGTAACTGGCCTGATTGAACAGCAAAGCCATATTGTGAATTTGCCGAACCTTCATACAAACTAATTTTTGGACCGGTGGTATTTGTAAATGCCAATGGGGCATTTGGTGTAGTTATTCCGATACCTACTTTTCCATTTCCTTGTATACGCATGGTTTCTGTAAAGCTGGCGCTGGAGCCATAGCCAAACGCTACATCTTCCCCAACAGCAGAAGTATGGATTTGTAATAAGTTACTTTGTACTCCAAAACCGTAAGTGCTGCCGGTATTTCCAAAAAGAGAAATTTTGTCGCCAAGTGTAAGAGCAAAATTTAAAGGAAAACCGGGAGTGCTGTTACCTATACCTACATTTCCCGTGGCTGAGTTTTGCAAAATGAGGTTTCCAGTGCCTTTTGCATTTATGTGTAAATTACTGTTTGCAATCGTTCCGGTTTTTCTGATTTCATCCAAGCCGATCCCTATACCCTGTGTAAGATTATTGGCATAAAAAGCACTGATATTGGTTGTATTAATATTATCGGCACTGAGAATGCTTAATTTATCTCCTGGCGTAGTTGTTCCAATCCCCACCCTGCCATCTCTTAATACTGTCATTGCATTTGACCTTGTAACCCTATCAATACTATTCCCTATCTGAAATATTCTATCCCCCAGATTGGGGAATGTAGGATCGGGGATATCGGAAGTATCGTTTAAATTTCCTATTGTAAAACAATTCCAGCTTTTCGAAATTAAAGAATTTCCAAATGAAGATGAAAAATTTCCTCTTGACCGGTTACCAAATCCAAATGCTGTTGAGGAAACACCAATAGCCAAATTGTCACTGCCAAAACTCGAAGAACTTTCTCCACTTGCAGTTGTTCCATAACCTGTTGCGAGAGAATATAAACCTGATGCAACAGAGTTTTGTCCCATACTTGTAGATTTCTCACCTGATGCAATGGTTAAATTTCCAAATGCAGTAGCAGCAATACCAGATGCAACAGAGTTTCCTCCCATTGCAGTTGACGCCAAACCTGAGGCAGTAGTGTTAAACCCCAAAGCAGTTGAGTAAAAATTAGATGCCGTAGTCTTATTCCCTAAAGCTGTTGAATAATAACTGGATGCTTTAGTGTCAAAACCGGCAGCAAAGGAGTATAAACCTATGCTATCTTTATCCCATCTGGATCCATCAACATAGCCAACTCTGAATGCAGCTTTGTCCGGATACCACATCATTCTGGTACCTGCGCCACTGATTGGGGGATTTACCGGGGAAGGAGGTAAGGTTAGCGAACCTGTAAAAACAACATTGCTGTCAGCAACATGCAGTTTGGCCTGGGGTGCGTTTGTACCTATGCCAACATTTCCAGTATTATTATTAAAAATATGATTACCATTGGCTGACCAGTAATTGGCAATCGGTGGAATCCAGCCCGCATTACCACTGACATCACTTGAAAGCAGGTATCCATTTGCAGCACCATTTGTTACCTGGAGGTTTGTTGTTTTAATTTTTCCATTTACTTCAAATTTTTCAGTTGGATTCATTACACCCAAACCTGTATTACCGTTTCTTAAAATGGTTATTGCATTACTCCTGTTACTATTATTATCACCATTTCCTAACTGAAATATCCTGTCTGTTTCATTTTTAATAAATGGACTAGGAGTATCTGATGAATCATTATACAATCCCGTACTAAAAGCACCCCATGCATTTGCATGAGTGCCTTCTCCTGATGTAGTCGAGTATCTTCCTTTTGCCCTGGTTCTGAATCCCAATGCAAGTGAATAATCAGCATTGGCAATATTATAATAACCAAGCGCTATAGCGTTAGACCCCACGGCAGCTGAACCATTCCCTATAGCTACCGATTCCAGGCCGTTTGCTTTTGAATTTGTACCTAAAGCGATTGCACTGTTTCCGGAGGCAGTATCGTTACTCCCTATTGATAATGATGATGTGCCACTGGCAACCGAGAAATTCCCTGAGGCAAAGGAGTAATCACCCGAAGCGGTAGAAACATTGCCATTTGCAAATGATGCCCACCCGCTGGATTTAGTAGCCGTTCCTAAAGCTGTTGAAGAAAGATTGCTTGCTTTTGTTTCAAGACCTGCAGCGAAGGAAGCCTGTCCGGATGCATTAGTATTAAGGCCGATAGCAACTGAATATTCACCTAATGCTTTTGTAGTAAAGCCCACCGCAAATGAATACTTACCTATACTGTCTTTGTCCCAATTAGGACCACTTACATATCCTGCCCTGAAAGCGGCTTTGTCCGAATACCACATCATTCTTCTCCCGGTTCCCTGTATGGGTGGTAAACCAATTGTAGCTGGTACATTTCCTATAGCAGAAAATAATACCGAACTATCTGTTACATGCAGCCGGGCTACTGGAGTTAATGTACCGATCCCTACATTTTGTGCTATTAGTGCCTGGGGAATAACGATAGCACATAGTAACAGCAGCTTTAATTTTTTCATAATAGTTATTTTTTTAAAACTATTACATTAAGCAAATCCCGGCAATAGGACGAAAGTTAGGGGGGAAGGAGATCAGTTTTTACCAAATGCTTTATTCAAAGCTTCGGTGCGCTTCTGCACATGCAGTTTTTCATAGATCCTGTGAATGTGCTGGCCCAGCGTTCCGGTGGAGATAGAAAGTTTAATAGCTATCTCCTCAGGATAGTTAAAAGGTCCCGAAAAAATCCGGGACCTTTATTTTTATTCAGTAATTAACAATTTGCCTGTTATCCTTTTCAATACACCCGACAGTTTTTTAAACTGTAGTTGGTACATATATATACCCTGGGGTAATTGAATTGGTATCCAGTTGTTACGGTAATTCAGCTGGCGGTATACAGGTTTCCCATTGAGGTCGTAAATTATTACATCAAATGTTCCGGATTCAATTCCGTAAAATCTAAGTTGTTCAGTTCGGCGCTGTGGGTTGGGAACAACCAGATTTATTTCGTTCCTTATCTTTATTTCTGTAGCCGCCTTATTATTTGTTTTGGTAAAAGATGCAGTTTCTGTAATGGTTACTGTGGCACTTCCATCAGCTATTGTTGCATTTGTTGGCCTGCTGAGTGTAATAAAAAAATCTTCATCCCCTTCTGTAATGGCATCGGCAAATATAACTACACTTATTTCTTTGCTGGTTTGCCCTGGGCTAAAAGTAATTGTTTCGGAAATCCGGTTATAATCTTTGGGGTGCCTTGCTGATCCGTTTGAGGTAGTATATTTAACTGTTATGGTTGAAGCAGATGCTGCTGATAAACTTACCGGTATAATAGCAAGGCCACCAGCTTCGTACACTGTTACATCTGCAACGCTGATGGTTACAGAACAGCCTTCATCAATTGTACCGTCGCAATCATCATCTATACCATTACAAAGTTCTGTTGCACCGGGATGAATGGCTGCATTATTATCATTGCAATCAATAAAGCTGGCTAAAGGACTGCCATAAGGATTGCCAATACCTCTTCCGCTTCCACAAGTTGTATAACCGTCGCCGTCAATATCAAAACCTTCATCAATTGTTCCATCACAATCATCATCTACACCATTACAAAGTTCTGTTGCACCGGGATGAATGGCTGCATTATTATCATTGCAATCAATAAAGCTGGCTAAAGGGCTGCCATAAGGATTGCCAATACCTCTTCCGCTTCCACAAGTTGTATAACCGTCGCCGTCAATATCAAAACCTTCATCAATTAATCCATCACAATCATCATCTACTCCATTGCAAACTTCTATTGCACCGGGATGAATGGTGGCATTGTTATCATTACAATCTCCCTGGGCTACTGTATAACCATCGCCATCAAGATCTACTACTGCTACGCCTCCAAGCGAACCATCCGCATTTAAACGCTGGGCATAGATATCAGCTCTGTTACCTGCCAGATCATTTCTATAATCCCTCCAGGTGATAATCATTCCATTGATACCATCATTCAGGATAACAGGTTCTCTTTGTACAAAAGTAGCTGTGCTCACTGCAACCCCATCGTTAGTCCATAAGGAAGTACCACTGGAATTAATTCTTTGTGCATATATATCATGTATATTATTAGTCCGGGCATCCTGCCATGTAATTACGGCACCACCACTTCCATCCGAAGTTAATGTAGGTAATCGTTGTCCATTGGCTGCAATACAAACAGCTATACCATTTAATACCCATTGTGCTGCTCCACTTGCATTAATCCGCTGTGCATAGATATCTGAAGAAGATTGCATGTCCCATGTAAATATTGCACCGCCATTACCGTCCGTTGTCAATTGAGGATCACCTTGATTGCCAAGCGCTATGGTAACCGGCTCGCCATTTATAGTCCATTGTATTTGCCCGTTAATGTTAAGCTTCTGAGCATAAATATTCCAGTCAGTATTCCCCAGTCGCAAGTCCCTCCAGGTAATAATTGCTCCACTTCCATCATAAATTAATTGAGGGTTTGTGCTTCCGTTTACAACAGAATTAACAAGCACGCCATCAGGAAGCCATTGCAAGGATCCTGCTGCATCAACTTTCTGGGCATATATCTCTTGTATTGATTGGTTTCTTGTATCTACCCATGCAAAAACAGCCCCACCGCTACCATCGCTTTTTATTTGTACGTCTCCATGGCCCCCATTATTGCCGCATACGATATTACCGTTTACATTCCACTGCAGCTGGCCAGCAGCATTAATTTTCTGTGCATACAAATCTGGATCATTAAAATCCCGATTGTCGCTCCATACAATGATGGAGCCCCCGGTACCATCCACGATTAATTGAGGAACCGCAGCATCTAAAACAGTTCCAGAGCGGATAAGGATTCCATTGGCACCCCATTGAAGGGCCCCGGCTGCATTAATGTGTTGCATATACAAACTTCCAAAAGAACCATCGGTAACCCATGAAATAAATGCACCGCCGGCACCATCAGATGTTAGAGAATGCCTGCCACGATATACATTAGCAGGAGTAATATTAACCCCGTCAGCAGTCCAAAGAACAGTCCCGTTTGAATTTATTCGTTGTGCATAAATATTATCATTGAATATCCCATTCAGGCCATTACGCACATCGTTCCAGGAGATAATAGCACCGCCGCTTCCGTCGCTGATCATTATTATATCGCTCTGATTATAATAATTAGTGCAAATGGCATTATTGATTGCAGGATTGGTGCTCCATTGGCAAAAGACAAAATGATTTGCCAATAGCATGATTAAAATTATAAAAGTCTTTTTCATGTTTTAAGTTTTCTCAAACCTATTACAATAAGCCAGAAGGGTCAATAGAACGAAAGTTAGGGGAAGAAAAAAGTTTAGATTTTACCAAATGCTTTATTTAAAGCTTCGGTGCGGTTTTGCACATGCAGTTTTTCATAAATGCGGTGAATGTGCTGACGCACTGTTCCCGTGGAGATAGAAAGTTTAATGGCTATTTCTTTATACAATAATCCTTTAGACAGTAATTGCAGTATTTCGTTTTCCCTTACCGATAATGTTTCTATCTGTTCTTTGGCTTCCTCGTTTTGAAACCGTTTAATAATTTTTCGGGCAATTTGGGTACTCATCGGACTGCCCCCTGCATGTAATTCAATTAAACTCTCCGCTATTTTATTAAATGGTGTTTTTTTTAATAAATAGCCGCTTGCCCCTGCAGCCAATGCTTCAAAAACTTTTTCATCATCTTCATAAATGGTAAACATAATAAACTGGCTGTTGGCGCAAAGTACTTTTACTTTTTTTATACACTCAATCCCATTCATGCCCGGCAGGTTAATATCCATAATTACAATATCGGGTTGCCAGGCAGGTAATTCATTTGCTGCTTTTTCAGCATCCGGAAAAGCAGCCAGTAATTCAAAACGTTCATCCAACGTAAGCAGGCTTACCATCCCATCCCTTACCTCTTCCAGATCTTCTACAATACAAATTTTTATGGGTTGCATAACTGTAAATTTAAACTATAGATTAGGG
Organism: Chitinophagaceae bacterium; assembly: GCA_043752185.1. Taxonomy (GTDB): domain Bacteria; phylum Bacteroidota; class Bacteroidia; order Chitinophagales; family Chitinophagaceae; genus Ferruginibacter. The sequence continues at coordinate 8,134 of JAYUZB010000176.1, forward strand.
ATGGCAATAGAACAAAAGTTACAGCGCTTTCCTTTTTATTTTTTTAAAAAAACTGAAACCCTTTTGGTTAAACCATTTTATTTAAACGGCACGTTCATTTTTACCATAACTCCATCTGCATGTACTATTTCAAAAAAACCTCCAATAGATTCTATCCGCTTTTTCATATTCTTTAAGCCATTGCCTTCGCTCCTGTTTATTTCAAATCCTTTTCCATCATCTTGTATACTTATAAAAAGGTCGTTATCAGTTTTAAAATAGATGGTAATATTTTTTGCACCTGCATGTTTTACAACATTGTGCAGGCACTCTTTTATTGTTAAAAAAACGTTTCTCCTGATTTCGCCGGTTACCATAATAGCAGCTATCTTATCAGGCATCATAATCTCTATCTGCAAATTATTTTCTTCTGCATATTCTGCTGCATAAGACCGGGTGTAGAATAACAAATCTTCCAGTGTATCATTTTTTTCATTCATTGCCCAAATGAGCTCATTCATTTTTTGTACCAGCTCATTGGAATTAGTTACAATTTTTTCCGCATCTTTTTTAGTAACGTCGCTAAAGCTGTTGCGCCTTACCTTTTCACTTAAAAACCGGATTGTAGAAAGCCCGGCTCCTAAGTCATCATGTATGTCGGTTGCAATACGGTTTCTTTCTTTTTCCAATTCCATTTTTCGTTGTAATTCCTGTTCTGTTTTTAGTGTCGTTAAAGTTTGTTGATGGAGTTTGTGTTTTTGACGGGAATTGCGTACCAGCAAAAATGCAATAGATAATAATGCTGCAATTCCAACCAGAAAAGTCCATAGAAGTATTTTTCTTTTTTGGAGTTCATTGTTCTTCGCTTTTAATTTTTTTCCTACCTCGGCAAGTAACCAGGTATTCTGAACCAACGCAATTTTCAGTGTATCAATTAGTACTTCATGTTCTTTTCTGAAATTAAAAGTAGTTAATACATTCTGCATGGTAACTGTGTCCTCGGCATCCGGTACCTGTAGTAATGTATATGCAGGCACAGTACACAATGCATCCCATCCGCCAAAAAACTGTAACACTTCCGGATTACCAATCAGGTGACGCCGCTTGTTTTTAATCAACCAAACTTTATCTATATCATTAGATTCATTCAATATAGTACCCTCCCGTGGTATATCAGGTATATGAGAAAGCATTCCATCAGGGATCTTTTGAACACTGCGGTAGTTACTATAATTACGCAATACATTAAAATCAGCTATCCGGAATTTGGCGCCACCAAATATCACATACACATTTCCCCCGGTTATCTCACTGAGTGTAGTCTGATCAGGAAAATCGAGGCTGGCATCATTTGTTGTTTTTTGTGAAAGAATAAGCACAATTTCTTTTTCATTGGTGTTATTATTTTGCAAGGCCGGTAATACATTTTGCAAAGATTTGTTTTGTTGTTTCAGGTTATTTATCGTTGAAATGATGTTTCGATATAACCCCATAATTTTTTTCCGGTCTTCATTTGTTTTTAAAAGTGCGGCGGCTGTTAGATAATTTTCTCCTGCTTTTGCATAATCGCCTGTAAACTGATGCAGATTACCCAGTTTCATATAGGTAATTCCAAGATTAATATCGAGGTTATTTGCGCTGGCAAATGCTATAGCTCTATGATAATAATCAAAAGCTTTGCCTATGCTATCCCTGGCAATCATTAAGGCTGCGCAATAGTTATAATAGGTTACAAGGCCGGGAATAAATCCTTTTTCCTGGCTTATTTTTTTTCCTTTTTCAAAATAGTAAACAGCACTATCGGTATTAGTATAAATGTTTTTCCAGCCACGGTTAAAGATGGTTTCAATAAATAATGAATCGGGGTGTTGGCCATACATGCCTGAAGCATAAAAAATACAGCATAAAAGCAATGTAGTTTTCAGATATCTTATTGCATAAAAAAAAGCATGCGTGAGTTGCATGCTTAAAAGTAAATTTATTTTTTAATAATCAGCTTATCAATTGTTTTACATGCACGTTTGCCAGCTCACGCAATAATTTTGCAATTCCATTAGCATCAATACCAATTTCATCATACAATTGTTTAGGTGTTCCGTGTTCTACTAATCTATCCGGTATTCCCATAATTTTCACATCGGCCTTATAACCATGTTCATTCATGAACTCCAATATTGCGGATCCAAATCCACCCACAACAGTTCCATCTTCAATGGTAATTACTTTATTGTATTTGCTAAAAACCTCATGCAGCATTACTTCATCCAACGGTTTAACAAAACGCATATCATAATGTGCCGGGTTAATGCCTTCAGCCTTAACATCTCTAATAGCAGATGCAGCAAAATTGCCAACATGACCAAATGATAAAATGACAATATCTTTTCCGTCTTTTAATTTTCTGCCAGTACCAATTTTTATTTCCTGCATTTCGGTTCTCCATTCAGGCATAACTCCTTCGCCTCTTGGGTAACGAATCACAAATGGCAATTCATTCGAATCCAATTGCGCCGTGTACATCAGGTTACGCAATTCAGCCTCGTTCATGGGTGCACTCACAATCATGTTTGGTATGCAACGCATGTAAGCAATATCATAACAGCCGTGGTGCGTTGGGCCATCTTCGCCCACAAGGCCGGCTCTATCTAAACAAAATATTACAGGTAGTTTTTGAATGGCCACATCATGTATCACCATATCATAAGCCCGCTGCATAAATGAAGAGTAAATATTGCAGAACACTTTCATACCCTGCGTAGCCATACCGGCACTTACGGTAACCGCATGTTGCTCACAAATGCCCACATCAAATGCCCGGTCTGGCATTTTGTCCATCATTAGTTTTAAAGACGAACCACTTGGCATTGCCGGGGTGATACCGAATATTTTTTTATTTTTTTCAGCCAGTTCAATAATGGTATGCCCAAAAACATCCTGGTATTTTGGCGGCTGCGGTATATCGAATTTTTTCTTTTGTATTTCACCAGTTACTTTATCAAACAAGCCGGGTGCATGCCATTTAGTTTGATCGAGTTCTGCCAGATCGTATCCTTTACCTTTTACTGTTTTTATGTGCAGTATTTTAGGGCCGGGAATATCTTTCAGGTCTCTTAATGTATCAACAA
>JAYUZB010000177.1:0-11231 GCA_043752185.1 Chitinophagaceae bacterium
CATTCTTTATTTAGAAAGATAAGAACAGGAGAAAAACATATTTCAAAAGTTGATGCTAAAGTGAGTGACAATCTTTACATCAAGGTAGCTTTTGCTTATCGGGTTCGCTTTGCAAAAAAATAAAAACAAAAAATTATCCTCTTTGCCTTCCCACTTCATACAAAACAATACCAGTAGCCACCGATACATTCAACGAATCAAAATCGCCGGTCATGGGTATTTGAAACTGGTCATCACAGATCTTTAATAAGGCAGGATAGATACCCTTCTCCTCCCCGCCCATTACAATGGCACAGGGTTCTTTCAGTTCCAGTTCATAAACTTTTTTAGCAGCTTTCATTTCGCTGGCAAACACTTTAATACCATTCATGTGCAGGTCATCAACGGTTTTCATAAGGCTGTTAACACGGCATACGGCAATTTCTTCCAATGCACCTGCAGAAGTTAGTACAGCATCTTCATTTAATGCACCAACACCTTTATCGGGTATGATGATGGCATGTACACCAAAGCAATAAGCACTGCGGGCTATACCGCCAATATTGCGGATATCGGTAACTCCATCTAAAATTAAAAACAAAGGCACTTCACCTTTTTCTACTACAAATGAAATCACATCCTGCAGATCCTGGTACTGCACTTTGGCAATCATTGCCACACAGCCTTCGTGATTGCTTACATTGAAATTATTTAATTTTTCAACCGGCACTTTATTGATAGGCGTTTGTGTTTTTTCGGCCAGTTTTTTTATTTCATCAATGGCTTCGCCATGTACAGTGGTTTGCAGGTAGATGCGTTCCAGTTGTTTACCGGTTTGCATGGCTTCGGTAACAGCTTTGCGGCCAATTACCAAAGTGTTTTTTTTGGGGCGATGATGTTGATGTTGCTGACGAAAATTTTTCACAATGCAAATTTATGTTTTATTGTTGTCTGAACGGTGATTTGAGTGGATTGCCGGGATTAAAAGGATTTTTGAATTAAAAAACCCTCTCTGTATGGAGAGGGTTTATATAAGTTTAGTTGTTCTATTTCAACCCAAATACTTTCTTCACTTCTTTCACTGCATCTAATTTTTCCCAGGTAAACAGTTCAACTTTCATTTTAATAGATTTACCATAAGGTGAGGTAAATATTTTTTCAACTGTTTCGTTTTTACGCCCCATGTGTCCGTAAGCTGCTGTTTCGCTATACATTGGGTTACGTAGTTTTAAACGTTTCTCAATAAAATAAGGACGCATATCAAAACAAGACATCTTCATCACTTTATCTGCAATCTCGCCATCAGTTAAATTTACTTTTGCAGTACCATAAGTAACCACATTGATACTGGTAGGCTGTGCCACACCAATAGCATAAGATACCTGCACCAGCACTTCGTCACACAAACCTGCAGCCACTAAATTCTTGGCTATATGGCGTGTTGCATAAGCCGCACTGCGGTCTACCTTGCTGGGGTCTTTACCACTAAAAGCACCACCACCATGTGCACCTTTACCACCGTAAGTATCTACAATAATTTTACGGCCTGTTAAACCTGTATCGCCATGCGGCCCGCCAATAACAAACTTACCGGTTGGGTTAATGTGATACTTTATTTTGTTATTGAAAAGATGATCGTACTTTGGGTATTTTGCTCTTACCCTTGGAATAACAATATTGATGATGTCTTTTTTTATTTTTGTAAGCATTTTATCATCACTGGCAAAATCATCGTGCTGGGTTGAAACCACAATCGCTTCAATTCTTACAGGCCTGTTATTATCATCATATTCCAAAGTAACCTGGCTTTTAGCATCCGGACGCAGATATTTAATCTCTTTGTTTTCTCTGCGTACAGCAGCCATTTCAATTAAAATATAATGTGCCAGGTCTAAAGCCAATGGCATGTAATTATCGGTTTCGCTGGTTGCATAACCAAACATCATTCCCTGGTCGCCGGCACCCTGCTCTTCTTTTTTCTTACGGTCAACGCCCTGGTTAATATCACCACTCTGTTCGTGAATAGCAGAAAGGATACCACATGAATTTGCTTCAAACATGTATTCGCTTTTGGTGTAACCAATTTTGCGAATAACACCACGGGCAATTTCCTGCACATCCAAATATGCTTTACTTTTTACTTCGCCTGCAAGTATAACCTGACCGGTTGTTACCAATGTTTCGCAGGCAACTTTGCTCTGCGGATCAAAGGCTAAAAAATTATCTATCAACGCATCGCTGATCTGGTCGGCAACTTTATCCGGGTGTCCTTCACTTACGGACTCTGATGTAAATAAATATGGCATATTTTTTTTTTAAGATTGCAAAGATAAGGTTGTATGTGTTAAAGAACAAAGTCCTCCCGAAAAATGGGGAGGACTTTTAAATATTGTGTAAAACTTAAAGTTTAGAATAAACAATCCGCAGCCTTAGCCGGTAGTTGGGGTTAGATCCGCTTCCTATTCTTACCCTTCCAAAAGCAATATTATTTCCAAATGGTATAAAGACTCCCGAGTATTGTGGATAATTCAAATTAAATGGTGCATACAATCTCATATCATAAACACGGGTACGTTCAGTAACAATCTGCTGCACATACCTGGAAATATTGAAAGTATAATACTTGATTTGATTACCTGGCATTAATGGATCAGGTTTAGTTCTTCTAAATCCACCAAAATACTGATAATTGATCTGGGTTGTTATGTATGGTAAATTGGATTTGTAATCAGGATCATAGAATTCGGATGTATTCAAATCAAAATAAATGGGTTTCCATTTAGCGGTAGTACCGGTATCTTTTAAATCAAGAAATAGAAAATTTGGAGCCGAGAATTTTTCATCCAATATCGGATCTGTTGGTATTTGTTCAATAATAATCTCGGCACGGTGTATTACACGGTTTGATAAGCCAGCCAAATCGGGAATATTAAGATTTACAAATGTACCGGGGGATGTTTGAAGATAATGCTCACTGAGCGCAGGGTTATTTACCGGGAATCCGCTTCGGTTACGTAAAATATAATTACTTGTGTTTGATACGGGAATCCTGTTAGGATTTAAATCAAAAGCAGGGTTTAACCTGAAAGAGGTATAAACTGAATCAATCTTACCCCCATTCTTTCTTTTAAAATGTATCTCCAGCTTTGTGGCGGTATCAGCCAGGCTTGCATAAATTAATCCATTGCCTCCTCCACCTCCAATTACTGCAATACCATTATAAGCAAGCCTGTATAAAGAATCCTTATAGAAAGCATTATTGGGGCCGGTTCTTGTACTGTCTTTACCAAATAAAGTTGCAGCCCAGGCTGCCGGCATTTTAATACGTATCTGATTTTTAACAGAATCACGGCCATTATTTAATTTTATATAATTCCCTATTGTCCTTACATCAATATTTGCCGAAGCCAAAAAAGACCCAACTGTTGGTTTGTAGGCAGTTTTATTTTCTTTATAAACAGAATCCCTAAAAATTCCATCATTCACTTCCCTCACTTCAAGATTAACAGGCAAAAGGCTATCGCCCCAAAAACCTGCATATTTTAGGCAAAGTACTACAGAGTCGATACCCAAACCCAGACCAGTAATTGTATCTCCCGCATTTCCAAAATAATAAGGATAAAATGGAGGTTTCAGCTGCATATAAATGTTGGCTAATGTGGTTCCAAATAATGGATCGTTACTAATAGAACCAACTGCATAGTCATCATATTTACTAATATAGGTAGAGTCGTTAAAATAACCCTGCGTTGAGTTAATCAGCAGGGTATCAGCAAATGTGTTTACATTATCAACAATCGGCAACTGGTCGCTACCAATATCGGTAGTATCAAGTTTTGTACAGTTTAAGCTAATTAAAGAAATAAGTAAAACAGCAGTTACTGCCAGGGGAAGAATACGTTTTTGCACAATAATTATTTTATGAAATGCGGTTAGATTTCTACTTCGCAAGTTCGGAATACAATTGCAAATAGTCTGTTAAATCACTTTCTGCATTAAATTTCAAAACTTTTTTTCCTTTAACCTTTGCAAATTGTTCAACAAGTTTTTTATCTGCTTTTTCGGCACCAAATGTAATAGCATCAGCATATGCAGCACCTCCGGCAAACATCGCCGTGTTGTTCATATCTTTAAAAGGTTCCAGTTCTTTTTTGGTAACATAATCATTAATGGCGGCCATTTTCAGAAAATCCTTTTCAAGTTTTTCTTTAAATGTATTTTGCCCAATGGTATAAATGATCTTGCTATTGCTGAATACAGGTTCTTTTTTATAAGCGTTTCTGATGAACATGGGTATCAAGCCAGTCATCCAGCCACTACAATGAATAATATCGGGCGGCCAGCCAAATTTCTTAACGGTTTCCAATGCTCCTTTGCAGAATAAAACGGTTCTTAATCCATTATCATCAAACCAGTTCTCCTTTTCATCTGTAAAAATTGATTTCCTTTTAAAATAATCATCGTTATCCAGAAAATAGATTTGCAGCCTGGCATTGGGCAGCGATGCTACTTTTATAATTAAAGGATAATCATCGTTGTCGATAGTTACATTAATACCCGATAAGCGAACAACCTCATGTAACCGGTGCCTCCTTTCATTTATCACACCAAACCGCGGCATAATACAGCGTACTTCCATCCCGGTATCATTGGACTTTACGGCCAGCTTATTTACAATCTCTGCAAAATCAGTAAGTTCCAGATAAGGCGACATTTCATTTGCAATAAATAAAATTCTTTTCTTTGTACTCATTTACACTTGGTTTGTTGCTGAAATATTTAAGAAACGGCTGCAAAAGTACGATAATTATTCGGGAAAATCAGTTTCAACAGGCATTTGAAGTGTAATTGATACCAACATGATACTATTTAAGAAAGCCAGTGACATTAATGCTTATCTGCTAAAAAGTAAAGAAGCCGGTAAAAAGATTGGTTTCGTTCCTACAATGGGCGCTTTGCACCAGGGGCATACCTCACTGATACAGGCTTCAAAGCAGGCTGGCTCCATTTCGGTTTGCAGCATTTTTATAAACCCGGCCCAGTTTAATGATGCCAAAGATTTTGATAAATATCCTACCACCATAGAAAAAGATATTGATGCACTCGAAAAAGCAGGATGCGATGTGTTGTTTTTACCCTCGGTTTCTGAAATGTATCCTGCCGGAACAGCACATGCAAAAACCTACGATTTGGGTTATTTAGAAACAGTGCTGGAAGGTAAGTACCGGCCAGGGCATTTTCAGGGAGTTTGCCTGGTAGTGCACCGGCTGCTTAATATTATACCTGCAGATGACTTTTACCTTGGCCAGAAAGATTATCAGCAGTGCATGGTAATTAAAAAGCTGGTTGAACTGGAGAATATCAACACAACCATCCATATTTGCCCCACCCTAAGGGAAACTGGCGGACTTGCCATGAGCAGCAGAAATATGAGGCTTACAGCAGAAGCCCGCAAACATGCACTTAAAATATTTGAAACCTTATCATATTTAAAAACCAATATTAAGCCCGGCGATTTAACCAAATTAAAACAGGCTGCAATCAATAACTTAATCGATGCCGGTTTTAAAGTCGATTATGTTGAAATAGCCAATGCTGGCAATCTTGAAATTATTAACGACTGGGATGGCAACAAAAAACCTGTTGCCGTTATTGCTGCATTTTTAGGAGATGTACGTTTAATTGATAATTTGATATTATCCGCCTCACCAAATAATAAAAATTAATTTCAGATTTATATCATTACAAATATTCCCTTCGTAATTTGTAACCAATTATGAACAAGCGGTTAATATCCATATTTCAATACACCATTTTTTTGGGTGCCGGTATATTTTTAGTTTGGTGGCAGCTTAAAGGAATGACTACAGAACAGAAAACTCAGTTTACCTCGGCATTACGAAGTGCCAACTACTGGCTCATCATTCCTATTATTTTTATGAGCCTGCTCAGCCATCTAAGCCGTGCCTATCGTTGGAAATTACTTTTAGAACCACTGGATTATTACCCGAAAATTAAAAATGTATTTGCAGTAACCATGGTTGGTTACCTGGCCAATGCGGCTATTCCACGTTTGGGCGAAATTTTAAAATGTACCTTTTTATCAAAGTACGAAAACATAAAATTAGATAAGCTTGTTGGTTCAATTTTAATTGAACGCACATTTGACCTGGTATGTTTTATGATTTTTATTGGTATAACCGTTCTAATTCAGATAAATAAGATAGGTGGTTTTATGAAAGAAAAGATAGCATCATTTGGAGAAAATGCTGCTTTACCGGTTTGGGCAAAGGGTTTAATTATTTTCGGAGTAATTATGCTGATTTATTTTGGTTTGAAATTTCTGGTTAAAAAATTTCCCGAAAGCAAAACTATCCTTAAAGTAAATAATTTTTTTAAAGGAATTGGCCAGGGATTTATTGCAATAAAAAATTTAAAAAAAAGAAACCAGTTCATCGCACATACTTTATTTATATGGGCCATGTATTTACTACAGATATATGTAGGTTTTAGCGCCATGGAGCATACAGTAGAATTAGACATGAAGGCTGCCTGCAGTGTCTTGGTATTGTCAACATTTGCAATGATCATTACACCAAACGGAATCGGTTTGTTTCCCATTTTTGTAATGCAAACATTGGTATTATATGGCATTGACAGTGGTTATGGTAAAGCTTTTGGCTGGTTGATATGGAGCGTAGCTACCTCTATTATTCTAATAGTTGGCTTTATCAGTCTTTTATTGCTCCCATACATTAACAAACAAAAAAATGAAAACCATACAAGCCATACCGGATAAAATTTTTACACTTCATGAATTGAAACTACAGATCAGGCGCTGGCGACTGCTTGATAAAAAAATTGTTTTCACAAACGGTGTTTTTGATATTCTGCATGAAGGCCATATTGCCTCATTAAGCGAAGCCGCATTGTACGGCCATATTTTAATTGTTGGTGTTAATGCAGATGCATCTGTAAAAAGATTAAAAGGTGAAAGCCGCCCTGTAAATAATGAAGGATCCAGAATATTGCTAATGGCATCGCTGGTGATGGTGGATGCTGTTATTTTGTTTGAAGAAGACACTCCTTTAAATTTAATTACAACTATTTTGCCCGATGTGCTGGTAAAAGGCGGTGATTATACCATTGACCAGATTGTTGGCGCCAAAGAAGTAATGACCAATGGCGGCGAGGTAAAAATTGTACCCATCCTGGAAGGCTTTTCTACCACCGGTATTATTGAAAGAATGAAAACCGCTGACAAATAATATTTTCTTTTTCACAAAAACTTAATATTGGTTTTAGCTACTTTTAAACGCAAGCCCTTAAATTCGCCAGATTCATTTTCAAAAATTCAATTTGCTTGCAAAAACGAAAAATCATATTCAGAGATATAAGCTGGCTTTCCTTCAACAACCGTGTTTTGCAGGAGGCTGCAGATGAAAGCGTTCCTTTGCGGGAACGCATCCGTTTCCTCGGCATATTTTCCAACAATCTCGATGAATTTTTCCGGGTACGTGTGGCCGCACTTAAACGAATGGTCGAGTTCGGAAAAAAATCTAAAATGCACCTGGAACTTACACCTGCTGCAATTATTGAAGAAATTCAGGAGATAGTAATTGAACAACAAAAGGAATTTGAACGCATCTGGAATGAGATTTTACGGGAACTTAAAAAAGAGAGAATTTACCTGGTTAATGAAACTCAGTTAAATAAAACACAACAGACTTTTATACTGGATTATTTTAATGAAGAAATTCGGAGTAATGTAATACCGTTGATGATTGAAAGTATTCAGAATTTTCCGGTGTTGAACGACCGGTCTATTTACCTGGCCTGCAAACTTTCTAAAAAAGACAAATCCATTCCCCAAAAATATGCATTACTATCGGTGCCAACCCGTAGGTTGCCCAGGTTCATCATTCTGCCATCAAAAAATGCCGATAAGCAGATCATTTTGCTGGAAGATATAATCCGCTTTTGTTTACCCAATATTTTTTCATTTTTTGGTTACGATACTTTTTCGGCAAATATCATTAAAGTAACACGTGATGCTGAGATAGACATGGACAATGATATTGAAACATCTCTCATCCAAAAAATTGAAAAAGGTTTAAAAAATCGCAAGAAAGGTAAACCGGTACGTTTTGTTTTCGATAAAGCAATCGATCCATCGCTCCTCACCTACCTGGTGCGCCGCCTGGGTTTATTGCAAAAAGATAATCTGATACCGGGCGGGCGCATTCATAATTTTGTTGACTTCATGAATTTTCCTGAATCGGTTTTTCATAAAAAAAGTTTGAGAAAAAAACCGTTCATACACCCGATTTTAAAAAATGTAACCAGCGTTACCAATATTGTTTTACAAAAAGATGTGCTGTTAAATTTTCCGTATCATTCCTTCGATAGTATTATTGATCTGTTACGTGAAGCAGCCATCGACCCAGACGTGGTAAGTATTAAACTTACCTGCTATCGCCTGGCCGACCGTTCAAAAATCATCAATGCATTAACCAATGCCGTACGCAATGGCAAACAGGTAACCGTTGTGCTGGAACTGCGTGCCCGGTTTGATGAGGAAGCCAATCTGGAATGGAAAACAGAACTGGAAGAAAATGGTGTGAAAGTATTGCTGGGCGTACCTAATGTAAAAATACATGCTAAAATCTGCTTAATAAAAAAACGGGTTAACAACCGCACTATTCATTATGGTTTTGTAAGCACCGGCAACCTCAATGAAAAAACGGCAAAGGTTTATGGTGATGCCTGCCTGCTTACAGCCGACCGCAATATTATGGCCGATGTAAACCGCATATTTAATTACCTGGAACAACCCAAAACCAGGATTGCTTTATTGAAAAGCTGCAAAACATTATTGGTAAGTCCGGTAAGTATGAGAAGGCATTTATTGCAACTGGTAACCAAGGAAATAAAAATGACACGCTTAAAAAAGCCAGCGTCCATCATTCTTAAATTAAATTCTTTGAGCGATGAATTGCTTATTGATAAATTATACGAAGCTGCAAAAGCAGGTGTTGAAGTTAAACTGATCATCAGGGGAATATTTTGTTTACTTACAGAAAATAAAAAATTCAAAATCCCCATACAGGCCATCAGCATTGTGGATGAGTACCTGGAGCATTCCCGTATCATGATTTTTCACAACGGCGGAAAAGAAAGAACTTTTATTTCATCTGCCGACTGGATGGTACGCAACATTGATCACCGGGTGGAGGTTGCCTGTCCCATTTTTGAAAAAAACATTCAGCAGGAAATTAAAGACATTATACAAATACAACTGAAAGACAATATAAAAGCCAGGATACTGGATAACGACCTCAGCAACCAATATGTAAATCCCCGCAACACAAAAAAAATCCGCAGCCAGGTAGAGACTTACAATTATCTGTATCGGAAATCTTCTTAACGGTTTATTAGTTTACCTGTTTATTTGTTTATCCGTAAATTCGTGCAGGTTAGCAACTAAACTTTCTAAACATTCTAAACATTCTAAACAAATATTGAAACTTGCAGCGATAGATATAGGAAGTAACGCAGCCCGTTTACTAATTACAGAAGTAATCACCGACGAAAAGAACGTACCGGTTTTTAATAAGCTCAATTTAATAAGGGTGCCATTGCGACTGGGTTTTGAAGTGTTTGAAACCGGATTTATCTCTAAACAAAAAACCTTCATGCTTATACAAACCATGAAGGCATTTAAGCATTTAATGAATGCTTACGATGTTAAGCATGTAAAAGCATGTGCAACCAGCGCCATGCGTGATGCAAAAAACAGCGAAGACATCATAAGAAAAGTAAAACTGGAAACCGATATTACTATTGAAGTGATCAGCGGCGATATGGAAGCCGGACTTGTTTTTGAAAACCATATTGCCGAAACCTTAGACAAAGATCACAGCTACATGTACATTGATGTGGGCGGTGGCAGTACCGAACTTTCTTTCTTCAGCAATGGTGTACTTACATTTAAAGAATCCTTCAATATTGGCACCATACGTTTATTACATAACCAGGTAAATGATAAAACCTGGGAACTCATGAAAGACATCATCAAGACCTTAACCAAAGGACAAAAAGAAGTGGTGGCTATTGGTAGCGGTGGAAACATCAACAAGATCTTTAGCATGAGCAAACGTAAAGATGGTAAACCACTCACGCTTGATCTGCTTAAAGAGTACCTCAGAGAATTAAGCAGTGTTACGCTGGAAGACAGGATCAGGCTGTATAGTTTAAGAACCGACCGTGCCGATGTAATTGTGCCTGCATTACAAATTTATACCAATGCCATGCGCTGGGCCGGTGCCACCGAAATGTATGTACCAAAAATTGGTTTGGTTGATGGATTGGTGCAGCACATGTGGGAGGAGTTGAAATAAGTTTTCTTTAACATCTTTTTCCAATAACTTCATCTTCTCATCGTTACATCTGCATGACAAAGAAACTCACCCTTATATTTCTTTTTGCCAACCAGATTTTATTTGCCCAAAACAAAACCCAGCCTACACCTTTTGATAAATTTGTAACCAAGCCCGGCATTGAATGGGCGGCTTATGCCAGCGATACAGTAAACTTTACAAGCGCCGATTTAAATAACCTGCTGCTAAAACGCATCAGCAAAAAAGAGATCAAAGCATCAAAACCGGTTGAGAGCAGAACAGATGGAACTGATAAAATAACATACAGCCCGCTGGATTCTATAGACCAGGCTTTTTACGGAGACCGCATAGATATTTTAATGGATTCCACAGGCACCCAATATTTTCTTAAACGTGATGTTCCGGAAAAAGACAGTTCTAATTTTAAACGTACAGAAGTAACACAAATATTGTACGTTGAAAAAGGAAAATTAAAAAGCTATATACCTTTCATCACGCCTACTTTACCTGTATACATGATGTCTTCTGGCCAGTATATTGGTGAGCGTTTTTATTTTACCAGTTGCTTTAATTATGCATACAACAGCAAACCCCGCAATAAAAGCAAACTCATTTTTTTAACGCAAACAAAAAAAATGATCGGCCTTACAACAACACAAAGGGCAGATCAGCTTAAAGAAATGTACGCACAAAATTTAGTGGAACCCCTTTGGCCCTATGTTTTAAAAAATGAAATAGATGTATTTGCAATTAAAAATAACAGTTCCGACAGAATCATAAATAGGAATAATTATCGGTTCATTCATAGTTAATGAAATATCTGATTCTTCCGGCTTTAATTTCCTGTTATCT
>JAYUZB010000178.1:0-4571 GCA_043752185.1 Chitinophagaceae bacterium
TACTTTGCACTTTCCATATAATTTTCATTAAAATGCTCCTGCATCAGCGCTTTTTTAAAAAGAAAACCATTAACCATTACAGAAAAGGCAACACTACCGGTTTGGCTGTTAATTACACTTACTGCCTGGTTATTTACCGCATCAATATTTTCAACATCGGTTTTTGAAAAGAATGATATCTTACCGTTTTTGGTAATAAAATTTTGTGCGCCAGCCGAAAGCGTAACAAAAAATAAAGCTGCAAAAATTAAAAAAAAGTTTTTTATGTTTGTAAGTTTTAAAATTGATTGATTCTTTTTATGGGTATGTGTTTTAAAATGTTTAATTGTTGGGTGCACCTGCTGCAATCCAAATGCGTATTTTTTCTAAACTGCAATTATTCAGTTTATTACTGTTTTTAGGCATGGGCGAGTAACTGGCACTATGAGAAACAGCTCCCCATAAGCGACCATTATCTACCTGCATTTTAACTCCTGCATAAGAGTCAAGACTGATACCAGCCGATGGCGTAGCTCCGCCATGACAGTTGATGCAGTTTGAACTTAATATCGGCAAAACAGAAGTAGAATATTTAACAGCTGCAGTATCGCAGGCTGTATTGGGATACAACAAATCTGATTTATCATAGTAACAACTATTAAACGAATTCAGTAGTATACCGCTGATGATAATTAAGGCAGCAATAAAGACGGTATTGCCTGTTTTTACTTTATACATTTTCTTTGTTTGTTAGGGTTATTTTAATTATTTGGCGCTCCACCATTTACCCATTTTGTTATTTGGGTTATTTGGCAGGCACTTAATTTGGCGGCATTTTTAGGCATAGGCGAATAACCTGGCGCATGGCTTACTGCACCAACCAGCCTTCCACTGGTGGCAACAGTAAATACTCCGTTATAAGTACTTAGATTTATACCGCCCGATGGTGCAATGCCGGCATGGCAGCCCAGGCAGTATGTGTTTAAAAGTACACTGATATCTGCGCTATATTTAAATTTAGTGGTATCGCAAACCGATCCGCAGTTAACCGTATTTTTTGCGCCTTCATTTATCCACCTGCCAATAAGTGCCTTTTGTTCTGGAGTCAAATCGGGGTTGGGTGGACGGGGCATTTTTTTACTACCGGTTTCAAAAAGCACTTCATAAACATCCGAATTGGTGGCATTGCCAGGGTTGATGCCTTTTTTGATGATGTTGGCATAACTGTCAAAAATATAATCCTTATTATGACTTGCGGCATCGTGGCAGCCCGACTTGGCACAATTGGATTGAAAAATTGGGAGAATCTGGCTTTGGAAACATACTTCGTTGGTACCTCCGGGAACAGGTGTAGGCGACCCGGCTGCAGGTTGTGGGATTTCATGCTTACAGGCATTAATTACAGTTAGGGCTATAATTAAAATTGTAAGAATGTAGTAAGTCTTCTTCATACTTATTTATTTTAAGGTAGTATTCACTTTACTAAGTAACACCGCACCAGGTAAACATCACCCATAATACCAAGGTCCACATCTCCCATACCCATGCCGGTGCAAATTCCTTTCAGCGTAGCTTGTTTGTTTTCAACCAAGCCAGCCACTTCTTCTTCCATTGTACAATTAACGTAAGCACCGGCTTCATTGGTTTGCAACATTACTATCACCTGGTTTTCCTGATTTTTTGAAACCTTCATTACCAAACCAGAAACCTCTAGTATATTATTCAGGTATATTTTTTTTCCGGCTGTTGAATCTTTTAAAAAGGATTGATACAATGTTACCGCATCTGTTTTCTTAGCAGCAGCATTCTTTACATTTACCGGGCCTTTATTATAAAAGTAATAACCAACTGCCCCGGCAATGATAATAATTGCTAAAAAAAATATGACGATTTTCTTCTTCTTTGCTGACATGTTTATAATTGATGTTAAAGGTAATCCTGTTCTTTAATAATATAATGCAAAGAAAACCGAAAAGGATAAATCTTAAGCTGAACAGGTATTTTAAGCAACTAAACGTAAAAATTAAGGATTTAGTTACCTGATACAATAAAATTTTCAACTGGTATGCGGTTGCTGATGCTTTTGGCCAAAGTCATTTCGTCGGCATATTCCAGCTCGCCGCCAAAAGCAATGCCACGGGCAATGCTGGTAATTTTAACGGGTTGGCCTTTCAGTTTTTTGCTGATGTAATAAATGGTGGTATCGCCCTGTATAGTTGGGCTGAGGGCAAAGATAATTTCTTCTATATCTTCTTTTTCAATGCGGTCAACCAGTGCATCAATGGTTAACTGACCGGGGCCAATGCCATCAAGCGGCGAAATGATACCACCCAAAACATGGTAAATGCCATTAAACTGCTGCGTACTTTCAATGGCAATTACATCACGTATATTTTCAACCACACAAATCATTTCCTGTTTACGCATGGTATTGCTGCAGATATTGCAAAGTTCTTTATCAGAGATATTGTAACAGCGACTGCAGAATTTTATTTCGTTCCGCATTTTGGCAATGATATCGCTGAACTGGCTCACTTCTTCTGCATCCTGCTTTATAAGATGCAGTACCAAACGCAGGGCCGTTTTTTTACCAATACCGGGCAGTTTGGCAAACTCATTTACAGCGTTTTCTAAAAGTGAAGAAGAAAAAATCATGCAGCAAAAATAGCGGTTAGCGGTTAGCTTTTAGCTTTTAGTCATGCTGTTTTTTGCTCACAGCTCTTTAAAGTTTTATATCCCGTTCATTATCCCAATTAGCTTTGATGGCTAATTTGTCTTTCAGGGTGATGGCTTTTTCGGGCTGTAGTTTTTTTGAATAATTGCCGGGGTCCCATTTACCGTTATTGTTATCATCAAATAGGATACGAATTTCATAATCGCCGGGGATTACAAATTTATTACTCCATTCCAATGTTGTAAGCGGATAGCTTTTTTGAATTACTTCGCCCTGTACAAATTGAAGAACAGGATGTTTAGCCAGATCAAGATTACTGAAACGCAAAACCACATTACCATAATCTGATTGTTGCTTTACTGTAAAGCGAATAGTATCTGCTTTGCCAAGTTGGTTGTTTGCTGAATCAACAATGGCAGTAGTGTCTATTATAATACGGTAATTCATAGCTTCCTGCCATTGGGTAGTAAGTATTATTTTGGTTCTGCTGCTGTCTATTGTCCAGCTGGCTGCAGGCACGGGTTTGTAATTGCTATCTCTTAAAATTAATTTTTCCGGCTCGAATTTTTTTAAAGGATTATTAAAACTTAATTCAAAAGGGGTTAATAAGTCCTGGCCCTGAAAGCCGGCTGAGCTTGTGTACACCAATCTTTTAGCAAGTGCCGGTTTGGTTGTTCTGGCATTACCGCTTTCTTTTTCAAGTGCCGATGCATATAAAATAACAGGTTCGTTTTTTTCAGAAATACTTACCGGCTCATTGGCAAATGCAAACATTTCTTTTTTCGAATTGTAGGTTTTGCCACCATCGCCATCTTTTAAAGCATACACATTAAAACTGCCTGCGGGTAAATTTACAAAAGTAAAACTGCCATCACCACTAAGCCTCGCTATATAATCGGGTTTGTTTTTTTGTACTGCAGAGTCATCTGTTTTACGGTAAAGCATGGCAAGTAATGTACTATCGTACTTGCCGGTTTCGGCAAGTATAACTTTACCCGAAAGGATAAAACTGTCTATTTGCGGACCTGTTGAAAATACATAGGTAAAATCCTTGTAGGGATTACCCTCATTATTATCTACAATAGCGCTGCCAAAATTGATGCTGTAAGTTGTGTTGGGTAAAAGTGTGTCCTTCAATTTTACGGTAACTGTCTTCAGTTTAAAGTCAATATTGGGTTGTTTTTTTGGTAGTGGCGAAATAAAAACATTTGTTTGAGCTTCTTTTAAATCAACGTATTCATTAAAGGTTAAAGTGATTTTATTGTCTTTTACATTAACGCTGTTTAATGCAGGCGAAGCACTTACCAGCCGGGGTGGTATGCTGTCTTTGGGCCCGCCCGTTGGCATACCTACCTGGCCACAGCCAGCATTGCCAATGGCAATAATATATAACAGTGAAATAATGAAAAGGGAAAAAAGTATATGTTTTGATCTCATCAAATGGCAATTAAAATACAAACTTAACCTGTTTGATTTGTTTAGAAATCATAAAAATTCTCAAATCTTTATTCAGCTGCTTCTTCTTCCAGATCATGTAAAGCCACAGCCAGTTTATTATTCTTTACAAAATTGCACCAATGGCAATCGGCTTTTCCGCAACCAGTATAAAAATCACGGGCCTGAATTTTGTTCCATACATCTGTAAGCTGTTGCTTCACAGTTTCAATATCTTGTGGGGCAATCACAATTTTTTCTTTGCGGTATTCTCCTTTTTTATCTGGTTCAATAAAATCAAATTCGGTGCTTATCACTTTCCAGTCTTTCTGCTCGTAATTATCAACTAAAATTTTATAGAATACTGCTTGCCGCCAATAATCACCACCATTGGGGTCTTTATCAGACGGGGCTTTCATTTTGGGAAGTGCATTATCAATATTACCCGATTTATAATCCACCACATTTACTTCCTTGCCATTAA
>JAYUZB010000179.1:0-25142 GCA_043752185.1 Chitinophagaceae bacterium
CCCAGGCAAGAAAATGAAACCGACGGGCCGGAAGAAATGTATGTGATACTACTTGATAATGGTCGTACCAATATTTTAAAAAATCCAAAGCAAAGAGAGAGCCTTTATTGCATACGTTGCGGTGCCTGCCTGAATGCATGCCCTATTTATAAAAATATTGGCGGCCATGCTTATGGTGCTACTTACAGCGGCCCCATCGGCAGCGTTATTACACCGAACCTGCAGGGTATGGAAGCATTCAAGCATTTAAGTTTTGCATCATCGCTTTGCGGTAATTGTACCGAAGTGTGTGCAGTAAAAATAAACCTGCACGAACTACTTTTAGAAAACAGGCACGAATCAGTAGAAGAAGGGTTAACAACTTTTACCGAACGCATGGCCTGGAAAGCCTGGCGCCTGGCGAGTTTGAAAAGAGGCTTTATGAATTTGGGCAGTGGTAATTTTAAGAACAAAGTGGTTAATGGCATTTTTAAGGGCTGGAACAGAAACCGAAGTGATTTGGATTTTAGCCAGAAAACCTTTAACCAGATGTGGAAAGAACGGCATAAGAATTAAAAAGTAAAAAGTAAAAAATAGTCCTGCTCAATGGCAGGACTTATTTATTTTGTGTTGAAATGGTACTTATCTACTCACATATAAGTTCGGCAAGGCTTCAGTACATCTGTGCTTTTATTTTTAAGGAGTTGCTGGGTGTGAATTATGAGTTGACCATAGACTCGGATGCTTTTAAAAATTATACCGGAACAAAAATCAATTACAGTAATACAAAAATTACAGCAGATGAGTTTTATATAAAAAATCATACACTGCTTTTTGACCACGATATTCAGGAACAGATTATTGATTGTTTCCCGTTTGATAATAACAAAGCTTTTTTTAAAATAACGAATAGCGATTTTCCGTTTGACATTTTTGCCGCCTCTTTTTATTTACTGAGCCGCTATGAAGAATACCTGCCGCATGAAAAAGATATTTATGGCCGGTATGCCTGTGAAAATTCATTTGCTTATAAATATGGATGTATGCATTTACCTTTAATAAATTTGTGGGTAAATAATTTTGCTAAAAATCTTAAGCATAAATTTCCTGCCATTGATTATAAGTTTCCAGTTTTTAAATTTTTACCTACTTATGATATTGACATTGCCTATTCTTACAAACACAAAGGTTTACTAAGAAATATTGGTGGCTTTTTAAATTCACCATCGACAGAAAGAATAAAAGTTTTAGCAGGTATTGTAAAAGACCCTTATGATTGCTATGCATGGTTGAATCAGTTGCATGAGCAACACAACTTACAACCGGTTTATTTTTTTCTGGTTGCCGAAAAAAATGGCATGTACGATAAAAATATTTTACCACACAAAGAAGTAATGTGGAAACTGGTTAAGCATCATGCAAAAAAATATAAAGTTGGGTTGCATCCGTCATGGCAAAGTGGCGATAACAACACTTTACTAAAAAAAGAAAAGGAATTGTTGGCTTCAATGGTTCAGTCCGCTGATAGCGTACCGACTCTTAGCCGCCAGCATTACATACGGTTTAATTTACCCGAAGGATATCAAAGATTGATTATTGCAGGCATTACAGATGACTATTCAATGGGTTATGGCAGCATGGATGGTTTCAGGGCATCGGTTGCTTCTTCATTTTTTTGGTACGATCTGGAAAAAGAAATTCAGACCGCTTTACGTATTCATCCTTTCTGCTTTATGGATGCCAATGCGTATTATGAACAAAAGCAGGATCCGGTTATAAGTTTGAACGAGCTGCAGCACTTTCTTGCTGTTTGTAAAAGTGTGAACGGAACTTTAATTACCATCTGGCATAACAATTTTTTAGGTACCGCAAAAGAATTTGAAGGATGGAAAGCAATGTATGAGCAGTTTATTGCTCAGGCTCAGCAATAATTTTTTCACGGCTTCGCTTGATGCTGTAATTAACCAGAAATACCCCCGCAAGCGTTACAATAGCACCCCACAAAATATACATGGTAAGTTTTTCGTGCAGCACAATAGCTGCTGTTACCATGGCCACCAGCGGATTAATATAGGCATATAGAGAAGAAATGGCCGGTGGTAATTTCTTCATCGAATATATAAAAGCAATGAATGCCAACAAAGAACCTGCCAATACCAGGTAAGTGATGGCGCCCCAGGCTGTTGCCGAAATACTGTTAAATGGAATGGTTGGCTGTGTGGTTTCGGCAACAATAAATAAAATGAATGCGCCAATAAGCATTTGCCAGCCGGTAGCATAATAAGGATTCAGTTTAGTTTTTTTTCGCACAATAACAATAGTGCCCACACTCCAGCTTAACATGGCAATAACTGATAACACTACACCAAAAATAAAACCATCGGGGTGATGTTGAAAAGCGTTTTCATAAAATACAATTCCAATACCGGTTATACCCAGCAGCAGGCCTATAAAAGTTAGTATGTTCATGTTGCGGTTTTTAAAAAACCCCATCTCAATAATTACAACACTCAAAGGATATAAAGCGCCTACTAATGCACTTAAACCGGTAGGTATATAATTTAAACTCCAGGTGCTTAAACCATTTGCCAGTACAAACATTAGCAGGGCCATTATCAGCAGCCAAACAAATTCTTTACGGGTAGGAAATGATAATTTTTTATACAACATAAAAAAAAGTACAAAACAAATACCTCCTAAAAACTGGCGTATATAAGCCATCTGCAGTGCAGGCATTTCAGCTACACCAATTTTGCTGGCCACCCATGTGGTACCCCAAACAACACTGGTGATTGCCAAAGCCAAGTATCCGCCTGCTTTTCCTTTTGGCAAATTTTTGCTGCTTATCATTTACGGTAGATGAATAATTAATGTTTAAAATGCCGCAGGCCGGTAATTACCATGGCCAGGTTATTTGCTTTGCAATATTCAATTGAATCTTTATCACGTATAGAACCTCCGGACTGTATAAATGATGCGATACCGGCTGCATGTGCAATTTTTACACAGTCATCAAACGGAAAGAAAGCATCGCTTGCCAACACTGCACCGTTCAAATCAAAATTAAATTGCTTTGATTTTTCAATTGATTGCCGCAGAGAATCAATACGGGAAGTTTGTCCGCAACCTTTGCCAATTAATTGTTTATTTTTTACCAATGCAATAGCATTGCTTTTTAAATGCTTGCAAACAATATTGGCAAATATCAAATCTTCTTTTTCTGTTGCTGTGGTTTCTCTGCCACCTTCTTCTTTCCAATCGGTATAATTACCACTATCATTTTGCTGTGTAAGTATCCCGTTTAAAACAGATTTATATTGATGTGTAGCAGCAAGTTTTGTTTTTTGCTGTAACAGAATCCGGTTCTTTTTTGTTTTCAGAATTTCCAATGCATCGGCATCGTAAGATGGTGCTATCAATACTTCAAAAAATATTTCGTTGATGGCATTGGCTGTTGCCAGGTCTACTACAGCGTTGCAAACCAATACACCGCCAAATGCACTCTCCGGGTCTCCTGCCAATGCTGCATCCCAGCTTTCTTTTACGGTTGCTCTTGATCCAATACCGCAAACATTGGTATGCTTGATGATGGCAAAGGTGGTGTTGTCAAATTCGCTGATGATCTGCACAGCTGCATCCACATCAACCAGATTATTGTAAGATAATTCTTTGCCGTTCAGCTTTTCAAATATCTCATCAGTATTACCATAAAACACGCCTTGCTGATGTGGGTTTTCGCCGTAGCGCAAAACAGTTTTTTCTTTATTAAATGGATTTATAAAATCCGACTGGTTAAAATAATTAGAGATAGCCATATCGTAACCGGTACAAACATCAAATGCTTTAATGGCAAACATGCGGCGTTGCTCCAGCGTTGTTTCACCTTTTTGTTCTTTTAATATTCCTTCAAGCAAAGCATAATCCTGTTTGGCAGCAATCACCACTACCGAAGCATGGTTTTTTGCAGCAGCACGTATCATGGAAGGGCCACCAATATCAATTTTTTCGATGATCAGCTTTTCATCAGTTGTTGATGCTACCGTTTCTTCAAAAGGATATAAATCAACTACCACCAAATCAATCTCCGGTATTTTATATTCCAGCATTTCAGCAACATGTTCTGCATCTTCCCTTTTACCCAGTATACCGCCAAATACAGATGGATGCAATGTTTTAACCCTGCCTCCCAAAATAGATGGATAGGTTGTGAGTGATTCAACGGGTGTACAGGGCACATATAATTCTTCAATAAATTTTTGTGTACCACCCGTAGAATAGATGGTAATGCCAAGCTGGTGTAATTGCCTCACTATGTTTTCCAATCCGTCTTTATAAAAAACTGAAATAAGGGCGGCCTGAATTTTTTTCTGCATGTAGTTATGGTTAAGTTGGCTACACTAAGAAAATGGTAACCGTGAGTATTTAATTTCGCCGCAAATTTACAGGTTTTAAGTGGTTGTTAAAAACCTAACCAGAGAGATATCAATAAAATGTATAAAACTAAATGAAGCCGCTAAATTTAGTTGCGCTTTAAAATTATTTCAGCACGGGCATTTGCTGCAACAGCCAGTGGGGTTTTTCCTACATTTAATGGATGTAGGTTGCCGTAGTTTTTTATTGAGTTTATCCTGGAAACATGTAACTGTCTTGAAATAAGGTATTGCTTCACAATTTCGGAGCGCTCATTTGCCAGTTGCATACAAACAGCATTAATGCCTTCAGCTTTGTGAGCATGCCCCTCAATAATTATTGTATAGGCAGGATTTTGTTTTAACACAACAAGTACACTATCCAATACCCGGTACGTCATGGAATACAAGGACGATTCCTGTGTTGGAAAAGGTACAACAACTGCATCTGGGTTGGGGCAGCCTTTATTGTCGGGTAAACCAAAAACATCAGGGCATACATCTTCATTATCTGCAATCCCATCTTCATCCCTGTCCATAATCACAATTTTTGGTGGAGGGGGCGGATAATTGATTAATATCTCTGCACGGCAATTAACAAAGTGCCCCTCTTTGTCTTTATTCCGGTATGATTGCCGTTTATTGCCCCATGCATTTAAAGAAATAATTCTTGAACTGTCGATACCCCTTCCCAAAACATAGGTTTGCACAAACAATGCTCTGTTTAATGATATATAATAGCAAATAGTATCGGAGCCTTCGTCTTTATAAGCATACCCATCAATAGAAAGTGTAACTGCTTTGTTCTTTAGCAAAATATCTACCACGCTGTCAAGAGCTGCAAGTGTAAATGCATAAAACAGGGCAGATTGTTTATAATCGAAGCGAATAACAGTCGTATCGGAATCTAACTGCGGTACTTTCCATGTACAATCAGTTATTAAACCTGATAGGCTTGGTACTTTCGTTTCAACATAACCGGTTTTGGCAAAAACAAAACAACTGTTGAATACAAAAAACAATAAAATGAGGTGCCGGAAAAAGATCATTCTTAGAAATTTAATAACAACGCAAAGGTAGTTACTCCTATTAATAATTTTTAATTTGTAAAGTATATTAGCATAAAATTAATAGGCAACTTATATGCCAACATCATAAACAAATGCACCTTTGGCTGGTATTGAATAAAAATTCACCTGCAAGGCTTTACACTCGGCTATCCAGTTTTCAATTTTCCATGCAGGGTTTGAAGCATCAAAAACAAAATGTTTGCAGTTAAATATTTTTGTGAGGTCGGCAATAGAAAGTTTTGGATTTTTTGAAATGATAAGCAGATCAAGTTCAATTTTCTGTTCAATATCAGTTGCAGTTATTGGTTTGCTCACTATTCCTATTCTTTTATTATTAAACTGGTAAAACATACCCAGCTTAAATACAGTTATCAATGAATCTGTTCTGTTATCAAGCTGTTGGGCTATTCTGCCAGGTTTTAGATGAAAGTTTTGCAGCAATCCATCCTCCAACAAAATACTATCGCCAATAAATTGATACCGATGCCCATTTATAAAATCTATAGCCTGGTACTTGGGCACATTATAAACAAATATTTTTTGCTGCTTTGCCAATTGCCAGGCATAAAACGTATGCTGTAAAACAAATACAAACAAACAAAAGATGGTAAGTTGAAAATATTTTTTGTTTTTGCTGATAAACCATGCACTACAAAAAATAACAATGGCATATAATAACCAGGTAGATAAAACCGTAGCCGGAATTTTATCCCATACAGCAAAAGACAAATCATTTATCCAAAGAATTATTTTATTCATCAGCCAAACCAGTCCTGTAACAAGTTTACCCAGCCAGGTGCCCACAAAGGGAATCCATGAGAATGCTATTAAAGCAATTTCGGCATATAAAATAATAGCAGACAGCGGCACAGCAATCAGGTTGGATATTAAAAACAAGTTTGGGAACTGGTGAAAATAATAAATACAAACCGGAAAAGTAAGTAGCTGTGCCGCTGTTGAAACGGATATCAGTTGCCAGGTTTTACTAAGCCATTTATTTTTTATGTAAAAGCAATTATACATGGGTTTTTGAAAAATAACAATCCCCAATACAGCCAGGTAAGATAATTGAAAGCCCACCGCCCACAAATAATATGGGTTATAACATAGCAATACAAATGCCGATGCTGCCAGCGAATTATAAATGGATGCCTGTTTGAAATAAGTTTTTCCAACGGCAATAAATGAAAACATAACAGCGGCACGCAATACAGATGGCGATGCACCGGTAAGAATAGAGAAGAGCCAAAGGCAGCTTAAGATAAAAACCAATTGCAGCAATTTTGATTTATTGATGAGAGGAATTTTTGCAAATAACCAAACAAGTAATACATAAATTAATGCCAGGTGCATACCTGATATGGCAATGATATGCACCACGCCGGTATTACTGTATGCCTGTACCAGGTCTTTATCCAAATCGTTTGTGTAGCCAATTAACAGTGCCTCTGCAATGCCCAGCTCATCTTTACCGCTGCTCACAGATTTTTGCAAAACCCCCAGCACATATGCTCTTGCCGAAAAAATCAGTTGCTTAAATCCGTTTTTAGAATTTTTATTTAACGATTCCCAATCTTTATTTTTTAAAAATACATTGTGAAATATACCCTGAAATGCAGCATAGCGCTGGTAATTAAAAGCACCGGGGTTACCAGAGTTTTTAATGGGTTGAAGATTTTTTTTGATGATTATTCTGTCGCCGTACACCAGATTGGTTTTAATACTGTCTTTCGAAAAATACAATAATAATTTTCCTTCAGCAGCAATTGCTTTACCATCCTGCACCACTGTTTCTACATAACCATCGGCTTTGTAAGATTTATTTTTTTCTACAAGCGGTTCATCAATACGTACAACCAGGTAACTGCCTTCTTTATAATAATTACCATACCAGTTATTATGATGCCTAACATCTTTTTGCCAGGTAAGCCATGCACCCAAAGCAATAAAAAGCAGTTGAATGATAAACCCCTGCAAAGCCTGTATTTTAAATCGTAAAGCAATGGGTAAAAGCAAAAACAAAAGAAAAGCTATACCGAAAGAGATGAGTGCTGTTGCAATAATTTGCAAAGGAATTTGAAGATACCATTGTAAAATAATGCCCGCAATTAAAGGAAGTAACAGCCTGATAAAGGGTGCTTTTTTCCAGATGGGTATGGCATTGGGGCGGAGCATGTAACAAAATAGAAAAACCTTTTGAATAATCAAAGGGCTACTATTTATTCCCTGCTTAATAAGGTTTGTTGCTTATAATTGTATGTCATCACAAATTGTGATGACATACAATTATAAAAAAAATCAAACCCGACCTTGGTTGGCTGAGGCAAAAAAAATGAGATCACAAATTGTGATCTCAAACGCTTTTTATGATATGATTCAGGCCGCTTGAAGCGTCCCGACTCTTATTTACTCAAATGCATACTCCGCTCCTTATACAACTGGCGGAAATAAGGATCTTTTAAATCTTTAATAAAACGTATCGCTTCGCCGGTACTTTTCATCTCTGGCCCAAGCTCTTTATTTACACCGGGAAATTTATTAAAGGAGAAAACCGGTTCTTTAATGGCAAAGCCCGTAAGTTTTTTCTCGAAAGTAAAATCTTTAAGTTTGTTTACGTCCATCATAATTTTGGTAGCAATATTCAAATAAGGTATTTGATATGCTTTGGCTATAAACGGGGTGGTACGGCTTGCTCTGGGGTTGGCTTCTATCACATACACATTACCATCTTTAATAGCAAACTGAATATTGATAAGCCCCTGTATTTTTAATGCCCTGGCAATTTTTTCGGCATACTCTTCCATGGTATGTACAATTAATGGAGAAAGATTGAATTGCGGTAACACGGCATTACTGTCGCCGCTGTGAATACCGGCCGGCTCAATATGTTCCATCACGCCCATCACATGAAAATCGGTACCATCAAAAATGGCATCTATCTCCGCTTCCTGGCAACGATCCAAAAAATGATCAATTAAAATTTTATTGCCGGGTAAATGTTTTATCAAACTAAGCACACCTTTTTCCAAGTCTTCGTCATTAATTACAATACGCATTCTTTGTCCGCCCAATACATAACTTGGCCTGATGAGCACCGGATAACCAACCTGCTTTGCCACTTCAATGGCTTCGTCTGTGTTATAAGCTGTGCCGTAATTTGGATAAGGAATTTCCAGGCTTTTCAGCATATCGCTAAAACGACCACGGTCTTCGGCAATATCCATGCTATCGAAAGACGAACCAATTATTTTTATACCTTTTTCGTGCAAACGTTTTGCAAGTTTTAGTGCCGTTTGTCCGCCTAGCTGCACAATTACACCATAAGGTTTTTCGTATTCAATAATTTCCCACAGGTGTTCCCAAAACACCGGTTCAAAATAAAGTTTGTTGGCAATATCAAAATCTGTTGAAACCGTTTCAGGATTACAGTTTACCATGATGGCTTCGTAACCTGCTTCTTTTATTGCAAGCAGGCCGTGTACACAACAGTAGTCAAACTCAATACCCTGACCAATTCTGTTAGGGCCACTACCCAGTACAATTATTTTCTTTTTATCCGAAACCAGGCTTTCGTTACTTAACAGTTTGCTGTCATTAACGGGTTTGTTTTCAAAAGTAGAGTAGAAATATGGTGTCTTCGCTTCAAACTCGGCGCTGCAGGTATCAACCATTTTAAACACACGGGTAAGTCCCACGGCTTTTCTTCTCTCATAAATTATTTCGGCATCTTCTTCCTTCATAATGCGAACAATCTGCTCGTCACTAAAGCCTAAAAATTTTGCTTCTTTCAAAACATTATCAGGCAAAGTTTTTAAATCGTACTGTGCAATCTGTTTTTCACAATCACATATCTTCTGTATCTGGTAAATAAACCACCGGTCAATTTTTGTGCTTTCACAAATGCGCTTGATGCTGGCGCCGGCCATCAGTGCATCTTTAATACGGAAGATGCGATCCCATTTTGGAATCTTGATGTACTCAATCAGTTCATCGGCATGCATTAAACTTTTACCATAATAACCCAATCCCACCGCTTCATTCTCCAAACTCTGACAAGCCTTTTGAACCGCCTCGGCAAAGCTTCTTCCAATACCCATTACTTCGCCTACACTTTTCATCTGAAAGCCCAGTGTATCTTTTGCTCCTTTAAATTTATCAAAGTTCCAGCGTGGTATTTTTACAATTACATAATCAAGCGCTGGTTCAAAATAGGCCGATGTTGATTGGGTGATCTGGTTCTTCAATTCATCAAGATTATAACCAATGGCAAGCTTTGCAGCAATTTTTGCAATGGGATAACCCGTGGCTTTACTGGCCAGTGCCGATGAACGGCTAACACGTGGATTAATCTCCACCACAATAATTTCTTCTGTTTGGGGGTTAAGGGCAAACTGCACATTACAACCGCCGGCAAAATTGCCAAGGTCTCTCATTATCCTTATCGCCGTGTTACGCATTAACTGGTAAGCCGTATCGCTTAAAGTCATAACTGGCGCCACAGTTATGGAGTCTCCGGTGTGAACACCCATGGGGTCAAAATTCTCAACACCACAAATGATCACCACATTATCTACATTATCCCGCAATATTTCCAGTTCAAATTCTTTCCAGCCAAGTACTGCCTTTTCTACCAGTACTTCATGTATGGGGCTGGCAATTAAAGCTGTGTTCAAAGCTTCATCCAGCTCAGATTTATTAAATACAATACTGCCGCCGCTGCCGCCTAAAGTAAAAGAAGGCCGCAGCACCAACGGAAATCCTATCTCCTGTGCAAATTCTTTTCCTTCTAAAAATGAGTTGGCAATTTTAGCCTGGCAAACTGGTATGCCCATTTCAATCATCCACAAGCGAAATTTTTCCCGGTCTTCTGCCTTATCAATTGCTTTTATATCAACACCAATCAATCTTACATTATGGGCTTCCCAAATACCCAACTCATCTACTTCTTTACAAAGATTAAGTGCTGTTTGTCCGCCCATTGTTGGCAATACAGCATCAATCTTATTTTCCTGCAGTATCTGTTCAATACTTTCCACCGTAAGTGGCAGCAGGTAAACCCGGTCGGCCATCATGGGGTCGGTCATAATGGTTGCCGGGTTGCTGTTGATAAGAATAACTTTTACGCCTTCTTCTCTTAACGAACGGGCAGCCTGCGTACCTGAATAATCAAACTCACAAGCCTGGCCTATAACAATGGGGCCAGAGCCAATAATTAAAACTGATTGTATGGAATTATCTTTTGGCATAGCAGAATTGCCGATGTTGTGGCGTGCAAAACTACTTGTAAATGATGTAAATAAAAAACCTGTATAAAAACATACAGGTTTTTTCTAAAAACAATACATATAAAATTGCGAATATTTACTTGTTTATAGGAACAATCACATCCCAGGCTCCCTTGTCAAAAAATTCAATCTCAACAATAGAGCTACCAAAATTAAACGTACACCTAAAGGGGAATATCACTCCCCGAAAAGTGGTAACTTCTTTATTGGTTAAAGCATTGGAAGATTTACTTACATATTGCCCCCTGGTAACCTGATGTGCCGTCATTATGGTACTGGTTTGAAATGTGCTTCTTGAAAGTCCTGAACTATTACTAAGGCTTTCAACAGTAACTGATACCGAAGCTTCGTTGTCGCTCATTTTTTCTACCTGCACTCTTCCTACATCGGTGGTAACATTTGTAATTACAAAAGGGTTTTCATACTCCCCTCTGTAATTGTCTTTTTTCCAATAACCGGTAATCAAAGTTTCTTTTCCATTTTCGAAGCGGTGCAATTCTCCCTTACCATCTTTTAATCCTTTTTTCCAGCCGCCGTAATAGTACTCTCCATTGCTCCAGGTATATTTACCTTTTCCTTCGGGAAGGCCATTTTTAAACTCTCCATCATAAGTATTTGTTCCAATAGCTTTACCTATTCCGTTTGCTTTTCCGTTTTTGCATTCCCCGGTGTATGTTCCTTTTAAAGAATCGGCCAGCACTTTACAATCTGCATCTTGTGCATTAATTTGGTTAACAGAAATTATACAGCACAGGATGAGAATAAATTGTTTCATAAAAATTATTTTACGTTAATTAAGGGTTTGGTTGAATAGATGTATTTTTATAAAAATTACATAATTCCTATACATCTTTCCTAAATATAATGTTTAAATATTACCCCAAGGCCTTTATTTTTATTTTAACATTATTCAATGTAAATACAAGTGCTGCCCAGCTTTTTTCTGCTAAAAATTACCCCACAAATTATTTTGAATACCCGGTTATTGCAGCCAAAGGCCTTGCGGCCAATTTTGGCGAATTAAGGCCCAATCATTATCACATGGGGCTTGATTGCCGCACAGACCAGGCCCAGAATAAAAAGATTGTAGCTGCTGCCGATGGTTATATTGCTAAAGTAAAAATTGAACCCTGGGGTTTTGGCAGGGCAATTTATATCAATCATCCCAATGGTTTAACAACCTTATATGCCCACCTTAATAATTTTTATGACGGGCTGGAAAGATATGTAAAGCAGCAGCAGTATACTCAAAAAAGCTGGGCAGTTTACCTGGATATACCGGTTAACTTATTCCCAATAAAAAAAGGCGATACCATTGCATTAAGTGGCAATACAGGTGGTTCACAGGGACCGCATCTGCATTTTGAAATAAGGGATACAAAAACTGATAAAGTGTTAAACCCACTGCTGTTTGGTTTTGGAATACCTGATACAGTAGCGCCTGATATTGTTCGCCTGGCGGTGTACGACAGAAACATGAGTACTTATGAACAGACTCCAAAATTAATTCCACTTAAAAAAACAAAGGGCATTTATGGCACTACTTCTGCTTTAATTACAGTAACCACTGATAACGTAAGTTTTGGTATTTCGGCTACCGACAGGGTTACCGGCTCTTCTAACAAAAACGGTATTTACGAAGCTGTTTTGTACAAAGATGACAAACCAATAACGGGTTTTCAGATAGACAATATCAGTTATGATGAAACCCGTGATTTTAATGCCCATATTGATTACAAAGTAAGAAGCAGAGGCGGCCCATATATCCAACATTTATCGAGATTACCTGGTTATAACAACAGCATTTATAAAAGTACAAATAATGATGACGTTATTAACCTGACAGACGATAGTATACACAATATCAAAATAGAAGTAAAAGATGTAAATGGCAACGTTTCAACAGTGCTTTTTTCATTACGCCGCGATACCAATTATATCAAAAAAGCAAAAACATCACAGACTTCCCTACGCCAGCCAAACGAATTTCAACCTGGCTTCGTCAACATCTATGAAAACAACAACATCAGTTTTTATTTGCCTGAAAAAGGTTTGTACGATTCTATACGTTTTCAATATAGCGAAACAATACCCAAACAGGGAAATACGGTTTACCAGTTGCACAATACAAGCGTTCCGGTGCATGGTTATTTTCCAATAAGCATTAAAGCCCAAAATGCTTTGCCCGGCAAAATGGTAATGCACCGTTTTGCAAACGGAAAACATGATTATACAAAGGCCGAAGCAATAGTGAACGGTAAAGAAACAGGCTGGTACAAAGCCAGTTTCAGAGAGTTTGGCAGTTTTGAATTAATAATTGATACGGTAGCGCCTGTTATTACACCCATTGGTTTTAAAGATGGCATGAACACCAGTAAACAAAGCCGTATTGTTTTTGTTGTTAAGGATAATACAGAAGAAATAAAAAAATTCTCGGCAACACTAGATGGCAACTGGCTTCGTTTCAGCAACGATAAAGGCAGCAGGTTTATTTATGATTTTGATGAAATGTGCCCCGCAGGTGAGCATGAATTAAAAGTTGTGGCGGAAGATCAGGTGGGGAACACCGTAGAAAAAGTCTATCGGTTTACAAGATAAAGAAAACCCTCTCCGCCCCCTGAAGGGGGAACCTGGAGCTTTCTGACAATAAAAGAATGAATTAAATTAGGAAACTTAAATTACAAACAACGCTCTTTTATCTATTTGCATACTGCATTTAGCTTCAGAGTTTAAAAGCCCCTTCAGGGGTTTGGACCATTATATGACACATTTAACAGAAGGAACCAAAGCACCGGCATTTAAAGGCAAAGATCAAAACGGCAAAACTATTGCACTATCAGATTTTAAAGGCAAGAAAGTTGTTTTGTATTTTTATCCCGAAGATGATACACCTACCTGTACTGTTCAGGCCTGTAACTTCCGTGATAACTTCGGGCTATTAAAAAAGAATGGTTTTATTGTTTTGGGTGTTAGCCCTGATGAAGAAAAAAAGCACAAAAAATTTGAAGCTAAGTATGATTTGCCTTTTACCTTGATAGCGGATGCCGATCATACAATTATTGACAAATATGGTGTTTGGGGCGAAAAGCAATTGTACGGAAGAACTTATATGGGCTTGCACCGAACCACTTTTTTAATTGATGAAAAAGGTGCGATACGTAAAATATTTCTGAAACCAAAAAGCAAAAAACACACCGAGGAAATTTTAAAAGCCTGGGCAGAAATTGAATAAACCGAAATTCATAATTAAAGAAAACTCCTGGCTGGCAAGGTTGGCTGCAATAAAATTAGGCACTAAAGCCGTGGCCATGGTTTTAGGTAAAACCATTCACCTGCACAATACCACCAAATTCGATTTTTTACAAGATGAAAGATGGCTGAAGCATGAGCTCTGCCATATCAAACAATTTAAAGAACACGGATATTTTTTGTTTCTTTTACAATACCTCTGGGAAAGTTTACGAAAAGGTTATTACAACAATCGTTTTGAAGTAGAGGCCAGAAAGGCTGAAGAATTATGATGCAAAACTGAATTCCATTTAAGGTCATTGTTCCGGCAGCTGAAATTCATGCAAGTTCCTGTGCGTAAGGTTTTGGCACATCCCGATTGGATTAATAACAAAATCCTATCGGGGTAACACCCACTCAACTTCTCCAAAATCAAACTCACGTTCAATCGCATCAACAGTTATTAGCCGGCCTGTTGCCAAAACTTCTTTTATAACCGTGTTAAATTTTATTCCGGTTTTTCTTAGCGTTACCAGTTCATTTATTTTATACAGATGCTGATTGTATTGCTTCAGTATTTCATCGGTGGTTCTTCCTTCTGCTAATTTTTTCAAAACTAATTCATGCAGTTCTTTTGCCATGGCAACCGTATCAAAAGTTTTACCGGTTATCTGCTTTAACGAAACGGCATTTGCCAGGTTATTATTAAACCCTGTCTGGTTTATATTAATCCCTAAGCCTACCACTGCCCATTTCCATGCTTTACCCTGAAATTTATTTTCAATCAAAATACCCCCTGCCTTTCTGTCACGCCAAAACAAATCATTAGGCCATTTTATTTTCATTTCATCGCCAGCATACTGTTTTAAAAATTCAAAACAGGCAAGTGCAACAACCGCACTTAAATGGAATTGGCTGGTAATTTGTATTTGTTCGGGCTCTAAAACAAAGCTCATGGCTATATTCTTTCCTTTTTCGCTGGCCCAGGTTTTCCCTCTTTGCCCTTTACCGGCTGTTTGTTCGTTTGCAAACCAACCCCTGCCGTGTTTTGCCAATCCATCCTGCACCTGCTGCATGGCATAGTTATTGGTGCTGTCCACGGTATCCAAAATGGTAAAAAAGCCGTCTTCCGTCATAGTAATTCAAATGGCAAAGAAGTGTTACTTTTGCCAATATTTGCAAGCTACGTGCTGGTTAATAAAAAACAATAACAAATCCTGCATTGACAATTATTTGCAGCACAGGTTTATAAATTAAAAATTACAACAGAATTGAACAATTTAAACGCATTAAATACCCGTAAAAAAAACACAATCGTACGGGTAACCCGAAACAGCAAAATTTTCAAAACAATCATTCATGCCATCCAGGAAAAAAAAGGCGAGCATATTGTAAGCCTCGACCTGCGGAAAATTCCGGAAGCGGTTGCTGATTTTTTTATAATTTGTCAGTGCAGCAATACAACCCAACTTAGGGCCATTGCCGATTTTATTGAAACCGATGTAAAAGAAAAATGCCTGGAAGCCGCTTATAAACACGAAGGCCGCCAGGGACAGCAATGGATTTTGATAGATTACGTTAACGTGGTTGTTCATGTAATGCTGCCCGAACCCAGAAAATTTTACCAACTGGAAGAAATGTGGCACGATGCACCCGCAATGGAACATGTAGGATAAAAATCCTTTTTTAAAACAATAACAAAACACAAACGTCTATTGTTATAAGTACCTAAAACAATAGCACAAAAAAATATGAATCAGCAAGACAACAAAAAGAAATTTAATCCTGAAAATATACCTGGAAAAGGCGATGACAAAAAAAAGCCAAAGTTTAATATCTATTGGGTATATGGTATCATTTTTCTTACCATCATTGCCTGGAATTTTTACCGTACAGTAGATGGTACCGGTATAGAAACCGATCAGCAAAAATTTTACACAATGGTATTGCAGGGCGATGTGGTTAAAATTAAAACCGTTGGTAATAAAGAAATTGTACGTGTGTTCGTTAACAAAGACAGTTTGATTACTAAAGCAGCTTTTTACAAGCAAATTCTAAATGTAAAACCTGAAGACAAAAATTACGATGCTGTGGTAGCCATAAAGCCCGAGCAACCACAGTTATTTTTCAATATTGTTGATGACAAAACATTTGCACTGCAAATGATTGAATTTTATAAAAACAACCCATCTGTAAAACAAATAATTGATAACCCCAGACCGGAAGGAGAATTATTTGGACAGATAATCACCTCCCTTTTACCAATTTTACTCATCGTATTGCTGTTTGTAATGATGATGCGTAAGGTAGGCGGGCCGGGTGGTGGCGGTGGTGGCGGTGGTATTTTCAGCATCGGAAAATCTAAAGCAACGCTGTTTGAAAAAGGCACCCGTGTAAACATAAACTTTGGCGATGTTGCCGGTCTTGATGAAGCGAAAGTTGAGGTGATGGAAATTGTTGACTTCTTAAAAAATCCCAAAAAATATACAGCGCTGGGTGGCAAAATTCCAAAAGGTGCATTGCTGGTTGGCCCTCCGGGTACCGGTAAAACCTTATTGGCCAAAGCCGTTGCTGGCGAGGCACAGGTTCCTTTCTTTAGTTTGAGTGGTAGTGATTTTGTGGAGATGTTTGTAGGCGTTGGTGCAAGCCGTGTACGTGATCTGTTTAAGCAAGCCAGAGAAAAAGCGCCTTGTATAATTTTTATTGATGAGATAGATGCTATAGGAAGAGCCCGTGGAAAAAATATGATGATGAGCAATGATGAGCGTGAAAACACATTGAATCAATTGCTGGTAGAGATGGATGGTTTTGGAACCGATTTGGGTATTATTATCTTAGCCGCAACCAACAGGCCCGATGTGCTGGACACTGCATTGTTACGCCCGGGCCGTTTCGACAGGCAGATAACTATTGACCGCCCCGACCTGGTGGGAAGAGAAGCAATTTTTAAAGTACATCTGGGACCAATTAAAATTTCTGAAACACTTGATATACATAAACTGGCCGAACAAACACCGGGTTTTGCCGGTGCCGATATTGCCAATGTTTGTAACGAAGCCGCATTGATTGCTGCAAGGAAAGGAAAAACATCGGTCGACATGAGCGATTTTCAGGATGCCATTGACAGGGTAATTGGCGGGCTGGAGAAAAGAAACAAAATCATCTCGCCAGAAGAAAAAGAAATTATTGCTTACCACGAAGCCGGCCATGCAATTTGTGGTTGGTACCTGGAGCATGCTTACCCTTTATTAAAGGTTACAGTAGTGCCAAGAGGTACAGCTGCATTGGGTTATGCTCAATACACACCTAAAGAACAATATTTGTACAACACCGATCAGTTGATGGACCAGATATGTATGACGCTTGGCGGCCGTGCCAGTGAAGATATTTTCTTCGGAAAAATAAGTACCGGTGCAAGCAACGATCTGCAGCAGATAACCAAGATTGCATACAGCATGATCACCGTTTATGGTATGAATGATAAAGTGGGTAATATCAGTTACTACGATCCCAACCAGGAGAATGTTTTCACCAAACCATTTAGTGAAGAGACTGGCAAAATGATTGATGAAGAAGTAAGGAAACTAATTGATAATGCTTACCAGATTACCAAAAAACTTTTAACAGAAAAGAAAGGTGATGTAGAGAAGCTTGCAAAAGAACTATTAAAAAAAGAAGTGCTGTTTAAGAGCGATGTGGAAGCTTTGATTGGCAAAAGGCCTTATGAAGAAAAGAAGGTTTTAGATGTTGTGGTTGATGATGCAAAAGATGTTATTAATGATGAGCCTTCAAACGCAATGCCCGAAGAATTAAAAACACCACCGGCAATTTAAACGAACCATGGCTGTATCTCAGGCAAAAGAAAATATTTTAAAAAGAATCAGGCAGGCACTGAGTAATCCGGTGCCTTTGCCTTTTCCTCAAAGCGAAGGAACCAATTCGGTTTTCCATCCGGCAACAGATAGTTTAGATGTGGTTTTTGCACAAGAGTTCATCAACATGCAGGGTAAGTTTGCCTTTTGCATAAATGAGGCAGACATGTTACAACAGTTGGAACAGTTGATCACCGATAAACAATGGGCTAAAATTTATTGCAATACTGATAAGTGGAATGATAAATTCAGCAATACCATTAACCTGGAAAGTTGCGACGCTTCCATTACCGATTGCGAATTTTTAGTTGCCCGTACCGGCACCATTGTTATGAGTGCTGCACAACAAAGCGGCCGTACAGTAAGTGTATATGCCCCCATACATATCTGCATTGCCTATACCAACCAATTGGTGTACGATGTAAAAGATGCATTACAAAGTTTAAAAGAAAAATACACTGGTAATATTCCTTCGCTCATCACTTTTGCAACAGGTCCCAGCCGTACCGCCGATATTGAAAAAACACTGGTAACCGGCGTACACGGCCCCAAAGAAGTTTATTGCTTTCTGGTAGAAGCATAATTGCAATTTTACAATTACCTTTATTGTATCATGAACAACGAGAATTTTAAACTTTTTGTATACGGTTCACTCCGCAGCGGTTTCCGCAACCCTGTTTATGAATACCTGACCAAATATTTTCATTTACTGGGCGAAGCGGTGGTAAAAGGAAAACTGTATGATTTGGGTGAATATCCTGCGGCAGCAGCAACAAGCGAAGAAAAATTTATTTCAGGCGAGCTGTATTGCATCAACAATCCCCTTGAGTTTTCGTGGGCCATTGGCCAGCTGGATGATTATGAAGGACTGAATACTGAAGAAGGCGAAACTCCCTTATACTGGCGAGAAGAAGTAATTGCTTATAAAGATGGCGAGGCACATACCGCCTGGATATACTGGTACAATAAAGACCTTGCAGGTAACCCCGAGATTGAATCAGGTGATCTGATGCAATACCTGCAACAAAAAAATAAACCCTGATTTCATGGAGGTTGCTCACAATAAAAAAATTTACTTCCTTTCCGATTTTCACTTGGGAGCACCCAATGCTGCCGAAAGCCTCATCAGGGAAAAAAAAATAATTCAGTTTTTAAATGAGATAAAAGAAGATGCCGCACAGATATTTATTGTGGGCGATCTTTTTGATTTTTGGTACGAGTACAAAAAGGTAGTGCCCAGAGGTTATGTACGCATATTGGGTAAACTGGCCGAAATAACAGATGCCGGAATACCTGTTCATTTTTTTGTTGGCAACCACGATATGTGGATGAAAGATTATTTTCAGAAAGAACTCAACATACCCGTTTATTTTGAACCGGTGCCATTTGAATTCAATGGAAAAAAATTTCTGGTGGGGCATGGCGATGGGCTTGGCCCCGGCGACCATGGTTATAAATTCATTAAAAAAATTTTTCGCAATAAAGCATGCAGCTGGTTGTTTGGACTTTTGCCTCCTTATATTGGCATGGGTATTGCAAATTACTTCAGCAGAAAAAGCAGGGCACAAACCGGGCAAAGCAATGAAATATTTTTGGGCGAAGACAAGGAATGGCTAATCATGTATTGCAAAGAAGTGTTGCAAAAAGATTTTTACGATTACCTCATCTTTGGCCACCGCCACCTGCCCATCGATTTTACATTAAATGAAAAAAGCAGGTACATTAATTTAGGAGACTGGATAAAGTATTTCAGTTACGCTATTTTTGATGGAGAGAGTACGGAGTTGAAGTACTATGCCCCTATCCCCTAAAGGGGGACAACGAGCAGATGGGATTTTTATTAAACATGAAGAAACTAACAATGATATTGTCTTTTCTGTGCTTCTGTGCCTCTGTGGCAAATCCGCTTGCGGCGCAGGTGCAAAACGATTCTTCCTTTCAGTTTCTCAAAACAATTAAAGGCGATTTTACTTATTTAAATGTAGATAACCTGGATAATATTTACCTTATCACTAAAACCAATCAGCTTAAAAAATTAAATGCAAACGGCGATTCTGTTGCAGTATTTAATGATGTAAAAAAATATGGCAACCCCGATTATGTAGATGTAACTAACCCTTTAAAATCATTGCTCTACTATAAAAATTATTCAACCGTTGTTGTGCTGGACAGGTTACTCACCCAACGTAACACGATCAACCTGCGCAAGCAGAATATTTTCTACGTAAATAATGTTACCCTCTCTTACGATAATTATATGTGGCTTTTTGATGAAGAAGACTTCAGGCTTAAAAAAATAGATGAAGAAGGAAAGCTTTTACAATCATCTACCGATTGGAGAATGTTGTTTGATAGCGTGCCAGCACCAGTAAAAATAATTGACCGGGATAATTATGTTTATCTGTACGATCCTGCAAAAGGCTTTTACATTTTTGATTACTACGGCGGCTTTAAAAACAGGCTTGCCTTTTTAAACTGGACCAATGTGGAAGTGAATGGTACTACCGTTTATGGTTTTGAAGAAACCAAACTGTACAGTTACCAGCTAAAATCTTTACAGTTGAAAGAATATAAACTACCGGCTTTCTTCGGAAAATATATTTCCATAAAAGCCATGAATGGTTTGGTGTATTTGCTAAATGAAAATG
This sequence comes from Chitinophagaceae bacterium, assembly GCA_043752185.1. GTDB lineage: Bacteria > Bacteroidota > Bacteroidia > Chitinophagales > Chitinophagaceae > Ferruginibacter. The sequence goes on from JAYUZB010000179.1 coordinate 20,492, forward strand.
GAGTAGATATTTACCAGATCAAATAAGCCCGGGTTATTGATTTAATAACGCCGCAATCTCTTTATCCCACTTGCCGGTTTTACCATACTCAACCACACGGCCAATTTCTTTACCATCTTTCATTACAATAAAAGTAGGCACATTAATAATGTTGAACGCTTTGGCAATATTACCCAGCGATGTTTTTGCACGGTTAACACCAAACATGGTAATTGCTTCATCCGAAAATCCACTTTGTTCCTGCAGTTTAAAAAATTTAGGTAAGATGAATTGTGTATCCTCACACCAGGTACCACCAAAAACAACAATCTGGTATTTTCCCTTTGCCCTTTCAAATGCATTTAAAGTTGCAGTATCTGGTTTGTAACCTCCCTGGTTTGGCCCAAACCATTTAAATGCTGTATCGTTCTGTATCTGGTATTTATTAATTAGCCCTCTTACTATTTTTACATCAGGGTGTTTGGGAAGATCCTGGCTGGCTTCGTATTGTGCCTGTGCAAATAAACCGGTTGTTGCAGAAATTAAAAAGGTTACTGTCAGTAGATATTTTTTCATACAAATAATTTATGCGAAAAAATTTTTCAAGAATAAATATCGCAGTAAAATTATAACTGCAGTAAAATTTTATGTTAACTGCTGGTTATAAGCGACAGAAGTTTGAACCACATAGAATGATAGGAACATAGTTGAAAACATAGGCCTATGTGTTTTTCCTCTGTTTACTATATGCCTATGTTGTTCAAACCAAAAGTTACAAATCAGCTTTCAGCTCATGTAAAAAACCTTTCAGTTTTTTTAAAGATTCTATCAAAGCAAATTTTTCATCCACTCTTTTATTCTGCTTTAAAAAATCTTTGGCTCCTTCCATGGTGTATTTTCTTTCACGCAGTAAATGATAAATCAGTTTCAGGTTCTTTATATCCTCGGGCCTAAAAAGCCTGTCGCCTTTACCATTTTTACGTGGCTTTAAAATATCAAACTCATTTTCCCAAAACCTGATGAGTGATTGGTTTACTTTAAACATATTGGCTACAATACCAATGGCATAATATTTTTTTTCAAACAACACCGCATCTTCAGGTATTTCTATCAAATCGGCACCCGATTCTTTTTCCTTTAAACTCACCCTGCCACGGGTTAGTTTTTTATTATCGCCTTTTGCTTTTATCTTATCCGGGTTGGGCTTCTCTATAGCAACAGCTTTAGGCTCCGGTTTTTGTTTTACCGGTTCTTCATCAAAAGCAAAAGAAATTTGTTGTAATGCCATAATTAAAATTAGTCAAAACTTTTTGCACTTCCCGTGGCAGCTATTTTAAGTACCCGGTCGTATTGTTCTGCATTTAAATCATTAAAGAAAAAGTAAACAGGGTCAACCGGGTTGCCGTTAATATGCACTTCGTAATGGCAATGCGGCCCTGTACTGGCGCCTGTATTGCCAACCCAACCAATTACTTCGCCACGCTTTACGGCTTTGCCAGCACTTACTTTTATCCGCACCATGTGCATATATTCTGTCTCGTATCCATAACCATGATTAATAATTACATGGTTACCGGTGCCGGTGCCAGCGCCAGCCGTAGTAACAATACCATCGCCTGTGGCATAAATGGGTGTTCCCTGTGGTGCGGTAAAATCGAGCCCGTTGTGCATTTTTGCAATACCGTAAATAGGATGAATACGCATGCCAAATCCGCTGGCAATGCGGTTAAGCTGCTTATTGCTTACCGGCTGTATGGCAGGTATGCTGGCCATTTTGGTTTCCTGATTATTGATCAGTTTTTCAATACCGATATAACTCTCAAACTGGTACGCTATCCGTGCTGTAATATTATTGAGTGTTTTTGCAATCTCTAGTCCCAGTTTATCTTCGCTTAATAAATTAACTTTTGCAATTTCTTTGTTCTTTTCAATAGCTTTTGCCCGGGCGCTATCGCTTAAAGGGTTGGCTTCAAAAATAGAGCGGTAAACATCGTTATCTCTTTTTTCAAGCTCGGCCATTTGTTGCTGCAGGGTTTTGGTTTTTGCTGCCAGGGTAATATAATTGTCTTTAATAGCTTCGTACTTAAGCTCGGTTTCTTTATCAATGGCCCTTGGAAAAAAACTGGTGTACACCCAAATGATAAGTGCCGAACTAACCAATGCCGCCGAAATAAAACCAAACACCCGCAACAGCTTTACCCGAAGCGGCGTAACCAGCTTCTCGTAACGAAGTGTATGCGTATTATAGTAGTATTTGATTTTTTTCATACCCCTATCCCCTAAAGGGGGAAATGTTTAAGATGATGTTTTCCAGCTTGCTTACTTTGCATCAATCTTCGCCTTAATCTTCTACTTTTCCTCCCCCTTCGGGGATTCTTTAAAAAAGAACGAACGCAGTTCAAGAGGGGGCTTTTTTCCTACCTTTGCAAAAGTTTACAAATATAGCCCCATAAACAACAAAAATCAACCCATTTAAACAATTGGCATATGATGACGAGTGCTGCGATACGACAACAATATCTTGACTTTTTTAAATCGAAAGAACATGCAATCGTTACTTCGGCTCCCATCGTTGTAAAAAACGATCCTACCCTGTTATTTACCAATGCAGGCATGAACCAGTTTAAAGATTATTTCCTTGGCAATAAACAGGCACCCAACAAAAGGGTTGCGGATACACAAAAATGTTTGCGTGTTAGCGGCAAGCACAACGATCTGGAAGAAGTGGGTGTAGATACCTACCACCATACCATGTTTGAAATGCTGGGCAACTGGAGCTTTGGCGATTATTTTAAAAAAGAAGCCATTGCCTGGAGTTGGGAACTGCTAACAGATGTTTATAAATTAGATAAGGACAGATTATACGTTACCATTTTTGAAGGTGATGATAAAGAAGGCTTACCTAAAGATGAGGAAGCTTATAACGAATGGAAAAAAGTAATTGCAGAAGACAGAATTTTACTGGGCAATAAAAAAGATAATTTTTGGGAGATGGGCGATACCGGCCCCTGCGGACCATGCACCGAAATACATGTGGATTGCAGACCTGATGTAGAAAGAAAAGCCGTTGATGGAAGTACACTGGTGAATAATGATCATCCTCAAGTAATAGAGATATGGAACAATGTGTTCATACAGTTTAACCGAAAAAAAGACGGCAGCCTGGAAGATTTACCGGCAAGGCATGTGGATACGGGGATGGGTTTTGAAAGATTGGTTAGGGTGATACAGCAAAAACAGAGTAATTACGATACCGATGTTTTTACAGGAACCATTGCGGCAATAGAAAAAATTACCAATAAAAAATACGATTATAGTGATAGTAAAGAAGCTGTTGCTTTTAGGGTAATTGCAGATCATATCCGTGCAATCAGTTTTACCATTGCTGATGGACAGTTACCTTCCAACACCGGAGCAGGTTATGTTATACGCCGCATATTACGCAGGGCAGTTCGTTACTATTATTCTTATTTAAATTACAAACAACCGTTATTGCATCAATTGTTACCGGTTATTGCAAAACAGTTTGAAAGTGTTTTTCCGGAGGTGATACAGCAATTGGATTTTGTGAGCAAGGTAGTAAAGGAAGAGGAAGATGCTTTTTTGAGAACGTTATCCAATGGCTTAAAAAATATTGATGATGTAATGAAGCAGTCTGAGCAAACAAAAATAATCAGTGGTGCTGCTGCGTTTGAATTGCTTGATACTTTCGGTTTTCCAATTGACCTGACAAGACTGATTGCATCTGAAAATAATTTGTTGGTAGATGAAGCCGGTTTTGAAATTGAAATGCAGCAACAAAAAGACCGCAGCCGTTCTGCTGCAGTTTTAGATACCGAAGATTGGGTAACCGTAAATGACATCCCTTCTTCAAAATTTGTTGGCTATAATTCTTTAGAAGCAAAAGCGAAAGTTGTTAAGTACCGCAAAGTAACAGGCAAAGGAAAAGAACTCTATCAAATCATTTTAGATCAAACTTCTTTTTATGCAGAAAGCGGCGGGCAGGTGGGAGACTCTGGCGCATTCACGATTAACGGCTCACCACTCACAATAACAGATACCAAAAAAGAAAACGAACTTATCATTCATTTTGCAGAATCTGTTTCGGAAGATATGAGCGGCGAAGTAGTTGCCCATGTAGATGCGGCACGAAGAAAAGATATTACCCTGCACCACAGTGTTACGCATTTAATGCATGCAGCTTTACGCACAGTATTGGGCAAGCACGTAGCACAAAAAGGTAGCCTCGTAAATGAAGAACATTTGCGTTTTGATTTTAGTCATTTTGCAAAGGTTACTGATGAAGAGATTGCGGCTGTTGAAAAATTAGTGAACCAAAAAATAAGAGACAATATTGCCGTAGTAATAAAATCAATGAATAAAGAGGAGGCGGTTACCCTTGGTGCCATGGCTTTATTTGGCGAAAAATACGGCGATGTGGTAAGGGTAGTAATTATGGATGCTGATTACTCTATTGAGTTATGCGGTGGTACCCATGTGGGCAATACCGGCGAAATGGGACTATTTAAAATAAAGAGCGAAGGTGCTGTAGCAGCCGGTGTACGCCGTGTTGAAGCTGTGTGTGGTAAAGCTGCAGAAGCATTAGTTAATAACACATTTGATGAAATTGGTGCAATTAGCAGCTTACTAAAAAATCCAAAAGATATCAGCA
>JAYUZB010000180.1:0-11193 GCA_043752185.1 Chitinophagaceae bacterium
ATTTTATTAAAAATTATATAATGCCAATTAAGTTAGTCTCTATTTTTACCCTCTTTTTGCAATTTGAAAAATAATAAACCTAATGTTATTAGCAGTAAAAAAACAGGGGCATAACATTTCTTGGCAATCAAATTTCTTCCCTTAAATTACAGCCTGAAAAAATAAGCATGAAAAGCAAAATACTCCTCTACTCTACCATCGTCATGGCAATTGTATTTTTTACGTCATCATGTCAGGCACCTAAAGAATTGGTGTACCGTGATTTTAAAAACCTGAAAGTTGAAAAAATTGGTTTTGCTGCAACAACCCTTAAAGTTGACCTCATTTATTACAACCCCAATAATTTTGGTTTACAGCTCAAATACACCGATTTGGATATTTATGTAGACAATAATTTACTTGGCCATAGTTCGCAGGATTATCAGATAACAATATCAAAACTGTCTGAGTTTACGATGCCCCTGGTCATAGAAGTAGACATGAAGAACCTGCTTAAGAATGCTTTACCTACCTTTTTGGGTAAGGAAGTAATGATAAAAGTTACAGGTACGGTTAAGTTGGGAAAGGCTAATGTATACAAAACATTCCCGGTAAGCTATGAGGGATTACAGAAATTTACCGTTTTTTAAAGCCCAATACAGGCGTTTTTCAGCCCAAAAAAATTAATAAATCGGATTATTGCTTTACAGCCGGAGTTACTGCGGGGTTTAGGGCCGCTGATTTGGCTTTAGCAGCTGCTATTTGCGCTTTACATTCCTTAGGAAGCCTTTTAAAAGCATATTCTTCGGCTTCTATGTCATCGGCATCATAGCCAAGATTTGCTATGGCCGTTTTAATGTTTTCAAGCGTTGTACGGTCGTTTAACCAGGTTACTGTGGTTGTTTTTTTTCTGTAATTTACTATACAAGAAGTAACACCCTCAGTATGGCTAATAAAAAATTCTACCTTTTCCTGGCATTTTTCGCAAAGTATGGTGGGGGTTTTAATTACGGCCTTGCCCGATACTTTCTGGGTTTGCTGATATTGGGCAAAACTTACTGCAGTAAAACAAAAAACGGCCAATAAACTAAGTGAAAATGCTTTCATCTGTTCAGATTTTTTTATAAAGATGTTTAAAGTTATTAAATACCTTTCCAATTGGCAGGATCGGCCCTCCAATTTAACAAGGTATTTTGTTCCTCCGCAGCTACAATTCCTTTTTCAAGAGCCAAATCAATTAATGTTTGATAGTTTGTAAGCGATTGATAAGGGATATTGGCGGCTTTAAATGCATTATCTGCAACTTCAAAGCCATAGGTAAATATGGATACCATACCAATCACATCTGCCTCAGCATCTTTTAAAACATCGCAAACCTGTAAGCTGCTTTTTCCGGTACTGATAAGATCTTCTATAACCAGTACCTTCTGCCCTTTCTCAAGGTTTCCTTCAATTTGGTTGCCCAGGCCATGCTCCTTTGGCTTTGGGCGAACATATATATAAGGAAGTTTTAGCTGATCGGCTGCCATAGCACCCCAGGCAATACCTGCAGTGGCAACACCGGCAAGCACATCGGCATCAGGAAATTTTTCGAAAATGACACTGCACATTTCGCTTTTAATAAAATCCCTGATGTAAGGAAAGGATAAAACCTTGCGGTTATCGCAATAGATGGGGCTTTTCCAGCCGCTGGCCCAGGTGAAGGGTTCTTGCGGACTCAGTTTTATTGCATTAATTTGTAAAAGCTTTTCAGCTACGGCTTTTTCGTTAGTCATGCCACGAAGATAATTAGGAATTAGGAATTGAGAATTGAGAATTAGGAATTTAAGCCAGCATCAACTATTAACCATTAACTTCTATGTACATCAACATTTATTTTGGCGATAAACCGGTTATTCTTTGCAACGAAATTGACAAGGAACTGAATGAAATACTGCACCACCCCGATGCAGTTTTTGTTGATGAGGTATCGCCAAGGGCTATTAAGGCTATGCTACATGAGATTAAAAAAGAGGAGTTTCATGCAGGCGTTTTGTGGCATACCGACCTTAATAAGCTTAAAGAAAACTTTTTTAAAAATTTTAAAATAATAGAAGCTGCAGGTGGTATTGTACAAAATGATAAGAAGGAAATTCTGTTTATTAACCGCCTTGGCAAATGGGATTTACCAAAAGGCAAGATTGAAAAAGGCGAAAAAGAAGAAGCATGTGCGGTGAGAGAAGTTACTGAAGAAACCGGTGTTACAAACCTGCATTTAAAAAAGAAGATTGGCGAAACCTATCATGTGTATGATGCATTTGGCAAACATTTTTTAAAAGTATCGCACTGGTATTATATGACCTGCCTATCTGCCCAAAAATTAATACCACAAACCGTGGAAGATATTACTGAAGTGAAATGGGTGAAAACAAAAGATATTAAGGAACCGATGGAAAATACTTATCATTCTATTAAAGATATACTGAGGAGGTTTTTTGATGAGCCGTGAGTGGTTTTGGGTTTGGAGTTTTATGTTAGGGGTTGTTCTAACTTTAGCAGCTCTTTTTTTACTCCTTACTCCTAACTAATCGGTTTCTTCAATATAGCAACTGTAAGCCTGCTAATACAAACCATTTTTTTTCTTTCGTCATGAATTTTAATATCCCATACATGGGTTGATGCGCCTATGTGCAATGGAGTACAGGTTGCTGTAACATAACCATTCCTTGCGCTTCTTACATGATTGGCATTGATTTCGAGCCCTACACAAATAAATTTATTGGGGTCAATAACAAAATGCGATGCAAGGCTACCAACTGTTTCGGCTAAAGCACAACTGGCGCCACCATGCAACAGGCCATAAGGTTGTTTGGTACGGTCATCAACAGGCATGCGCATTACCAGGTAATCATCCCCGAGTTCCACCCATTCCATTCCTAAAAATTCGCCCATGGTTTTTGGGCCAAGCGGATTTATATCGGGTAAAGACAGTGATTTATTAAACCAGATTGACATAAGCAAAATTTGAATTGAGAACGAATTTGCCAAAGGCAAATTCCTACTTTTTCTTTTTGATAGAGAGGTTTACCACATCGGGTAAAAACTGCGATACATCGCCCCCATTTCTTAATACATCTCTTACCAGGGTTGATGCAACGGATGTGAACTGCGGTAAACAGGTGAGGAAAATGGTTTCTATTTTTTTGTCAATACTCCTGTTCATATCGGCAATCGCCTTTTCGTATTCAAAATCATTTACGTAACGTATGCCACGAAGAATAAAATTAGCGCCCACTTTATTACAGCAGTCAACGGTTAAACCATCATAAGCAAGGGCCTCTACTTTTGGATTGTTCTTATAAATTTCTCTTAACCATTTTAGGCGCTGCTTTTCGCTGAACATGGGCTTTTTATTGGCATTGCGGCCAATACCAATCACCAGCTTATCAAATAAAGGAAGGGCCCTGTCAATAATATCTGTATGCCCGAGTGTAACGGGATCAAAAGTGCCGGGAAATAAACAGATGCGGTTCATGTTGGTTTAATGGTTAATTGGTTTATTAGTCGGGCTTTTTTCCGGCTAAAAGATAAAGGGCCGCCATGCGTACTGCTACCCCATTCTCCACCTGTTGTAAAATAATAGACTGGTTTCCGTCTGCCACATCGCTGTCTATTTCAACACCACGGTTAATGGGGCCCGGATGCATAATTACAATTTCTTTCTGTAAGCCATCCAATAATTTTCTGCTTACTCCATAAGCCAGATTGTATTCCCTTAAAGATGAAAAAAGTACCTGGTTCTGCCGCTCCAGCTGAATACGCAGCACGTTGGCAACATCGCACCATTGCAATGCTTTTCTTATGTTGTATTCTACCTTTACGTTTAGCGCCTCTTCAATATATTTTGGTATAAGTGTTGGCGGACCAGCAACCATCACTTCGGCGCCCATTTTATTCAATAAATAAATATTGCTGAGTGCTACTCTTGAATGCATGATATCGCCAACCAAAACTACCTTTTTACCTTCCAGAGACCCAGTTTTTTCTTGTATGGATAAAGCATCCAGTAAAGCCTGTGTAGGATGTTCATTAATTCCATCGCCTGCATTAATAATTGCAGCAGGAATATGTTTGGCAAGAAAATGTGGTGCACCGCTGGCACTGTGCCGCATTACTACCATATCCACCTTCATGCTTAAAATATTGTTTACTGTATCAAGTAAGGTTTCGCCTTTAGATACAGAAGATGCTGATGCAGAAAAGTTAATTGTATCCGCACCCAGTCTTTTTTCTGCAAGCTCAAAAGATATCCTGGTACGGGTTGAATTTTCGTAAAACAAATTCACAATAGTTACATCACGTAGCGACGGTACTTTCTTTACAGGCCTTTGTAGAACTTCTTTAAATTGTGTGGCGGTTGATAAAATAAGGGAAATATCTTCTTGGCTGAGGTCTTTAATGCCCAATAGATGTTTGGTAGATAGTTGCATTAAGGAGCGAAGTTAAAGGAAAAATTGAAAGCAAAATCAAAAATCAAAAGTCAAAAGCCAAAAAATAACAGCTTTTAAGTGATGAGTACTTTTTTGAATTTTTACTTTTTAATTTTGACTTAATACAAAACCACCGCCTCTTTATCCCACTCTACTTTTACTTTTTGTGAAATAACCGTATCAATAGCTTTACCGCAGTAATCAGGCTGGATGGGCAGCTCACGATTAAACCTTCTATCTACCAAAACGCATAATTCCACTTTTTTAGGCCTGCCAAAATCCTGTATGGCATCCAAAGCAGCACGTATGGTACGGCCGGTATATAATACATCATCAATCAAAATCACTTTCTTTTCTTCAATAGAGAATGGAATATCAGTAGTACTGCCAACATGCAGTTCATCACGTACATCATCCCGATAAAAAGTAATATCCAGAATGCCGTACTGCGGTTTTTCGTTGGCAGATAACTGCTGAATAGATTCCATCAGTTTTGCTGCTACCTGCACACCACGGGGTTGAATGCCGATGAATACAACATCCTTAAGGTTCAGGTTATTCTCAAGCAACTGGTGCGCAAGCCTTAAGATGGTAAGGTGCAGTTGCTGTTTATCTAAGATCGTTTTCAATATAAAAATTTGTAAAGCGAATTTATCTGTTATTGACAGATAAAAAAAGTTCTTACTTCTGTCCCAATTTAGTCATCAAAGGTCTTCCCACAAAGCCACTAAGTTCACAAAGAAATTAAATTTGTCTGGATAATTATTTCCCGCCTTTTAAATGCTGTTGAAATAAAGCCAGATCTTCCCACTTAGCCTCTGCTGCCAGTTTAGCTTGCTTAGGCCAGCTGCCGGGATTGTGCATACTGAATTTGCTTCCACCGGATTCTAAAATTGCTTTTAGACTGGTGATAGTTGCTTTTGAAAGCTGCTTATAATTGTGAATGTTGTTTTTGTACAACAAAGCCTCTATCTTTTTTCCAATACCTTCAACCTTTGTTAAATCATCTTTAATAACTGCCGGTGTTGTTTTTGCTTTTACCGTTTTTGACTTTGCCGCCTTCGTTACTTTAAGTTTTTCAGTTTCTGTAATTGCCGGTACCCTTACAATACAATTTACCACCGGGTATCCATGCATTTCGGATGTTACTTTTTCTCCATTATCATTTACCCAGCGGCCATTGCTAAGCAGGTAGCGGTATTGATAATCTTTTCCGGCAGCAAGTTCAACTTCGGCTGTCATAGAGCCATCGGCTTGCTTTTGCAGGTAAACTCCTTTATCTAAATTCCAGTCATTGAATTCTCCTAATAATACACATTCGGCTGCGCCTATAATGTTTGCGGCAGGCAATGTGAATGTAATTTTTGTTGTCATTTTCTTATTCCTTAATTATTTTTTCGATTTTATTTTTCCTGTAAAAACGGATAACGATAATCGGTTGGTGAGTTAAATGTTTCTTTAATAGTACGTGCACTTAACCAGCGGTACAGGTTTAAAATAGAACCTGCTTTATCGTTGGTACCACTGCCTCTTGCGCCGCCAAAGGGTTGTTGCCCCACAACTGCACCGGTTGGCTTATCGTTGATGTAAAAATTACCGGCACTATTGCGTAATCTATCTGTCGCCAGTTCTACCGCAAAACGATCACGGGCAATTACAGCACCTGTTAATGCATAAGGAGATGTTTCATCAACGAGTTTTAAAGTAGCTTCAAATTTATTTTCGTCGTAAATATAAACTGTTAGTACTGGGCCAAACAACTCTTCGCACATGGTTACATAATTCGGATCAGATGCTTCGATAATTGTTGGCTCAATAAAGAAGCCTTCTGTTTTATCGCACTTACCTCCTACCCATACTTTTGCACCACTGTCACGCTTTCTGGAATTTTTGATGTAGCTTTCCAGTTTATCAAAACTTTTTTCATCAATAACTGCATTTACAAAATTGGTAAAGTCTTCTACCGTTCCCATCTTCATTGTTTTCAACTGCTCTACTAATTTCTTTTTAACTTCTGCTGCTATGTTTGATGGAATGTATGCTCTTGAAGCAGCCGAACATTTTTGTCCCTGAAATTCAAATGCGCCTCTTGCCAATGCAGTAACAACAACATCTGGATCGGCACTTTTATGTGCTATCACAAAATCTTTACCTCCGGTTTCGCCCACAATGCGTGGGTAAGAACGGTACATGCTCATATTCTTACCGATGGTTTCCCACATTTTATTAAATACGCCAGTACTGCCGGTAAAATGTATGCCTGCAAAATCGCGGTGATTAAAAACTACTTCTCCAATGGTTGGGCCATCTATAAAAACAAGATTGATAACGCCATCGGGTAAGCCGGCTTCTTTTAAAATACGCATGAACATTTGGGCGCTGTAAACCTGTGTGTTGGCGCATTTCCAGATAACTACATTGCCGCACATGGCAGCTGATGTTGGCAGGTTGCCACCAATTGCTGTAAAGTTGAAGGGTGTTAAGGCAAATACAAATCCTTCCAACGGACGGTATTCCATCCGGTTGTTCATGCCTGCACCGCTAATAGGCTGCTGGCGATAAATATCACTTAAGAAATGTACATTAAAACGCAGGAAGTCTATTAACTCACAGGCCGCATCTATCTCGGCCTGGAAACAATTTTTACTTTGTCCCAGCATGGTAGTACCGTTAATGTATGGGCGATATTTACCTGCAAGCAGATCAGCAGCTTTTAAAAATATGTTTGCACGGTTTTCCCAACTCATGTTGGCCCACTTATCTTTTACTTTTAATGCAGCATTGATTGCTTTGGTTACATGCTTTGCTTCGCCCACATGAAACTGCCCAAGCAAATGTTTACGTTCATGTGGCGGACGGATATCAACCGTTTTTCCTGTTCTTATTTCTTCGCCACCGATGTACATTGGTACATCAATTTTAGTGCTTTTTAATTCTTTTAAAGCGGCTTTAAGCGCCAGTTTTTCTTTGCTGCCAGGAGCATAATTTAAAACTGGTTCATTTACCGGCATTGGGTAATAAAAATCTCCGTATTGCATAAAAATTTTATTTTAAATTATTATTTAATTTTTTATAAATGCTTTTTTTAACTCCAGCCCATGTTTTTCCTTTAAGGCAATTTGGGTTATCCGAATCTTCTGCATCTGTATAATAGGTAATCATATGCGCTACCCCAATTGCGAGTAATGGTAAATATTTTTTTTGATAAAATGAAGCAATTTCCTCAATTGTAAAAACATCCAGCAGTGCATCAATATCCCAAAAATCCTTTTTTGTAGCCCTCCTGGATATTGCATTCACCTTTGATGCTGCTATATCTTCTAGCTCCACATTCTAATATTATCAACAGTTTTTATTTCACCAATAAGTTCTTCCTTGTGTCGGCAAATATCAATTTTTACATCGTCTATGTAACCAAATATACCAAGTTTATTTGCCGGTGATGATCGTAGCACATACCTATCTTTTAAAACGCCTGTAAGCACAGAAATTATTTCTTCATTTTGAAATGGAGTATTAGAAAACAAGTCCAAATCATCCGACATTCTATGACCCAATTGCAGTGATAAGGCTGTACCGCCCACTAACTGAAAGCGAGATAGTTCGGGAATAAGCATCAACTCTTTTAATATAGAGAATGCGTTGGGTTTGACTGTTTCAATCTGTAACACCTGAATTTTTCTTTTGGGATTTCGAAAATACCTATACAAAAATTAATGGTTTCATCAAAAAGGTACACAGCGGTAGTAAGTGCTTCTATTACTTTTTCATCGCCATAGTATCTTCTTACTTGTCTTATATCATCAATATCGCCTCTATCAAAAGCTCTTTCAATTACAAATTTCCATTTTTGGTCATAATCAATTTCTTCAAAATTAACATCCCAAAAAATTCTTTTGGCTAATATGGGTTTTGTTTTTTGCATAATTAAAGTTACAATTAAAACAACACAATTAAAGCTAAATAGAATTACCGAATTTGAACACAGTCCTTCGTTCCTCAGAATAAACTCTGCCACAAATGCTCCGTCATGGCTTCTCTGCCGGTCTCCAAAAAACTAAGCCTCCGTCTCTTTCTCACTCATCAAATATGCTTTTATAAATCCATCCAGCTCTCCATCCATAACCGGGCCCACATTACCTACTTCATAATCGGTGCGGTGGTCTTTAATCATTTTGTATGGATGAAAAACATAACTGCGTATCTGGCTGCCCCACTCTATCTTTTTCTTTTTACTGTTGGCAGCATCTTTTATCTCGTTTCGTTTTTGCAATTCCATTTCGTACAAACGGCTTTTCAGCATTTGCATGGCCAGTTCTCGGTTGCCAAGCTGGCTTCTATCTTGCTGGCAAACCACCACAATGCCCGTTGGGATATGTGTTAACTGAACTTTGGTTTCAACCTTATTTACATTTTGTCCGCCGGCGCCACCACTGCGGCTTGTTTCCATTTTCACATCTGCCGGGTTTATCTCAATATTTATGGTATCATCTACCAGCGGGTAAACATTTACCGATACAAAAGAAGTATGCCTGCGTGCATTACTATCAAACGGCGAAATACGCACCAGGCGATGCACACCACTTTCCGATTTTAAAAAGCCATAAGCAAATGGCCCTTCAATTTTATAAGTACAGGTTTTAATGCCGGCCCCATCACCCCACTGCCAATCCATTTCTGTAACTGCCCAGCCCTGCTTTTCGGCATACATCCTAAACATACGTGCCAGCATTTCGGCCCAGTCCTGGCTTTCGGTACCGCCAGCGCCACTGTTTATCTGCATCATGGCGGGCAACTCGTCTTCGGGTTCGTTAAGCGTGCTTTTAAATTCGGCTTCTTCAATTCTTTCAATGGCCACATCAAAAGCCTCTTTCACTTCTTCCTCGCTGGTTTCGCCTGCTTTCCAAAATTCGAATAATATGGCAAAATCCTCCACGGCAGTTTCCACTGCATTGTACAGATTTATCCAGTATTCGTGTACTTTAATTTCTTTCAGGATAGCGGTTGCACGGGTATTGTCGTCCCAAAAACCCGGCGAAAGTGAAAGTTGTTTATCATTGGCTACTTTGGCTTGTCGGTTAGCGACGTCAAAGAAACCTCCCCAAGACCAACACACGGTCCCTCATAGATTTAAGATGCTCTATTGTCATGCGGCAAAGGTAATTGAATAAGAAACAGGTAACAAGTTTTTTGAAATATCATGCAACAACCATCCTCATAAAAATTACGTTTATCATGTAGCAACAAATGCCGAAGTTGAAATTAAACAAACTGGCTATGCGTCAAAAAAGCTTTTAATATTGTTACTTTTTAGTTGAGAGATGCCAAAAATTAGTTTTAACTTGAGATACCCCGGTCAACATTAAATAAGTGCTCTGATAATTATGCTAGTAAAACGCTACATATCGTTGTTGTTGATCGTCTGTACATGTTCATGTGCATCACTTAGTACTGTATTTGCACAGTGCCCATACAATATTGATTTCGAAAATGGTAGTTTTAATAACTGGACCTGTTATACCGGTAACGTAGCATCTATTAATAATACTAATGTAATTACATTTTCCAATTCGGGTGCGCCGGTTGCAGGAAGGCATACCATGTTCTCTGCACTGTCGGGCGGCGGCACTGATCCTTATGGCGGCTTTCCAGTAAACTGCCCCAATGGTAGCGGCCATTCCATTATGTTAGGTAATAACGCAGCAGGACGTGAGGCCGAAGGTGTATCGTATGATTTTACTATACCTCCAGGTGCCAATACTTACAACCTTATTTACAATTATGCTGTGGTTTTTCAGGATCCCGGGCATCTGGAATCTGAACAACCAAGGCTTGAATTACTTGTACAAAACTTAAGCGATGGATATCCTATCTCCTGCTCCTCTTTTTCATTTTTTGCCAATGGATCGCCTTTGCCGGGTTTTCAACTATCGGCCAATCCAGGTGGTAATACACCTGTTTGGTATAAGAGTTGGACTGCTGTTTCCATAAACCTGGATAATCTGGCAGGTAAAACCATCAGGTTGTTTTTCAAAACTGCCGACTGCACTTTTCGTATTCATTTTGGCTATGCATATATAGATGTAAACAGCGAATGCAGCGACCGGTTTGAAGGTGCCGACTTTTGCCCCGATGATAACCAGGTAATTGTAAATGCACCGTACGGCTACCAATCTTATACCTGGTTCAACAGTAACTTTACACAGGTGTTGGGCAATTCGCAAACACTTACTTTAGCGCCACCACCCGCTACTGGTACGCAAATAGCTGTAGTGGTAGTGCCTTACAGCGGCTATGGATGCCTTGATACTTTATACACCTACCTGCATGACACCCTCTCCTACCAGGCCAATGCCGGGCCCGATAAAATATCGTGCAATAACAGTGTAGTTCAAATTGGCGTGCCGCCCAAGCCTGGCTGGTTTTACCTGTGGAACCCCATTACGGCATTAAGTAACCCTTTGGCAGCAAACCCACTGGCTACGCCCGATGTAACAACTGACTATTATTTAACCGTGCGACATAACGGTGGCGGTTGTGTAACTTCTGATACCGTTACAGTAAAGGCAGCGAAATTGTACGACAGCCTGCAAGTATTAGGTAAACCTGAATGGTGTATTGGTAGCGGCGACAGCAGTGTTTTGCAAGTGCTACCCTGCGATAGTGTGCAATGGTACAAAGATGACATTGCCATACCCGGTGCTAACCAGCAGCGCTATAGTGCTACACAAACCGGAACATACAA
>JAYUZB010000181.1:0-11186 GCA_043752185.1 Chitinophagaceae bacterium
GTATTGTTAAACCCAACAATAAATACCGGGGGGTTAGTCATTTTTTTAATAACCCCATTCTGATCGGTATATCTGACATCGTCAAAAACTAATTTTGCATCGTCCTCACATTGATTAATATATTTTGATGCAGGTAATAGGGAATTTGAATTTAGTGTTATCATTACAACGTTCTTGTCAAATCCGGGGCCTTGAAGATAGAGTGTACCACTGACTAATTTAAAGCCGGTACTAAGACTAATTTCTTTAACAGATTTCAAATAATCTGATTGTATTCTGCCACCACTGGTAGCACCTATTTTTAGGATAGGCTCCCCATTAGGATTCATTTCATCCGCTCTATTTGAATTAACATTTTCTGAAAACCTGATTACATCACCATTGGTATAAGTTACTTCACAAGCGCCATCAGTGCCGTCTTTACCATATTTTGCAATTGCTTCTGATTTTTTTAGCCACTTAACATAAACTTTTTCAGCAATTATTTTATCAATATCAGCATTAGCTGTTTTGCCTTTGCCTATAATTCTTCCATTAATTACATACAGTGAATTTTCGATATCAGCATCATTGCCGTAATTTTTTTGCTGCTCTGTTTTTCTTTTCAATTCTTCAGGAAAAGCAGGGTCAGTAATATCTGGTAACCTTTTAGCTGTAAATTCAAAACTGTTAATAATTTTTGACTCCCCAAGTTTTCTTAAAGTAATAATAGTTTTTCCAGGCTTGCTTACTCTGGCAATATAATTATTACCATTGCTGCCGGTTAGAGAGCCGTTCGAAATTTCTAAGACCAGATCTTTCTCTTTAATGCCAGTTGCGTAAGCCATTATTGGATTATTAATACCAATATATAGTATGCCTTTGGCACTCGTTATAACAGTTGATTCCTTTTGTGAATCTTTTGTTTGAACTGCCGGATCAAATTGTGGCGGCGGTGGAGGAGGAGGTGGAGGGGCAATAATATTTGCCTTAAATGCTTCTGCCTGCGTCATAATTACCTTTGTGCCGTTTGCCAACTCTACTATTGCTTTGTTATCCGTATTCCGGATAAAAACAGACTTGATTTTTTGGCCTTTATAAGTTGCAGCTTTACCATACATTTTGTAATAGTCAAGAGTATTTGCATAGTTGCCAGTGCTATTTAAAGCTGCTAAATCGGATGGTGCTAGAGTGGGTAAAGTATCAGTACTATTTTTATTCACCGGTTTACCTGTAAAGTATTTTTCAATTGCTTCCAACACATTTTTTGCAATTGTTTCTTTAGCTGCAGTAGTTTGTAAATAAGCCAGATCTTTATCATTGTTAATAAACCCTGCTTCAATCAATACAGCCGGACAGGTATTGGCTTGTAAAATCCAAATACTACCCTGACTTTGGTTTGGTTGTTGCATTACTGCCAAGCCATAATTATTACTGAACTCGTTAATAATAGCTGATGCTAAAATTTTACTATTGCCAGCGTTTGCAAATTCATCTTTTGCTACAAATACCGACATGCCTGTTTTTGTATTAGCCGATTTTTTTGGTCCGTTATCAATATGAAATGAAATAACCAAATCAGCATTTTTACTTTTAGCAAACTCAACTTTTTGTTTTGGATTCATAAACACATCTCCATCTCTTACTAAAACAATTTCAATTGCATTGTTACCGTTTAATTCTTTAATTTTTTTTGCAATGGCAAGCGTTAAATCTTTTTCAAAAATACCGTCTGCACTTGTTGCCCCTGCATCCTGGCCACCATGACCGGCATCAATAATCACTGTAATTTTTTTTCCATTATAGATGGAGCTGTTGCTTTTTGTCTTTAAAGTAAAAGCAGCAAATATTAACACAGCCAATGGCAATACCATTATGCGGCCAAAGTAATTTACCCTTGGATTTTTGTTTTTAGTTAACATCATCAGTCTACGTTTTATAGGTGAGTAGAAAAAATTGTTAGCAAGTTCAAAACGGTGTTTGGGATAAGCTGCCTGTAATATCATAGCGGCAAAAGCGGAGGTATCACTGTCTTCTACGGCTTTTTTATCGGCAATAAATTCGTGTATCATGTTCAGCTCTTTTCGGTAAAGCCAAAAGAAAGGATTGCACCAGCAAAAGATGAGGATGATATTTACAAAGAGTTTATCGTGGGTGTGTTTTTCCTGTATATGGGCTACTTCGTGTTTAAAAATCTGGCGACCGGTTGTGGTGTCAATATCAATGCTGCTGTTCCAGAAAATGTATTTTAAAAACGAAAATGGAGTACTGTCGTCTTCGGTATTTACAAAAGCTACATCTTCAACCCGCTGCACGGGATATTTTTTCAATAGGGTACGGATCAGGTATAAAGTACGCAGCATTACAAAAAAGAAAATAAAGGAAACAAGCACGTAAATAATCGGATATAATTGTTCTAAACTCCAATTGCTTCTCTTTGCTGTAAGCACAATATTTTCCATGTATTCATCGCCAGCAGATACAGCCTGTAATACACGTATAGCCTGGTTTGTATCAGCAGCAGGTTGCCAGAAATTTATTTTAAGTAAGGGTAGTAAAAGCGACAGCGACATGGCTGCCAGCAAATAAAACCGATTGTACCGGTGAAATATTTTATTACGCAGAAAAAACCAGTAGTAACCAAATAAAATGCCGGAGCAGATAATTACTTTCAGCATGTACCAGAAGAAGGGCAGCATAGCAAGAGGTTTTAATTATTTAAATATTGTTTCAGGATGATAGTTATTAGTTAATGGGTATTGATTTCAAAATGACTATTGAACAATGAACGGATAACAGATAACGATTAACGTTTCTTCAACTGCTTCAAAAGCATCTCCAGATCTTCCACACTTAAATTGTTTTCCTTTACCATAAAGGATACGGCATTGCTGAATGAGCCGTCGAAATATCCCTTTACAAAACTCTTCATGGTGGTTTTGCTGTAAGCATCTTTGCTCACTAAAGGAAAATACTGATGTGTTCTTCCAAATTGGGTAATGCCTATGTATTCTTTATCAACCAAAATTTTAATAATAGTGGCTACAGTGTTGTTGTGTGGTTTTGGCGCAGGTAATTCATCCATGATCTCTCTCAGGAAAGCTTTGTCCAGCTTCCATATTACCTGCATGATCTGCTCTTCGGCCTTGGTTAAAATTTTCATTTTGTAATTGTTTTAAACTTGATAACGTAAACATAAAACTAATTATTTAGTTTAACAACTATTTATTTAGTTGTTCACATATTTTAACAAATGGTGAAGAAATTATTTTTTAATGCTGAATTTGTAAAAGCTATTTTTGCTGATAGGTATTGAGTCACTACGCTAAGAAAAAAGTTGAAGAATGGTATGCGGTACAAGTGAGTGACACAACGAAGATGCTATGAAAAACAAATGCCTGTAACACAAAACTAAAAACACAAAACTAAAAACACAAAACTTAAAACGCAGATGTCTCAATCAATAGTTGAATTAAAAAATGTAAATATTTACCAGGGTAACACACTTATTTTAAGTGATGTAAACATTTCGGTAGATAAGGGCGAATTTGTTTACCTGGTAGGTAAAACCGGAACCGGCAAAAGCAGTTTGTTGAAAACAATGTATGGTGACCTGGAGTTGAGAGAAGGTGAGGGCTGGGTTGCAGGCCACGAACTGAAAGGGCTTACCTGGAAAACAGTTCCCTTTTTAAGGCGTAACCTGGGCGTGGTTTTTCAGGATTTTCAGTTGCTTACAGACAGGAATGTGAATGAGAATATGAAGTTTGTTTTAAAAGCCACCGGCTGGAAAGATGAAAAACTGATGGATGAAAAGATTGCTGATGTGTTGGAAAAAGTGGGACTGAAAACCAAGGGTTTTAAAATGCCATTTGAATTAAGTGGTGGTGAGCAGCAGCGTATGGATATTGCCCGTGCTTTATTAAATTCGCCTAAACTTATACTGGCCGATGAGCCAACCGGCAACCTTGATCCCGAAACAAGTGATGAAATTATGCAGTTGCTTTTTAATATCTGCAGAGATTATAACACCACCATTATAATGGCTACACACGATTACCTGGTGATTAAAAAATTTCCGGCACGTACCATTAAAACTGAAATTGGAAAGGTTTGGGATAATGCTACTGTAGAAATGTCATAAGCTTTTTCGCATTTGCTTCATTGTTATAAATTGTTTGCAGTAAATCCTGGCGCTGCTCTATTTCCTGTTCGGTAAAAGGGAGTGCATATATTTCCTCTATTTTTTGTTGAAAAGATGCTGCATCATTTGCAAAGTGGCAATAATTTTCAAGGCCCGATCCTGCTGCTGCGGCTTTATTAACTAAACAATGTCTGCCATTAAAGAAAGCGTTCAATAATTTTAATTTTATTCCGGTATTGTTTAACGAAGGCAGCACATGCACATGTGCTTTGCTAATGATATCCTGCATCTCCTTATCACTGGGATTTGCAACGAGGCAGGTATGCTGGTGCTGGTGTGCAAGATCTTCAAGTCTTTTTGAAGGATTTTTTCCGGCAATAACAAATGGTATTTGTACTTTGTTAAAAACATGTTGCAATAACCAGATTGCAGCTTTTTCATTTTCGTTGATAGCCAAATTGCCATGGTACAGGCAAAAATTACCTTTGCCTTCTTTGCCAATAGCTAATGTGTAAGGCAAAAAGGCAGGCAGGTAATGTATGTTGGGTGCTTTAAAAACCAGCTGGTACAAATCAGTATCCTGCTTACTTAAAGCTAAAAATGTTGCTTTGGTAACAAGCGCCTGTTCGTATTTTTTTAACAGCCTGCTTTCGTGCAAGTAGTATATTTTTTTAAATAAATTGGTTTCAAGCCTTGAAAGTTGTTTGTAATATTCAAACTCCGTATTAAACAGTCTTACTATAACTTTTCTGTTATTAAATTTTTCTTTTTGTAAATAATAAGTGCAATGAATACCTTCCAGTAAAATGGGGTAATCATCTTTTTGCAGGTTGGTTATTAAGGTATCATTAACCCGGCTGTTTACAATTAAAGGTATATGCCAGGAGAAACTGTTGCTGTTTTTTTTACGGGGATAATAGTGAACACTGCTGCAGTATTTATCCAGTTCTTTCTGTGGCTCCCGTCCTTGTGTAAAGCAATGCAGGTGTATGTTTACACCTTGTTCATATAATGCTTTGAGTGTGTAAAATATATCAATAACGCCGCCATAATCGGCAGGCCATGGCACATCATGAGTTATTATATGCAGGTGTTTATCCAAGTAAATTTTTATAGAACATAATTAATTTTATTTCTTCCTGCTGCCAGTTTAATGTTTGCCGTAGCTTAAAACAGTTTTGCTGCAGATTTTTGTACAAAACCTCATTTCCCACTAAATTGTTCAGTTGAACTGCAATATTCTTTGAACTGACGTCATCAACCAATACAGCTATTGGAAGTTCGCTGTTAATTTCTGCATATAACGGGTAATTCACACATAGCTGCGGAATGCCGGCATGCAGATAATCAAAAAAACGATTACCTAAGGAATAATAGTTACTTAATCCTTTGTTCTCAAACAGCGTTATCCCGATATAAGCCTGCTGCGTAATTACGGATAATTCTTCTGGTTTTATTTTTCCTTTAAAAATTACTTTATCGGCTAAATTATTTGCCGCAACTAATTGCTTTGCCTGCTGCATAAAATTTCCATCGCCACAAATGATCAATTTACAATTGATGTGTTTAAAAGCAGGTATCAATGTTTCAAAACAACGTCCTTCATTTACGGCTCCCTGGTACAAAATGAATTTCTCTTTATTTTCTATGTACTGAATATCTTTAAGCAACGCAATGTTCCTGATCACCTCATAGTTTACGCCGTACATTTTTTTAAACTCTTCTGCAATTGGCAGGTTAACTGTGTAACCCAACGTAAATTTTGGAACGGTATAACGCTCAATTCTTTTCCAAATCTTATAAATGACTGGCCTGGTAACAATTTCCTTCATTTCGCAAAAAAGTTCATGTGCATCATAAACCCGTTTTATTTTTTTTATTTGGGAGATGAAATAGCAGGGCAGGATCGTATCCAGGTCTATCGCACAAATACAATCCATCTTTTTAAACAGCAGGTAGAAGAAGAGCCGGATATTGTATTCGACATAAAATAATTTGCCTTTTTCAAACAGGCAGTTAATTCTTTTTTGTTTGAAAGGCTGAGTTGATAAAGGAATGGAAGATTTCATTTTTCGACCAATCAATAATACATTGTATCCTGCATTGGATAATGATGAGCAGATACGAATCATACGTTGGTCGTAGGTAAGATCGGTGGTAACGGTAAATATGATATTACCCCCCAAACCCCCTCCGCCCCCTGAAGGGGGAACTTTAAAGTCTGCTGAAGAATTTGTATTTGGTAAATCAGGCATTTATTTTTTATATAGCTGAGGGTTTTGTTTTTGAAAAGGATTAGTAATTATCAGGGTGCAAAGTTCCCCCTTCAGGGGGCGGAGGGGGCTTTATATATTTTTTCAATAATCTCCACCGTCTTCAAACCATCTTCCGCACTGGCAAATTCATGTTTATCATCTGCCAAAGTTTTTATTAAATTCTCATACACTTTATCATGGTTGCTCATGCTGCCCTGGTAAAATCCATAACCATTGGCAGAATTACCAATTGGTAAATTTGGCTTTTCAATTCCGGCAACATTGCAGTATTCAAGTTCATTCAAATATTGTCCGCCAATCTTTACTGTTCCATTTTTAGCAAAAACGGTAAAAGATCCTTCCATATTTTTTTCAAAGCTGTTAACCGTATAATTTAAAGAACCAATGGCGCCGCTTTTCATTTCAAAAGCAACAATTCCACTGTCTTCAAATTCAATTGATGGGTGGGCAAAATTTTTGCAAATTGTTTTAACCGAAGCCACATCACCCAAAAGCCAGTAAAGCAGGTCGATAAAATGGCTGAATTGAGTAAACAGCGTACCCCCATCCAAATCTTTACTGCCCTTCCAATCGGTGTAATAAGCTTCGGGCCGGTTCCAAAAACAGTTTATCTGAAAGCTAAAGATCTTATCCAGTTTGCCGTTTACTATCAGCTTTTTTAAAAAAGCAACTGGTGGATTATAGCGGTTTTGTTTTACCACAAATATTTTTTTACCTGCTTTTTCAGCGGCCGTAATCATCTTTTTCCCATCTTCAACAATTATACAAAGCGGTTTTTCGCATAAAACATAGTAGCCGGATTCCAGTACTTTAATAGAATGGGCGGCATGAAGACCATTTGGAGTACAAACTGCCACCAGACTTAAATCTCTTTCTGCCTGTAGCAGTTCCTCAATTGAATAATAGGCTTTTGCATTATATCGCAGTGCCATCTCATCTGCTTTTGCCGGAATAATATCACACACAGCAATCAGTTTTCCATGTTTGACCATTTGCTCAGCATGGCGCTTTGCAATTCTTCCGCATCCAATTATGGCAAAATTCAGGTTCATATATCAGCAATATTCAAAAAAAATCCTTAAAGTGCAGCTTAAAAATCAATATTTCTATGTACTTTTGCAACCAATTTAAAAAAGAAACATAACAAAGACGTTATTAAAAAAACAAAGATGCCTTATTTAACAATCGAAAAAAAAGCAGACATTTTCACCACTTTTGGAGCAAAAGCTACCAACACAGGTTCTATTGAAGGACAGATCGCCCTGTTAACAGAGCGTATCAATCACATTTCAAACCATCTAAAGACAAACAAAAAAGATTTCTCTTCGCAAAGAGGCCTGATGATGATGGTAGGACAACGCAAGCGTTTACTAACTTACCTCAGCAAGCATGACCTTACCGGTTACAGAGCTTTAATTGAGAAATTAGGTTTACGTAAATAAACTATTCACAATGTAAATAATTTAATTCCCAACTATATTTTTCAGTTGGGAATTATTCTTTTTACAGCATTTAATCATCTTCCGAAAAATATCGGGACCAATCCAAAATCGAATATGTCGTTATTAAACCCAAAATCAATAAAATTTGATATAGGTGGTGGCCGTGAGGTTACCATTGAAACAGGTAAAATGGCCCGCCAGGCCGATGGTGCTGTCACCGTTCGCCAGGGCAATTGTATTTTACTGGCAACAGTTGTTGCTAACAAAGAACCAAAGCCTGGCCAGGGATTTTTTCCATTATCAGTAGATTACCAGGAAAAATTTGGTTCTGCAGGCCGTATTCCCGGTTCTTTCTTTAAAAGAGAAGCCCGTTTAAATGATTACGAAATTCTTACCTCACGATTAATAGACAGGGCTTTACGTCCTTTATTTCCTGAAGATTATTTATGTGAAGTACAAGTATTGGTGTCGCTTATTTCATCTGATGATGAAGTGATGCCCGATTCACTGGCTTGTTTGGCCGCTTCAGCAGCTTTGGCAGTTTCAGATATTCCCATCCAGGAGATCATTTCAGAAGTTCGTGTAGGAAGGATCAATGGTGAGTTGATCATCAACCCAACCCGCAGCCAACTTGCAGTATCTGATTTTGAATTTTTGATCGCTGCAACCGATAAGAACATCATGATGGTGGAAGGTGAAAGTAATGAGTGCCAGGAAGAGGACCTGATCAATGCTATTGAAGCTGGTCATGAGGCAATAAAATTACAGGTTAAAGCACAAGAACAATTAAGGGATTTGGTTGGAAGTAACACTAAAAGAGATTACACCAAACCTTACCGCAATGAAGAATTAAACGCTAAGATCACTGAATTTGCAAAAGATAAAATGCATGCCATATCTGCTTCTGCATCTGCAAAGCATGAAAGAAGCGATGCTTATAAAGCTTTACACCAGGAAGTAGTTGAATTTTTAGGTACAGAATTACCCGATGAAGACAAAGCCCTGATAGGTCATTACACCGGTGAACTGCAATATTATGTGGTAAGAGATATGGTACTTAACAGCAGAAAACGTTTGGATGGCCGTGGTACAGAAGATATCCGTCAACTGGAAATGGAGATAGATAATTTACCAACTCCACACGGTTCGGCTTTGTTTACTCGTGGTGAAACTCAATCACTTACAACAGTTACTTTAGGAACTCCGTTAGATGAGTTGCTGGTAGAAAGTGCCAACAAATCAGATTACACAAACTTCTTTTTGCACTATAATTTCCCACCATTTTCAACCGGTGAGGTTAAAATGATGAGGGGTGTTGGCCGTAGGGAAGTTGGTCATGGTAATTTGGCCATGCGCTCTTTAAAGAAAATGATGCCGGGCACTGATTATCCTTACACCGTAAGGGTGGTAAGTGATATCCTGGAAAGTAATGGTTCATCATCAATGGCTACCGTTTGTGCCGGTTCATTAGCATTAATGGATGCTGGTGTTCCTTTAAAAAAGCACGTGAGTGGTGTTGCGATGGGATTAATTAAGAAAGGTGATGATTTTGCGATCTTAACCGATATACTGGGTGATGAAGATCATTTAGGTGATATGGATTTTAAAGTGACCGGAACCCGTGATGGTATTTGCGGTGTGCAGATGGATATTAAAGTGGATGGCTTAAGCATGGACGTTATGCGCCAGGCATTGGCCCAGGCTAAAAAAGGCCGTATGCATATACTGGAAGCCATGTATGCATGTACACCGGCTGCAAGGGAAGAAGTGAAACCACATGCTCCACGTATGGTTAAGATCATTATTGATAAAGAATATATTGGTGCGGTAATAGGACCCGGCGGTAAAGTGATACAGGAAATTCAGCGTGAAACCGGTGCCACCATTAATATTGAAGAAGTTGACAACAGAGGCGAAGTAAGTATTTTCTCTAAAGAAAAAGCAAGCCTTGAACGTGCATTGGCATGGATCAACGGCCTGGTAGCAGTACCGGTTGTTGGTGATACTTACGAAGGAACTGTGAAAAGCATTAAAGAATTTGGTGCCTTTGTTGAGTTCTTACCAAAGAAGGAAGGTTTGTTACACATTAGTGAAATAAGCTGGAAACGTTTGGAAACCATGGATGGTATTTTTAAAGAAGGCGACAAGGTGAAAGTTAAATTGCTGGATGTTGATCAAAAGACAGGCAAGTTTAAATTAAGCCGCAAAGCTTTAATACCAAAGCCGGAAGCACAGCCTAATCAAGGTGAGTAATCAGCGTAAGAATTATTTTAATTAAATTATATGCCGTCCCGCCTCTCTGGCGGGACGGTTTTTTAAAATACCATATCATGAATTATGTGCAGATTGAATTTGAAACTTTGAAAGAAGGCGAAGCGGAAATACTGATTGCTTTATTGGCCGATTCCGGATTTGAAAGTTTTGAAGAAACAGAAAGTTCTTTGTTGGCATTTATAAAAGAAGCCGGTTTTGAAAAAGATAGCCTGGAAGAAATACTAAAAGTTGTACCGGTTGATTATGCCATAACTGTTGTGCCACAGCAAAACTGGAATGCACAATGGGAGAGCAGCTTTGAGCCAATTGTTGTAAATGATTTTGTTGCCATCAGGGCTGCATTTCATCAGCCCATAAAAGATGTAAAGCATGAAATAATCATTACTCCTAAAATGAGTTTTGGTACCGGCCACCATGCAACCACCTATATGATGATTGAGCAAATGGAAGGACTGGATTTTACCAATAAAACCGTGGTTGATTTTGGAACAGGTACGTCGGTTTTAGCCATCCTGGCTGAAAAGATGGGAGGGGTTGCCATTGATGCAATTGATTACGATGAATGGAGTATTGAAAATTCTATTGAGAATGCAGCTGCAAACAATTGCGGTAAGATCAATCTTATACAAGCTGAATCTATTGCCACAAATAAAGTTTATGATATTATCCTTGCCAATATCAACCTGAATGTTATACTTAATAATCTGGATGCTATTCAGTCTGTAGGTAAAAAAGGCACTTTAATACTTTTAAGCGGATTTGTAAAAGCAGATGAAACTGTAATGTTGGAAGGATTGGCAGAAATCGGCATACATCCACTAAAGACAATTCAAAAGGGCGAATGGAGCTGCATACTTTCCCAAATAAACTGATATCTTAAAAAAGATTACATCCGGCTATCCGCAAGGTTTATCAACAAAACAAATAGTTGATAATATATTATGAGCTTTCTAAGTTAAATTTTCATTATTTTTGCTCTTCAACTCAAGCTAAAGAAACGGATGAAAGAACTCGTTCTCATTATTATATCCTACTTAATTGGTTCAATTCCCACAGCTTTATTAGTAAGTAAAA
>JAYUZB010000182.1:0-4529 GCA_043752185.1 Chitinophagaceae bacterium
CTTACCATCTCTTTCACTAATGGCACCCTGGTACTTCCCCCTACCATTATAATTTCATCCACATCTTTCTTTTTTAAGCCTGCGTCTTTTAAAGCATTATTACAACATATAATTGTTCTTTCAATGATAGGCCTTATAATCTCTTCAAAATTTTCTCTGCTTATCGAAATTTCTTTTCCTTCATAAACAGTTTTAAACAACATGTTTGATGATAAATATTTTTTTGCTTCTTCTGCTCTTAATCTAAGCACCTGCCGATGTTTTGATACTTCACCAGTGAATGTATTTTCTTGCAGCCAATAATCAACAACAGCAGCATCAAAATCATCACCACCCAAATAAGTATCGCCATTGGTGGAGAGCACTTCAAAAATTCCGCCATTAATATTCAATATCGAAATATCAAAAGTACCACCGCCCAAATCATACACTGCAATTGTTTTTGCCTGTCCTCCTCCGTAGGTGCCAAATCCATAAGCAAGGCTGGCTGCAGTTGGTTCATTAATTATCCGAAGCACATCAAGACCAGCCAGTTTGCCTGCATCACGGGTGGCCTGGCGTTGGGCATCAT
Organism: Chitinophagaceae bacterium; assembly: GCA_043752185.1. GTDB lineage: Bacteria > Bacteroidota > Bacteroidia > Chitinophagales > Chitinophagaceae > Ferruginibacter. The sequence continues at coordinate 572 of JAYUZB010000182.1, forward strand.
TAAAATAGGCCGGCACTGTAATTACAGCTTTGCCAACCGGTGTTTTTAAAATATGCTCTGCCTGTTTTTTTAATTCTTTCAGTATTAAAGATGAAAGTTCAACAGGCGAATAAAATACATTACCAACCTGTACTTTAACCAGTTTATTTTCATCATCAATAATTTTATACGCTAATGAAGCTGTGTTTTTGCTGACATCGTTGTAGGTTTTACCCATCAGCCGTTTGGCAGAAAAAATTGTGTTTGCAGGATCTGAAACCAGGTATTGCTTTGCTTCATTACCAACTGTGATATCGGCATTTTTTCCAAAATGAATAACCGATGGAACCAGTGAGGTGCTGTTATGCTCTTTTAATGCAACCGGTTTTTTACTTTCCGGATGTATAATGGCAACCAGACTGTTGGTAGTTCCCAGATCAATACCTACAATTATTTCTTGCTGCTGTAAACTGCCGGTGGCTATGTTGATAGCTATTTTAGCCATGAATTATTTTTTTACAAAGGTAACACCGATGTTCCATAATTTGGTTGCGATGGTTACCAACCTTTATCCTTCGTCAAGCTCAGGAGGTTAGCAACCTTATAAAAAAAGGCTGCCTGTAAACGGCAGCCTCGTATTTTTTTAATAATTAATTACTATCTGATGAGTACCATTTTTCCGTAACCTTTGTTAAAGTACTTGTCTGTTTTATCTGCTCCTTCTCCCGAAAATTTATCAAGCGATTTACCATTCAGGTTTGTAATTACCCTGTATAAATAAACTCCGTTTGCCAGTTTAGCGCCATACATATCGGTACCATCCCATTTATACTCGGTAATATTTCTACCAACATGCAATGGGCCTAATTCGGCTGTAGTTATTTCCTTTACTACTTTACCGGTTATGGTTAAAATTTGTATCCGCATATTTTGTGGCACTTCGCTACCCGTAATGTAAAATACAAAGGCTGTAGATGTTGTAAATGGATTTGGATAGTTGAGTAGGTTAGATATCATTGCTTTTGTAATCACATTAAACGTTACATGATACTCAATTGCACCTGCAGTATTTCCAACAACATCCCTTCCGGAAACTATCAATTCATATTCTCCTTCTTCGGCAAAACTTGGCATAAAATCTATGGTGGCTGTATTATTGCCAGTAGATAAATTTGCCGGTGTAAAACGCATGCTATCGCCAAAATAATAGGTACGCAAAGATTGATCAGGAAAACGTACCTGCACTTTAATATAGGCTGTATCGCTTAAAGACAGGAAGCGGCTTTCGTCTTTAAGATTAATCAAAATGTGCGGTCTGGCCGAAACAATATCTTTATTGAGGATATGCACCCCATCAAAGGTTACATCCAGCAGCGGATTAAAATTATCTGCTTTTACATACAGGCTTTTAAACAATACATTATTAAAATGGTATTGTTCCGGTTGGTCATTATTTGGATTTACATCAACAAAAATGGTATTGGCCCCGGGATAATTTCTGGTATTTAATTTATAATTAATAACCAATGTATCTCCTGATACCAGTACTTTACCCTTTGGTATATTTAACGAAGTAGGATTATTATTCCTATCGGTAATGATAAAATTAATTTTCATACTGTCGGCAAAAGCAGTTTGGCTTATGTTTTTAAATGCCAGTTTAAAATCTACAATTTCTCCCTGCTCAGCAGTATCCTTCATAGCAAAAAGGATATTTGGTGCAACAGCCCCTTCGGGTACATAAGCACCATTTACTCTCCAGTATCGCAACTGATAAGGTGTTCCCTGAATAGTATCACGTGTAAACATTTTTAGTTTTAGATACGGATATTGGTTGGCATTTATTGATGAGATATCTAAATCCTTTATAGTTGAATCAATGGTAAACAAATTTGTTTCTATACCTGCATTTGTAACGCCAACTATATTGAACCTTACTGAATCGCCTGGGGTATTCTCTACCCTGTTTCCACGCCAATGAAACTGGCTCCAGCTTGTTACAGGGCCAAATAACGGAGACGTAATAGTACCTGATCCTTTGGTGGATGGACAGGAAACATCCAAAGCCAACTTATCATATATTCCTTCTGAAAACTTATAAACCGGAATGAAAGAATTATCCTGCTTTTTATAAATGAAATTAAAAGCTCTCGGCCTGTTAAATGAATCTATATCTACAAAGCCGGCATTTTTAAGGCGATGGTATAAAGAGTTGCCACTTCCCATAACTAGAGTGTCTGCCTGCCAGTCACTGGCATATGTATTTAGAACTGGATTTGCATTTGTACGGTGCATAGCCACCACATAATACCCCGCAGGAATCTGGTCCAGAAAATTGACCGCAGCTATTCTTTTTGCCTGGGTTAAAGCAGTATAGTTAAAACTATACCTCCGGGTTACACCACATACATTATCGCTGCCAAATTGGCCAGGGCCACTTAAAGCATTTAGTACAGGTTTAAAATCAATTGGATTAAAAACTGTAAATACAATCATTCCACTAAGCGTACAAACACTTTGTACAATGTTAGCCCCATCCACATTAACCTCGAAGTCTTGTGCCAGGGTAGCAGCAGTCGGAAAAACCCCATTTTTCATTTTAACCCCAACTGGAGAACTTTGAAATTGCCAGGTATTATTTGTATTATAAAAAATATTTGTTACCGAAGATTTTTTATGCTGATAACTATGTGACTGATTAAACCCTGCAGTGCTGTTTGGTAAATAAATAAACGAATTACTGTTCCATATATAACTACTTCCTGCCGGAGGAACGGTAGCCGTTCTCCAATAATAAACGGTGCTGTCGGTAAAAGTAAGGTTGCCTGGTTTAAATTCTACAATACCACCAACTCCTGAAACATTGTATGTTTTTTTAAATGCCGAATTGTATAATTCTGTGGTATCAATTTCCATAACATACTGCCGCATACTGCTAAGTGGGTTTGCAGTACTGCCATAATAGGTAATATTTTGCTGGTTAACTATTGAATAATTATAAGGAGAAATTGGCCTTAATTCATCTTCAAAAATGTAAAAATCTTTTGATAGCTCATTGTTGGTTTCTGATAATTCATCAATACGGCTATCGGCTTCTACCGAAACCAGTAATTTGTTCAACCCTTTATCTGTTGTTGGATTTATAGGAACTGTGAGACTGAATGAATCCATGTATAAAGTAGCCGGAATAATCTGGTTGTATAAAACCCGTATTGAATCGTTGGGTAATTTCTGTCTTATTCTTACCCTCATTGAATCTCTTATTGCCCTGCCGATATTCATCACTTTAACATCTACTTTAAAATTCGCATCGGCCACCGAAATTATTGAAGGTGTAAATTTCACCAGTTGGTCTTCAATAACATAATCAGGTTTTGCAAATGAATTTATCTTTAATGCAGGATCGCCATGCAGATTTATTTCTTCAATATGCAGCCTGGTATAATAATCCAGGCTTGCAGGGTTTCCTCCAAGAATCTGTAATGTAGCTTTAAGTTGATTACCGATAGTATTACCGTACATTTCATAACCCATTTTTTTATAATGCTCGGTGTTGTAAAAATTCAAGAAAGGGGCTATACCAAAATGTGTACTGCCCAAAAAACCGATACTGCCTTTTTGATTATTTAAAACATATTTTTCGGATAAGGACATTCCTGCATATCCGCTTAAACGTTGTGGATTAAAAGTAAAGAAATTACCAACCGTACAGCCGCTTACATGCACAAAAGGGTATTTACCTGCATTTTGATAATTTTCGGGATAATTTAAATTAATTGCCAGTTCATTGGCTGATGAGTGCCCGAAATATTTTACATAACTTAGGCCTTCCTGAAACAAGGCGGCAATTCGCTGGCTTTGTTGTTGCTCAATGGTTGCAACCGATGTTTTTGCAAAAGTTTGCACACGTGCCCCATATAAAGTATCCTCAATGGTATTTTTATACCCATTCATATAAATTGCAAAGTTTGCATTTTCC
>JAYUZB010000183.1:0-4527 GCA_043752185.1 Chitinophagaceae bacterium
AAAGAAAATGCCGAGATAACGATTTTTCCCTGGTCAGGCGGTGTATGGAAAATTTAAAAAATAAAAAATAAAATGCAACAAGATAAAATCAATCAGCCAACTACCATTAAAACACGAAATATCATTATTGGAATGATACTGATGTTTATCATTGTGCATATTGGCTTTCATGCCACCTATATTAAACAATTTCCTGAGTTTAAAAAATATAATTGGGTGCATCATATTCATGGTGCATTAATGGGTGCATGGGTGTTGCTGTTGTTGCTGCAACCCATTTTGATTCGTTACAAAAAATTTGCAGCGCATCGTTTTTTGGGCAAACTAAGTTATGTAGTTGCCCCATTTGTAATAGTGTCAATGGTATTTATAGCCAGGCAAAATTATCAAACAGGTATTCTTAAAAAAACAGCTGCAGATGTGATGGCTACACAATCCATAACCTGGATGCAAATAGTAATGTTCGTATTGTTTTATTCGTTGGCCATTTATTATAGAAAGAACAGTTACAATCACATGCGTTTTATGATTGCCATAGCCATCGTAATGCTTGGTCCGCCAATAAACAGAATCATCTTTAGCTATTTTTCTGATGTACCAACGCTGTATATTTTTCTAATTTCATTGTATGTTAAAACCGGGGTAGCTGCTGCTTTGTTTTTAAGTGACTTTGTAAAAAAGAAGTACTTAATGCCTGGTTTGATTGTGTTGTTAACATTTTTATTTTCTGATCTAGTATTTCATGCCCGTTATACAGTTGCATGGCAGGCGATTGGAAAATTTATTGTGAATACGTTTTACTGATAAATAAAAAATACTGTTTGCAACGGTAATGTTTTTTTCAGGCATGCGTGGTACGGAAAATTTAAAAATAGCTCACAAAAAAATAACTCACTAACAAATTAAATTATAAAATGAAAATCTACTCATCCATCAGTCGGAGTTTAATGGTTTCTTTTAACTTATTGCTTTGTATAACTTTTACGCAGGCTCAAAACACGGTAATTAAAGCAGGGTATTTATTCGATTCCAAAACCGGCAAAATGCTCCCCAACCAAACCATCATTATTAAAAATGGTAAAATACTGGAGGTAGGTGCCAACTTAAAATATGCAAACACAGATAAAGTAGTTGACCTTTCAACCTCATGGGTGCTGCCGGGGTTAATGGACTGCCATGTGCATATAACCGACAATAATCCATATAGGTTACGGGAAAGAGGTGTTCACAAAAGCTATATAACGGAGAGTTCAAGTTTTAGGGCCCTAAGGGGTGGTTATGTAGCTGAACAATTTTTAAGGAGTGGTTTTACCACCATAAAAGAAATAGGCAATGATGCAAACTATGCAACCGCTGATGTTATTAAAGCGATTAAAGAAGGATGGATAAAAGGCCCTACAATTATTTATGCCGGTAAAATCATTGCACCTTATGGCGGGCAAAGCCGCAATGTAAATATTGAAAATGAAAACTTTTGGCAATTTGAATACATAGATGCAGATACGCCTGATGAAATAAAAAAAGCGGTGAGAAAAAATATTTATTATGGCGCCAACACAATTAAAATGGTAACCGGCGATAATGGAACTTATAATGTGGAAGATATTAAAGCAGCCGTGGATGAAGCAAAAAAATATGGTATAAAAGTTACTGTTCATGTAGCTGACAATAATGGTGCTACAGAAGTGATACTCGGCGGTGCTGCCGCTATAGAGCACGGCCATACTTTAGACGATACAGCGCTTCAGTTGATGAAAGACAGGGGCACATTTTTAGTTGGAACTGACTTTTCTTTTGATAATTGGTATGCCTATGGAATGGATTCTGCAACTGCAACAGCATGGACGAACAAAATTATTGACCGGTTAAAAAGAGCCTATAAAATAGGAACAAAAATGGCTTTTGGTACAGATATCATCATAGATATACCGGGGCTTAACCGTGTACAAACAAGCCTCAAAGTTTTACAAACATGGAAGGCTGCTGATATACCGGCATCTTATATTTTACAAACCATGACTATTTATGCTGCTGAATTATTAGGAGTAGAAAAAAGTAAAGGGATAATAGCACCAACTTTTACAGCAGATATTATTGCACTTAAAAATAATCCGCTGGAAGATATTGATGCAGTAAAAGATGTAAGGTTTGTTATGAAAGAGGGTAAAATAATTAAGCTGGATTAATGACAGCAACTACAAATAATATTTAATAAAATAAAGAATATGCAGCACTCAAAAATAATACGCTTTGCAATTTGTTCCCTTTGTACTTTGATAATATTATCATCAACGGCACAATCCATTCTGCCGCCTGTTATTGAATGGCATGGTAAAAGTGAAGCTTTAATTGCCAATGCAAATAATACATGGATAACAGCAGCTGAAAAATCGGAATTTGTAACTACACCAGATTATAAAGAAACCATGGGCTGGTTTAAAAAATTAACAGATGCTTCTCCGCTCCTAACCATGATCTCTATTGGTAAAAGTGTAGAAGGCCGTGACATATTTATGATCATCGCATCTACCGAAAAAAATATAACAGCGGCAGCATTAAAAAAATCAGCAAAACCACTTTTACTTGCGCAGGCCGGTATTCACTCCGGCGAAATAGATGGCAAAGATGCCGGCATGATGCTGTTACGTGATATTGCGTTTAGTAATAAAAAATCTTTGTTAGATAAAGTAAACTTTTTGTTCATCCCAATTTTGAGTGTGGATGCACATGAACGTTCATCAGCCTACAACAGGCCCAACCAGCGTGGCCCACAGAATATGGGCTGGAGAACCAATGCACAAAATTTAAACCTGAACAGGGATTATGCAAAACTGGATACCAGAGAAGTAAAATCGGTAATACAAGTGATCAATGAGTATGATCCGGTTTTGTACATGGATCTTCATGTAACAGATGGTGCCGATTACCAGTACGACATTACCTATGGCGGCATTGGCAAGCAAGGGTATTCAAATGGAATCCGCAACTGGCTCGAAAATGTTCATAAAACTTATACCGGAAAAGAATTAACAAGTAACGGACATATTCCGGGGCCTTTATTAAATGCGTTAAATAATATGGATTTTTCACAGGGCAATATTGTAACAACAGGCGGCCCAAGATTTAGTGACAGTTATGGTGATCTGCGTCACCTTGCAGCAATACTGGTAGAAAATCATTCTTTAAAACCATATAAGCAAAGGGTGTTGGGCACTTATGTGTTATTGGAAAGCACGTTAAAATTACTTGCAACAGAAGGAAAATCATTAAAAGAAATTACTGAAAAAGATAAAGCAGTGAGAGTTGCAAAATTTGCTATGGCCTGGAAAGTTCCGCAAATGAAAAATACAGTAAGCTTTGATACCAGGGCAAACCCAACAACTGCAGATGCTACTGTTGTAGCCCCGGATAGCCTGAAACTTTCTGGTATAGCATCTGTAATCCGTAAATCATCTGTAACCAATTCAGATTATGTGGAATGGCTGGGTAAAGCCGTAACGATGACCGTTGCTGATTACAAATCAACAGAGCCTTTTGAGTTTATTACACGGCCAAAAGGATATTGGGTTCCTGCATCATGCGATGACATAATTACAAGATTAAAATTACACGGCATTAAAATGGACATCATCTCTCAACCTCGTGAAGTAAGCGTTGAAATGTATCGTATAAAGAATCATGTATTTGAAGATGATAATCATATCATGCAGCCTTTTGAGGGTCATGTGCAGGTTACCGGAACAACTAAAACGGAAAGCCGCAAACTATTATTCCCTGCAGGTTCTGTTTATATAACCACCGATCAACCATTGGGAGATCTTGCCATGGTATTATTAGAACCAACTTCAAAAGATTCCTATTTCAGCTGGGGATTTTTTCATTCCATTTTTCAACGTACAGAATATATGGAAGCATATTTAATGGAACCCATGGCAAAAAAAATGCTGGCAGAATCGCCCGCACTGCAAAAAGAATTTGAAGAAAAGAAAGCAGCAGATAAAGCATTTGCAAATAATCAAAATGCCATCCTCACCTGGTTTTACAGCAAAACAAAATATTATGATGACAGGTATTTGTTGTATCCGGTGGGAAGAACGTTGTAAGTATTTTTAAAATAAATAAAAATAAAACCATGAAAAATATTATAATACTAATCACCCTGCTTCTTCTGCAAAATTACCTTTATGCGCAGGCAACGGGCAACAACAAAAATAAAGCTATAAAAAAAACCAATCCAATTATTGGCACCTGGCGTTTGGTTGAGTTTGCAGATTTGGATTCTATCACCCATGTTTGGAAATACAGATATGGAAAAAATCCCCGTGGCTTTTTCACTTATACAAAAAATGGTATCCTCAATCTTAACATCAGCTCAGATAATCCACCAAAGATTTCAGAAGACTCTGCCAAACACCACAACATGAACCTGTATTATTTTATTGATAATATTTCGCTGGGCTATTTTGGAACTTACACGGTTGATGAAAAAAATTCTACCGTCATTCATCATGTTAAAGGCGGAAGTAT
>JAYUZB010000184.1:0-4524 GCA_043752185.1 Chitinophagaceae bacterium
ACTGCTTTTAACGAGGCAAATGCCTATGGTTTTTTACACCTGGATGAAGTGATTGGTGAAAACGGGATTACCGCTTTTGATATAAAAAGCTATTATACCCAATTCGTGAAATTTAAGCTGGATACCGAAATGAAAGAAGCAAAAGCTTTATTTTTGCGCAAATTAAATAAGTAAGCATGAAGGTTGTATTATTCGCAGGCGGATTAGGTACCCGTATATCGGAGGAGACAGATGTGCGGCCCAAACCCATGGTTGAAATTGGCGGTAAACCCATTCTTTGGCATATCATGAAAATGTACAGTCATTATGGCTTTAATGATTTTATCATTTGCCTGGGCTACAAAGGTTATGTCATCAAGGAATACTTCATGAATTATTTTTTGCACAACTCCGATATTAAGATAGACCTGGAGAATAATAATATGGAAATCTTAGGCACCCGTTCTGAAAATTTTAAAGTTACATTGGTTGAAACCGGTCTTAATACAAAAACCGCCGGCAGGTTGCAACAGGTAAAAAAATATATTGGCAACGAAGATTTTATGCTTACCTACGGCGATGGTGTTTGCAATGTAAATATTACAGAGTTGGTTGCTTTTCATAAAGCCAATAATAAAATAGCAACGGTAACATCGGTACAGCCCGATGCCCGTTTTGGCGGAATGGATCTTGCTACTGATGGTGTGGTAAACTCTTTCAGAGAAAAAGCAAAAGCCGATGCACAATGGATTAACGGAGGTTTTTTTGTGTTAAAGCCAGAAGTGTTTGACTACCTGCAAAAAGACATGAACAATACCATGTGGGAAGATGAGCCATTAGAAAAACTAACAGCCGATAACCAGTTAATGGCATACAAGCACAAAGGCTTTTGGAAATGTATGGATGCACTGCGTGATAAAATTGAATTGAATGAATTATGGGATAGCAATACTGCTCCCTGGAAAACCTGGAAATAAAATTTACATGAAAGTATTAGTAATCGGCAATCTGGGATATATAGGCCCGATGGTTGCAAAACATTTCAGGGCAACACACCCCGGAGCTTTTGTTGCCGGATATGATATTGGATATTTTATTCAGAACTATACAGCCAACGGTGTAGTGGGCGACACACTTTTGGATGAACAATATTTTGGCGATGTACGGAATTTTGATGTTGAGATTTTGAATGGTTTTGATGCAGTGATTTACCTGGCAGCCATCAGCAACGATCCTATGGGCAATGCATTTGAGCAACCTACGCTTGATATTAATTTTAACGCTGCCGTAACTATAGCAGAAAAAGCAAAACAACAAGGTGTAAAACATTTTGTGTTTGCCAGCAGCTGCAGTGTATATGGTTTTGCCGATACTGCTCCCCGTACAGAAACATCGGATGTTAATCCGCTGACTGCTTATGCAAAATCAAAAGTATTTGCCGAGCAGGGTTTGCAGCCCTTGGCTGATGATAATTTTCAGATAACCTGTCTGCGTTTTGCAACAGCCTGCGGCTACAGCGATCGGTTAAGACTTGACCTTGTATTGAATGATTTTGTTGCAAGCGCCATTGCCGATAAAAAAATTACCATCTTAAGCGATGGAACTCCATGGCGCCCTTTAATTCATGTAAAAGATATGGCCAGGGCAATGGACTGGGCAATACAAAGAAATGCAGGTGGTAATTTTTTGATCATCAACACAGGCAGCAACCAATGGAATTACCAGGTAAAAGAACTGGCAGCAGCTGTGCAACAACATTTTACCGATGTGGATGTAAACATCAATAGAAATGCGGCTCCTGATAAACGTTCGTACAAAGTGAGTTTTGATTTGTATGAACAACTGGCACCCAACCACCAGCCTCAAATAAGCCTGGATGCTGCGGTAGAAGATCTTAAAAACGGTTTGCAAAATATGCAGTTCAGCGATGCAAATTTTCGCCAGTCGAAATTGATACGGTTGAAAATGATTCAGCAATTAATGGACAATGCCATTATTGATAATAATTTATTTTTAAAAAAAGATTAATGAGCAATTTCAGTAAAATAAAAGAGAGTTTTAAAAACAATCCACAGCTTCAACAATCTTTCATACAGTCATTAATTGATTTTGAAATTAAGGAAGGCCATCCTCAAACCAACATAAGAGATACCGTTTCCGGCCCCATGGCTGATGAATTGTTTATGGGCGAAAAATTTTCGAAGGAACTTGATAATGGTATCAAAATAAATTTTGTGTACAATTCAAAAATTGCCCGTGAGTTTTTATTGTCGCAACCGGTTGTACCTAATCATGTGTGGGAACCCCAGACAACAAAACTGCTGCTTCATTTTTCAACAAATTCAAAAAATGTAATTATAGCCGGGGCCTATTTTGGCGACCAGGCAATACCAGTTGCATATAATATAAAAGATAGTGGCATTTGTCACACCTTTGAGCCTAATAAAAATAATTCAGATCTTATTACAGAAAATGCAGCATTAAATGGCCTCAGCAATGTGCTCATCAACAACCTGGCACTTTGGAATAAGAGCGGCGAAAAGCTGGTGTTTGAAGGAGAAGACGCACTGGCATCAACAGTAACAGCAGCTGAAGCAACAGAAAATGTACTGCATACCATTACCATTGATGATTATGTTGCTGAAAATAATGTGGGCGAAGTAAACCTGCTGATGATTGATGTGGAAGGCAGCGAAATAAAAGTATTGGAAGGTGCAAAAGCCATGTTGCAAAAATATAAACCGGTTGTAGTTTTTGAAACACATAGTTTGTATAACGAATGGAGCAACGGCCTCGAAAATTCTGATTCTGTAAAACTGATGACCGATCTTGGATATGAAGTATTTGCTGTAAGGGAATTTCATCAGAATATTGATACCGGTGATATGCCTGTTGAATTGTTACCAACAAACAGAACATATTGCGAAACGCCACCGCACCATGGATTTAATATGCTGGCTGTGCCTTCAAAAAATTTAATTGAAAACAGTCTGTTTAAAATTGTTTATGATCTCAGCCCCAAGCTGATTTTACCCAAGAATGATCTGAAGTTTTCACCATCAAAATTTTAATTAACTGATGATATTCAATCCCACAAAATTAGCAGGCGCATTTACAATTGATGTGCAGCCTTTCCAGGACAGCCGCGGATTTTTTACCCGTACTTTTTGCGAAAAGGAATTTGCTGAACATAATTTAGTGCAGCATTTTGTACAAGGCAATCATTCGGGCACACATGGTAAAGGCGTGATAAGAGGTATGCATTTTCAACATGCGCCGCATTGCGAAGTGAAGCTGGTAAAATGTGTGCAGGGCGCTATTTTTGATGTGATTGTAGATGTTCGTGCAGGCTCGCCAACTTTTTTGCAATGGTTTGGTGCTGAGTTGACAGCAGAAAATAAAAGAATGATGTATGTGCCGGCAGGTTTTGCCCACGGCTTTCAGTCGCTGAGCGATTACTCAGAAATCACTTACATGGTTTCGGCTTTTTACAATAAAGAAAGTGAAGGTGGCGTAAAATATAATGATGCAAAAGTTGCTATTGAATGGCCACTACCGGTTTCGCTGGTTTCAGATAAAGACCAGGCCATACCATTGATTGATGCTTCATTTACAGGAGTAACATTATGATTGAGGAAAATAAATCCCCTTTGGTAACAGTTGGTATTCCTACCTACAACAGGGTTATTGGTTTGGAGAGAACGCTGCAATGTATCATTGATCAAACGTATACTCATCTCGAAATAATTATTTCGGATAATTGTTCAACAGATCCATCGGTAGTTATTCTTTTAGAAAAATATGCAGCACTGGATAAGCGGGTTAAATTTTATGTGCAGGAAAAGAACCTGACCATCATTCCTAATTTTCAGTTTTTGCTTGATAAGGCTGCCGGCGATTATTTTATGTGGGCTGCAGATGATGATTGCTGGGATAAAAATTTTATTGAAGTATGTGTTAACGGAATGCAGGCAAATACCGGAGTGGCGCTTTGTATGACTGATTTGAAAATAGTTGACACTGCTGGTAATGCAAAGACAAGCAAACTCAACCGTGGTTTTATGCAGGATAACCTGTTTGTGCGAAATTTTAATTTTGTTAAGAGCACCGATGAAAATAAATATTTTTTTTGCGGGCTGTATAAAACAGCATTGATAAAGAATATTCCATTTAATAATAACTGGGGCGGAGATCATATGTTTATTTTTGAAACGCTCAGTAAGGGAAAATTTCTGTACCTGAAAGGCCTGTCAAACTTTTATTATTACAGGGGCGGAAATTCGGGAGATATGGAACGGGTTCGTAAAGCTTTCAATATTAAAAGCAGGTTCTATTTTTTTGAAGGATATTTTTTAAAATACTTTACTTACCAGTTTAATTTTAAGCACCTGAATTTTTTCCAAAAAACAGGGTTGTTTTTTACAAATGGGTTTGCATTAATTTGTAACGAAGATTTTATTTTGTACTACATCTTTATAAAGAAACCTTTAAAAATACTCTTTAGTAAATTTAAAAAAAAGCCAGTTGAGCATAGTTGATAAAATG
>JAYUZB010000185.1:0-11111 GCA_043752185.1 Chitinophagaceae bacterium
CATCGGTAAGTGGTTTACAAAGCAATCCCAATGTTGCCAACCCAACACATATTTATGCAAATGCAGGCACATACACCGTTTGCTTAAGGGTGAAGAAAAACAATGGTGCCAACACGCCAACCCAGGTTGCATGTGTTCGGGAAAAATGTAACACGGTAGTTGTAACAGCGCCTTGTAATTTTCCGGTAAACTTTAACTGGAGACTTGATTCTATAAATCCAAGAAAAGTTCATTTCACCAACCTGAGTGTTCCGCCGGTAGCCAGTGCTGTTGCCGTGTGGACCTTTGGAGATGGAAGTTCTCTCACATCATGGAATGCCGTTCACGAATATGCACAACCGGGCAGGTATCTTGTTTGCCTGAAGATATACTTACCAAACTCAAACTGTGTTCGTGAAAAATGCGATACCATTTATATTCCTCATCCACCACCGCCATGTACACAGCTTTCAAAATATCATTACCAGGTTTCGCCCAATGATAATCAGAAATATAAATTCACACCGGATTATATCAATACCACATTCCAATATACCTGGACCTTTGGTGATGGTACCGGAAGCCATGATCCCATTGCTGTACACCGATATGCACAACCCGGTATTTATGTTGCATGCCTAACAGTATGGCGTGGGCCAGAATGTGCATCAACCACCTGTAAAGAAATCAGGGTGTTGCCGCAGATCAATTGCGATACAGCGCATGCCTGGTATACTTACCAGCGTAGCCCAAATGTGCCCAATAAAATTCAGTTTACTGCCAATGCTACTTTACCAATAATCGACCAGGTATGGTATATATACAAACTAAACGGAACAGTTGCCACACCTCCGGTAATCCTGCATCAGAACAATCCTGTTTATTTATTTCAGGATACCGGCCTTTACAAGGTTTGTTTAAAAGCAAAATTGGATGGCGGATGTGTGAAAGAGTACTGTAGTAATATTCGTATTGAACAGCTTTCAAATGTTTGTGAGCTACAGGCATTTCCCAACCCAACATCTGCTTTAGTTAATGTAAACCTGTATTTAACACAACCCGAAATGATTCATACTGCTGTGTACAACAATGTAAATGTGGTGGTATTGCAGCACAATCAGCAAGGTAATACTGGTAATAATTTAGTGACTTTAAATGTAAGCAATCTTATTGCCGGACAATATACAATCAGATTAGTCTATGGAAACAGAGTCTGCTATGCCAGATTTCAAAAATTGTAATGATAGGGTTTATTTAAAGCAAAGGCCTGTAACAGAAATGTTGCAGGCTTTTTTATTTTCACGCAGAGAAAACAGAGGAGCCGGGAACTCACGAAAAAATAATCGGGATTTTTTCGCTTAGATCTTCGAGGTTTCTTCCCCCTTCGGGGGAAATAAAGGGGGCCTTACCTCCCAAACAATTTATCCAGCTCATCTTTTTTAAATTCAAGATAAGTAGGTTTACCATTTGCAGTACTATTGGGTATGGCGCAGTTAAACAGGTCATCAATTAAAACTTTCATTTCTTTATCGGTTAAAGAAATACCTGCTTTTACAGATTGTTGCAGTGCAAGCGAACGCAATAATTTTTCCCGCTTGCTGTATTTTAAATCGCTGCTGAAATGTTTGTATTGCTCCAGCATTTTTTCAATGGCTGTTTTTTCGTTGCCCTGACTTACATCGGCCGGTGTACCCTGAATCACAAAAGTATTGTTGCCAAATGGTTCCAGCTGATAACCCAGGTGATTCATATCGGGTAAAAGTTCTTTCAGCAAAACAGCATCGGCAGCATGTAATTCAATAGTAGCCGGAAATAAACTCTGCTGTGTGGCAATTGGTTTTCCTTCAACAGCCAATGCAAAACGTTCATACAAAATACGTTCATGTGCATTTTGCTGATGAACTAAATAGTAGCCTCTTTCAGTTTGTACAGTAATAAAACTGTTATGCAGTTGAAACAGTTTATCAGTTTGTGGCTTATTATTTGTAGTTATAAACGCAGGCGTTTCATTTTGCGGCTTAAAGCTGTCAGGTTGCGGTTTATCTTTTTCGTAAAAGTCTCTCCAGTGCTTTAATTCACTTTTACTTTCTACAAAATGCGACTGATTTTTTTTAGTAAATGTGTTGTATAAAGAAGAGGAAGAAGCAGATGACTTTTTTTCTTCTGTAAAGGGTTTGCTTACAGCATCCAAACTTTGTATAGCTGCATCCAGTTCAAAATCCAACGTTGGTGAAATGCTGAACTGTGCCAGCGCATGTTTAATGGCACTTTGCACAAATGCATACACAATCTTTTCATCCTCAAATTTAATTTCCTGCTTGGTAGGGTGTACATTAATATCCAGTTGTGCCGGATCCAGATCAATAAATAACGTGTACATCGGAAAACTATCCTTTGCAATCATTTCATTAAAAGCATTCATCACCGCATGATTCAGGTAGGCACTTTTAATAAAACGGTTGTTTACAAAAAAATATTGGTCGCCCCGGGTTTTCTTGGCAGTTTCGGGTTTACCCACAAAACCATAAATATTCATATAATCGGTCTGCTCCTGCACGGGCACTAATTTGGCTGCATAACTGTTGCCGAGTATTTGAACAATGCGTTGCTTCATACTACCCTTCTCCAAATGAAAAACCTGTTGCCCGTTGCTAGTAAATGAAAAGAAAATTTCAGGAAAAGACATCGCCACCCGGATAAACTCATCTACAATATGCCGCAACTCTGCCGCATTGCTTTTTAAAAAATTCCTGCGTGCAGGCACATTAAAAAAAAGATTCTTCATCGCAATGCTGGTACCGGTTTGCATGGCAATAGGTTCCTGCTTTATAACCAGACTGTTTTCAATTTCTATAAAAACACCGGTTTCGTCTTCGTCTCTTTTCGATTTTAATTCAACCTGGGCAACGGCAGCAATACTGGCCAAAGCCTCTCCTCTAAAACCCATGGTTTTTATCTTAAACAGATCTTCAATATTTTTAATTTTGGAAGTGGCGTGGCGTTCAAAAGCCATCCTTGCATCTGTCTCACTCATCCCCTTGCCATTATCAATAACCTGTATCAATGCCTTGCCTGCATCATTCACAATGAGGTTAATTTCAGTTGCCCCGGCATCCACAGCATTTTCCAGTAGTTCCTTTACAGCACTGGCTGGCCGTTGTATAACTTCACCGGCAGCAATCTGGTTGGCAATGTTATCGGGTAATAATTGAATGATATCGGGCAAAATCCTGTAATTTAGAACAGCAAAAATAACATATCCTGTCCACTATAAAATTTTTAGAGCTATATGCGGAAAATTCAATTGGTATTATTTCTTTTTTTAGCAGTTAATGGTTTTGCCCAGCAAAAGAACAAAGCAAACATTTGGGTAGATAGTGTTTTCAAAACCCTCTCACCAGATGAACAGATTGCTCAGCTGATGGTGGTTCGTTTATCAACCATCAATGCAAACAAAAGTGTTACTTTTTACGACAGCCTGGTAACCGAATTAATTAAGCAATATAATATTGGCAGCCTTTGTGTTTTTCAGGGTAGCCCGGTAAAGCAGGCAACTATTTTAAACCAACTACAAGCACTTGCTAAAACTCCGCTGCTGGTAACTATTGATGCAGAGTGGGGCGTTGGCATGCGTATGACGGATAGTGTGCTTCCGCTGCCCAAACAAATGATGTTGGGTGCTGTGCAGGATTCAAGCATTGCATATCAATACGGAAGAATTGTAGCAGAGCAATGCAAGCGCATTGGCATACAGGTAAATTTTGCGCCGGTAGTGGATGTAAACAACAATCCTAATAACCCCGTAATTAACGACCGCAGTTTTGGAGAAGATAAATACAAAGTAGCATCTTATGGTGTGCAATACATGAAGGGCATGCAGGATAATGGTGTGATGGCATGCGCCAAACATTTTCCGGGCCATGGTGATGTGTCGGTAGATTCTCATTATGATTTACCTGTGATAAACAAAACCCGGCCGCAACTGGAATCTTTAGAACTCTTTCCTTTCCGTGAAATTTTTAAAGCCGGTGTGGGCAGTGTAATGATTGCACATTTATATATTCCTTCTATTGATACCAGTGCCAACAGAGCTACATCGCTTTCAAAAAATAATGTAACAGATCTGTTAAGAAACCAACTGGGTTACCAGGGGCTTACTTTTACTGATGCATTGGAAATGCAGGGCGTAAGAAAATTCTTTCCGGATGGAACCGCTTCGGTAGAATCCATTATTGCCGGTAATGATATGCTTTGTTTGCCTGGCGATGTTCCGTTGGCCATTACAAAAATAAAAGAAGCCATTACTGCCGGAAAAATAAGCTGGGCCGATATTGAAATGCATTGCAGAAAAGTATTGAAAGCAAAATATGATTATGGTCTTTCAAATTTAAAACCAATCAACACCCAAAATTTAACCAGCGATTTAAATAAGGATGTAAGCAGTATGCGCAAACTGATTGCAGAAAATGCCCTCACTGTTTTGAAAAAAACTGATGCTGTCTTTTTTCCGTTGCCTGCAAACAAAAATGCAGATAAAAAAGATATACTGTATGTAAGCATTGGCACCAGTAGCGACAATGCATTTGCCAGCCGCATTCGTGCCGATTATAATGCAGATGTAACTTGGTTTGATTATAAAAAAGATGCGGCAGATATTGCAACAATAATTGCACGGGCAAAAAAAGATTACAAACTGGTGGTTATTGGTGTGCATGGTTATGGCCGCTCGCCGGTCAATAATTTTGGCATTAGCAAAAATGCTATTGACCTGGTAACGCAGCTACAGCAAAAAACAAAAGCCATCACTTTTATTTTTGGTAATGTGTATGCAGTTAAAAACTGGTGTGATGCCAAAAACCTGGTGGCCTGTTATGAAGATGACAGCATCATTCAAAACACGGCTATTGATCTGCTGCAGGGAAAAATTGCAGCACAGGGGAAATTACCAGTTACAGTTTGTGAGCAGTTAAAATTTGGTACAGGCATAACATTTAATGCACCCAATCCTGTAAAAGCAGCAAAAGGAATTTTAGATGCGGCAAAACTTACCACTATTGATGCCATTGCCGAAGATGCCATTGCCCAAGGCGCAACACCAGGTGCTGTGGTATTGGTTGCAAAAGATGGCAAGATAGTTTACCATAAAGCTTATGGCAATTACACGTATGAAAAATCAGAAGTTGTAAACACTGAATCAATTTTTGATATGGCATCGGTTACCAAAGTTTGTGCTACTACCATTTCGGTAATGCGGTTGTATGATGAAGGCAAACTCGATCTAAAAAAAAAGCTTGGTGATTACCTGCCCTGGGTTAAAGGAAGCAACAAAGAAAATTTAACCATCGAAAATATTTTACTGCACCAGGCCGGACTGGTTGCATACATTCCTTTTTATAAAGAAACCGTTGATTCGGCCGGTGTACCCAAACCAACATTTTATTCAGCATTAAAAAATGATTCCTTCGGTATACGTGTTGCCAGCAATATGTACATGCGTAACGACTGGCGTGATACTATTTACAAACGCATTTTAGAAAGTCCACTTGGCCGCACCGGAAGGAATATTTACAGCGATAATGATTTTATTTTTTTAGGAAAAATTGTTGAAGCCATCAGTGGCTTGCCCTTAAATGATTATGTTGAAAACACATTTTACCGGCCCATGGGTTTAACCACTGCAGGGTTTAAACCAGCGGAGCAATACCCTTTACAAAGAATCATTCCATCAGAAAAGGAAAAACAATTCCGTATGCAATTATTGCGTGGCGATGTGCATGATCCCGGTGCTGCCATGTTTGGCGGTGTGGCAGGCCATGCAGGTTTGTTCAGTAATGCATACGATCTGGCTATGATTATGCAAATGCTATTGAACGGTGGAACCATCAACGGAAAAAGATTTTTACAAGAAGAAACAGTTAACCTTTTTACTGCTTACCAAAGTGATATCAGTAGGCGAGGTTATGGTTTTGATAAGCCCGAAAAAAATAACAGAACACGTCCTGATCCTTATCCAAGCCTTTCTACATCGCCGCAAACTTTTGGCCACACGGGCTATACAGGCACCTGTGTTTGGGCCGATCCAAAGTACGATATGCTTTTTATCTTTTTAAGCAACCGTGTAAATCCTGATGGTGGCGAAAATACCAAATTGCTCAGGATGAATATTCGTACCAATATTCAGGAAGCAGTTTATAAGGCGATGGGGCTATAGTTTTAAAACTCCTCCGAACTCTCCGGCAAATGATTGTACTCTCCTTTCATAGCATAATACCCAAATATCATCAAGCCGATTGCAATGGGTGTAAATATGGTAATGATAATAATCCAGGGCACAGGCTGATTAATATCTTTGGTACCTCCGCTGCTGATATTATGCACCGCACTCTTTACTAAAAAAAAGATAATAACCGGAGCCAGCAGCATCCAGATAAGGCCCATTATTTTTTTAACTGTATTCATAATTTAGTCGTTAACGTCTTTATCAATTTTATTATTAAGATAGAGTGCGCCGATGATAAAACACAATGCTGCCACACTTATCGGGTACCAAAGCCCCACCAGCGGATCTGTTGCAAATGTTGTTGCCAGCAGCGTTGCAATAAAAGGAACCAGGCCGCCAAATACACCATTGCCAATATGATAAGGCAGGCTCATGGAAGTATACCTGATCTTCGTTGGAAACAACTCTACCAAAAATGCCGCAATGGGCCCATAGGCCATGGTTACAAAGATGATCATTACCCAAACAAGGAAGATGAATTTCCATTTGAGCGAATTATTAAGTTGTATGTTTGAATAAGAAGGTTTTGTATCAGGAATTACCTGTAAAAAAAAATCTGTACTACTACCTACCGGGCTGGTTGAAGCAGAAGCTATCACTCCTTCTGCCGGTATCAGCGTATCCTTTCTCTTTTCAATAAACTTATTTTCTTCAAACTCCCATTGCTCATCCACATTATTAATAATTATAAGGCCCGTTTTTACATTGAAAGTTGTATCTCCCTTTGCTGTTGATTTAATTAACGACATCTCGGATTTCTTATCATGTTCTGCGACCCACTCCTTCACATTTGCATCTTTTAAAAACTTACTGAATATCGGCCTGTAAAAAATAACCCCCAGCAACATCCCCGTAAGCATGATCCATTTTCTGCCAATCTTATCACTCAGCCAGCCAAAAAATAAAAAGAAAGGTGTAGCCAGCCCAATTGCCCACAATAATATTTCCCGGTTCTGCATAAATTCAATCTTCACGGCATTCTCTAAAAAACTTTGTGCATAAAACTGGCCGGTATACCAGATAACACCCTGCCCCATTACCGCACCAAATAAAGCAAGCAATACCATTTTAAAATTTGCCCGGTGCCCAAAACTTTCTTTTATGGGGTTTACAGATGTAGTGCCCTCTTTTTTTAAGGCCGCATACAAAGGCGATTCACTCATCTTTAAACGGATATAAATAGAAACGCCAACCAGTAAAATGGAAATCCAGAACGGATAGCGCCAGCCACCCCACTCAGCAGTAAAAGCAGCATCACTCATATTCGTTTTTACCAGTAATATAATACCCAGCGCTACAAATAAACCCAGTGTGGCCGTGGTTTGTATCCAGGCAGTAAAATATCCCCGGCGGTTGGCAGGCGAATGTTCGGCCACATAAGTTGCGGCGCCGCCATACTCGCCACCCAGCGCAAGACCCTGTATCAACCTTAGCAATAAAACCAATAATGGTGCAGCAATACCAATAGTTTTATAGCCCGGCACCAGGCCAATTAAAAAGGTAGAGCCACCCATTAAAACAAGGGTTAACAGGAAAGTATATTTTCTGCCAACCAAATCGCCCAGCCGCCCAAAAACCAATGCACCAAAAGGACGCACTAAAAAACCTGCTGCAAAAATGGCCAGGGTACTTAATAATGCTGCGGTAGAATTTCCTTCGGGAAAAAACTGTACCGAGATGGTTTTGGCAAGCATACCAAAAATGTAAAAATCGTACCACTCTATTAATGTACCCAGCGAAGATGAAAATATTATTTTACCAATTCCCTTTTCGGTTGCAGCAGCCATAATTATTTTTATTCTGTTGATTTAAAGTGTAGTAACCATAAATATATTAAATTGGGTCCAGAGTAAATCAAACATTATAATGTCATATCCTTATCAAATAACATCATTAGCCCAATATCACCAGGACTATAAAAAAAGTATTGATGACCCTGAAGGTTTTTGGGCTGATGTTGCCGAAAATTTTGAGTGGCGAAAAAAATGGGATAAAGTACTGAATTGGAATTTTACCGAACCTAAAGTAGAATGGTTTGCCGGCGCAAAACTTAACATAATCGAAAACTGTATTGACCGCCACCTGGCAACCATGGCCGATAAGCCAGCCATCATCTGGGAACCCAACAACCCCGAAGAAAGAGTAAGAACTGTTACTTATGCCCGCCTGCACAAAAGGGTTTGCCAGTTTGCACAGGTGCTAAAAAACAATGGTGTTAAAAAAGGCGATCGTGTTTGTATATACATGGGTATGGTTCCAGAACTGGCTTATGCGGTGTTGGGCAGTGCAAGAATTGGCGCCATACACAGTGTGATCTTCGGCGGCTTTAGTGCACAAAGTATTGCCGACAGGCTGGAAGATGCAAACGTTGAATTTATTGTAACCTGCGATGGGGCTTACCGTGGCGGAAAAGATATTCCGTTAAAAAGTATTATTGATGATGCACTCATTGGCAACAAAACTGTAAAACGTGTTATTGTTTATACCCGTACCAGAACACCTGTGAGCATGATAAAAGGAAGAGATGTTTGGTGGGAAGATGAAATGGATATTGCTGAAGATCAGGTTGAAAAAAATGGTATTGTTTCCTTTGAGGCCGAAGAAATGGATGCCGAAGACCCTTTGTTTATTTTATACACCAGCGGCAGTACCGGCAAACCAAAAGGCGTGGTACACAGCAGTGCCGGTTATATGGTTTGGACCAACTACACTTTTGTAAATGTATTTCAGTACCAACCCGGCGATGTATTTTTTTGCACGGCTGATATTGGCTGGATAACCGGCCACAGTTATATTGTGTATGGCCCGTTAAGTGCAGGCGGCACCAGTTTAATGTTTGAAGGCATCCCAACCTGGCCAGATGCCGGAAGATTTTGGGGTATCGTTGATAAGCACAAAGTAAATATTTTATACACCGCCCCAACTGCCATCAGAAGTTTAATGAGTTATGGATTGGACCCTTTAAAAGGAAAAGATCTTTCTTCTTTAAAAATTTTGGGCACTGTTGGCGAACCCATTAATGAAGAAGCCTGGCATTGGTACGATGAAAATATTGGTAAGAAAAAATGCCCGATTGTTGATACCTGGTGGCAAACAGAAACAGGTGGATGTTTGATCAGCAATATGGCTGGCATTACACCCGCAAAACCAGGCTGGGCTACATTACCCATGCCGGGTGTGCAACCGGTATTGGTTGATGAAAAAGGAAATGAAGCCTCCCCAAACCCCTCCGAAGGAGGGGCTTTAGTAACCTCTGGCAATTTATGTATTAAAGCACCATGGCCAGGGATCCTTCGTACAACATGGGGCGATCATGAAAGATGCCGCACCAATTATTTTGCCACATACCCGAATTTATATTTTACTGGTGATGGTGCTTTAAAAGATGCAGATGGCAATTACAGAATTACAGGTAGAGTTGATGATGTATTAAATGTAAGCGGCCACCGTATTGGCACAGCCGAAGTGGAGAATGCCATTAACATGCATGCCGGCGTGGTGGAAAGCGCTGTGGTTGGTTACCCGCATGATGTAAAAGGACAGGGCATTTATGCCTATGTAATTTATAATGGCCATCATGGCGATGAAAATATGCGCCGTCAGGATATTTTACAAACCGTTACCAGGGTTATTGGCGCTATTGCAAAACCAGATAAAATTCAATTTGTAACCGGCCTGCCAAAAACACGCAGCGGAAAAATAATGCGCCGCATTTTAAGAAAGATTGCAGAAAATGAAACAGAAAATCTGGGTGATACCACAACCTTACTTGATCCCGGTGTTGTTGAAGAAATTAAAAATGGGAAGTTGTGATCTAGTCATTCTTAATTTCTTTGTAAAAATTTTCGCAGGCATTTAATTTTATTTCGCCTTCTCTAAAACTGGTCTTTACGCCGTTTTCTTCTGTCTCGAGTTTAATTTTATAAACTCCTGACTTAAGTTCATACAGACATTCCTGGTTTTTAGGTAAAATCTTTAATGATAAGGTACCAGGCTCATACAAATTTCCATTTCGCCTGAAAAAGCTTACCAGCAAAGGTTTACCCGTTGAATTCTTTATGCAGAGATCTGTTGTGTTTTTTACAGCACAACTATCAACTCTTTTTATAGCAGGCGGTTCAGATAGAAGTGTAGTCTTTGGTGTTTTAAAAACCCGTACCAGCTCTACCAGTGTTTTACCACCTTCAATAATGTTTGCTGTTGTATTATTTTGTGCAGATGTGTTGATATTTATTAACGTAGCTGCTGCTAAAATTAATGTTCTCATAATCGTACATTTAGTTTTGAACTTCTTACAACAGGATGCTTTTTCTTAGCGGTTTACATAACTATAAAATAACAGCAATAAAAAATGGCCCCGTAAAGAGAGCCGATTCAGTACAATTTTCAGAAGATCAATATTCAAAAATATCTTCTATACTCAGCTATTTTACTTCACCATATTTGCTCATGGCTTTGGTAGTTAATTTTTTCTTTGAAGCTACAATGCAATACATTTGAAAAAAATTAAACTGCATGAAACGATTACTCAAAATACTGCTAAGCAGTATTGTTATAATTTTTGTTTTACTGAATGTAATTGTAGCTTTTCATGCATATAAGTTCACTCATTTTTATAATAATGGCGAAATCGCTGTAAAAAAGAAAGAAGAAAAAACCGGATGGGATAAAGCCAAAGAAATGTTTTTTGGTATTAATGCAGAAAAAAAGAAAAATGATGTTACCACCGACTCCACTTTTAAAACAGTTTACCTAAAAACAAAAGATAGTCTGAAACTGGAAGCCTGGTACATTGCTGCCAATAGCAGTAAAGGAACTGTTTTGCTTTTCCACGGGCATGGCGGCAATAAAT
>JAYUZB010000186.1:0-4499 GCA_043752185.1 Chitinophagaceae bacterium
CAGCCATTGCCACAATTTTTTTTCCGCCCAGTGTACCAAATATCAGTTTACCACTATGGCCTTCAACCGTACTCACCGGAAAATGTGGAATATCGCCGTAAGGAATTTCTTTTTCTATATTTATTTCGGTAGTAAAGCTGCCCAGCCCGCTGCCCAAAACTATACCCACTGCCGGTTTATCGCTGTAAATATTTTTAATAAACGTAACAGCTTCGTTAATTTTCGTAATCATATACTTAAACAATTTTAAGTGCCAAAGGTAAGGTAAGATATTGTTAAAGGAAAGTTGAGAGTTTGGGGTTTAGGGTTGAGGTTAAGGTTGAGGTTAAAGATTGACTTCCCAAGTTGCTGAGATAAAGGCTGAGTACGGATATGATGTACAAGAGTGCGACGCCAGTGAAGGTGATTAAAGATTAAATGCCGGGAACACAAAACCTTCCCGATAGCTATCGGGACAAAACTCAAAACACTTTCTTATCTTCGCAAAAATTTTTCTTTTATGAATCTTCACGAATACCAGGCTAAAGAACTTTTAAAAAAATACAATGTTCCTGTTCAGGAAGGTATACCATGCAGTACACCCGGCGAGGCGGAACAGGCTTACAGGCAAATTCATACCCAATACGGAAGCAAGTTTGCTGTTATAAAAGCACAGATACATGCCGGTGGCCGTGGTAAAGGAAAAATTGTGGGCACCGAACAACGTGGTGTAGCAGTTGCTAAAACTGCGGATGAAGTTTTACAAATTGCCAAGAATATTTTAGGCGGCACTCTGGTTACTATTCAGACTGGGGAAGCTGGTAAATTAGTGAGCAAGATTTTGATAGCACAAGATGTTTATTACGAAGGCCCCAGCCCGGTAAAGGAATTTTATTTGTCTATATTATTGGATAGAACCAAAGGACAAAATGTAATTATGTATAGCACCGAAGGCGGAATGAATATTGAAGACGTGGCGCATGATACTCCTGAAAAAATATTTAAAGAATGGGTTTTTCCGGGCGGAAATCTGGAGCCTTTTCAAGCAAGAAAAATTGCATTTAATTTAGGATTGAGTGGTGTGGCTTTTAAAAACTGCGTAAAATTTGTGAGTGATTTATACAAAGCATATGTAGGTTCTGATTGTGGCATGCTCGAAATAAATCCTTTGTTTAAAACCAGTGATGATAAAATTATTGCAGTTGATTGTAAAATGAATATTGATGACAATGCATTAATGCGTCATCCGGATATTGCAGTACTAAGAGATTTGAGCGAAGAAGACCCTACCGAAGTTGAAGCCGGACAATACAACCTGAATTTTGTAAAACTGGATGGTAATGTGGGTTGCATGGTAAACGGTGCCGGACTTGCCATGGCTACTATGGATATGATTAAATTAAGTGGCGGCGAACCTGCCAACTTTTTGGACGTAGGCGGTACAGCCAATGCACAAACGGTGGAAGCCGGTTTTAGAATAATTTTAAAAGACCCCAAAGTAAAAGCAATACTGATAAATATTTTTGGTGGTATTGTACGTTGCGACAGGGTTGCACAGGGCGTAATTGATGCGTACCAATCTATCGGCAATATCAATATCCCAATCATTGTAAGGTTACAGGGCACCAATGCCGATGTAGCAAAAAAATTAATTGACGAAAGCGGATTAAAAGTACAAAGCGCCATTCAGCTTAGCGAAGCTGCCGAGCTGGTGAATAAAGCTGTGGCCTGATCTGTTTATTTTAATACTGATTTATAAAAAAGCATTGCATTTTGCAATGCTTTTTTTATATAATTCACATGTTTTAAGCAACCCATCAATCCAATAAGGTCATTAGCTCAATTCTACAATTCATTCTGGCATT
The DNA here is from genome assembly GCA_043752185.1 of Chitinophagaceae bacterium. Taxonomy (GTDB): domain Bacteria; phylum Bacteroidota; class Bacteroidia; order Chitinophagales; family Chitinophagaceae; genus Ferruginibacter. Next base: position 1,845 of record JAYUZB010000186.1, read on the forward strand.
ATAATTGGTTTATGGTGTAAGAAATATATTAATTAACCAAATAAGCTATCTAGATCATGAAAAAAAAATTCTTATTTTTATTTAGTCTGGTAATGATAGGTTTAACCCTTTCCACATCAGCCCAAAAGAAGAAGTATTATAAAAAAGGGCATACAAAAAATGTTCGTTACAAAAACGGAAAGTACCGTAATGCACCTGCACGAGGGGTTGTAGTTTTACCACCACCACCCGGTCCGGTTGTAGTATTGCCGTCTCATCCACCATTGCCACCCCGTCCGCCATTACCCCCACGTCCAAGAATTCGTCATTAATAATAAAAAGTGTTTTTTTAAATTTAATTAAGCATAAAAATCCGATACTTAAAAATTCCGCAGCACATGCGGAATTTTTTATTTCTGATATCTTCTGCTGATCATAAAATTGCTTATTTTACTGCCATAAATTATCACTAAAATGCTTGAGCTAAACTTCTCCCCTTTTCCGGAAATAAAAACTGAAAGATTAGTATTACGAAGAATTACCGATGCAGATGCACCTGAAATATTATTTCTTAGATCAGATGAAACGGTAATGAAATATATTGACCGTGAAAAACCAAAATCGCTGGAAGAAGCGCTTGCATTTATTCAAATAGTAAACGCTAACATCGATAAAAATGAAAGTGTAATGTGGGCCATTACTTTGCAGGATAAGCCCGAAACTTTGATTGGCAATATCGGTTTCTGGAGAATCATCAATCAACATTACCGTTCGGAGATTGGTTATATGCTGCATCCCGATTTTTGGGGTAAGGGAATTATGAAAGAAGCCCTGTTGGCCGCCATTGATTTTGGATTTAACCAAATGAAACTCCACAGCATTGAAGCTCATATCAACCCGGATAATACAGCTTCGGGAATGCTACTTGAAAAAGCAGGCTTTGTAAGAGAAGCCTATTTTAAGGAAGACTTTTTTTTCAGGGGTAAATTTATTGATTCAGCCATTTATTCTTTACTGGCAAAATAATAACCTGTTATTGTAAAGCAAAGCCCCGCTGTAAAAACAGCGGGGCTTTTTTCATTATTACTCTTAAAACTAACACTTAACTACATTTTTGGTAAAAGCACATGATCAATAACATGTATTACACCATTACTTTGGTTCACATCTTTAATGGTTACATAAGCAACACTACCAGTTTCATCTTTAATGGCAATCTTCTTCCCTTCCATATAAATCCATATGTTTTTACCAGCCACTGTTTTTACCTGGGTTTTGCCGTTACCTTTTTTAATCATTTTAGCTATATCGGCTGCATTCCATTTTCCGGCAACAACATGATAGGTTAATACAGTTGTTAATGCTGGTTTGTTTTCTTTCATTAATAAATTATCTACCGTTCCGGCAGGCAACATTTCAAAAGCTTTATTGGTTGGTGCAAATACAGTAAAGGGGCCTGCGCTTTGCAAAGTCTCTACAAGGCCGGCAGCTTTAACGGCAGCAACCAATGTGGTATGGTCTTTACTGTTAACAGCATTTTCTACAATGTTTTTTGATGGATACATGGCGGCTCCGCCAACCATCACTGTTTTTTTGTTTTGAGCAAAAGATGCATTTACAAATAATACCGCTGCCGCTACAAAAAGGAATTTTTTAATCTGGTTCATACTGTTAATTTTATTTTTTTAAAAATTGATTTCAACATCATGTACGGCAGATGAAAAGAGTTGGATTTGTTTTTAAATATTTTTTTATCGGGCTGGTACAAAATAAAAACGGGCTGTTAAAAACAGCCCGGCTAAAAATAATTTATTAAAATTCGAATGAGTTATATGCTACTACCTACAGCCATCACTTTATCTGGTTTTGCTTTTGCAGGACCAGTATCTTCTAAAGAGATTGCAAATGCCTGCACTTTGCCAAAGCTTTTCATTTTTTGAACATGAACTTTTTTGCCGTTTATTTCGGTAGTAATAACACCACCATTAACTGGCGCTCCATCAACGATTGCCCAAAATTCATATTGTTTGCCTTCGGGCGCCTTTGGTAAATTAGCCGGATCAATATACACATCATTGGTATTTTTCATCCAGTAAATCCGGGCACCCAAATCGGCAGTTGTAGTATCAATACTTTTGGCTACAACCTGTGTTGCCTGCATATCGCCCATTACACGTATAGCAGTATCCATGGATTGAGCCGATGCTATTTGCTGTTGCAACTCGGTTTGCGTTGATGCCAGTTCTTTATTAGCCGATTGATATTTATTATAGTATGTGTAATTGAAAATGAGACTTCCTGCCAGTAAAATAACACTTGCTGCCGCTGCATATTTCCAGGCCGGAGAAATAGAGTAAACCTTTGCGGTTACTTTTTCTTCTGTTTTTATATCAACAACCGGTGAAACTTCATTTGAATTAATAGCTGCAAACAATTTTTCTTTTACAGATGGATCGGGTGCAACTGCATGTGTTTGTGCATAGCTCTCCAAACCTGATTGAATGGCTTCAATTTCGGCGGCAACTTCAGGATGTTGTTTAGCCCATGCTGCTACCTCGGCTGTTTCAGTTGCCGAAGTAAGCCCCATGCTGTAGAGCTCCAAAATGCCTGATGATATGATTTCCTGTGCGTTCAATTTAATTGTATGCTAACATTTTTCTTAATTCAATAATAGCC
>JAYUZB010000187.1:0-11038 GCA_043752185.1 Chitinophagaceae bacterium
CGAAATTTCGGGGGCTTTTTTTATGTGCTGCAAATTATTTATTGGGATAACTGCTTACAAAACGATTTCCCTTTACATAAAAACGATACGGAAGCAAAGCTGCATCTCCTGAACTTTCAACTCCTATGCGCCTGCTTATTCCGATTGCCGTTTCTGTAATTTTATATCTATCATCAGCAATATAAATTTCATCTTTAAGCAGATTTATTCCTGAATACAATTTTGAAATACCCAATGCCTTGGCTACATTGCCCGGCCCTTTTGTTAAGGTATTATCCAATTTTGGTTTACCGGTTCTTTTAAGCATAATATCAATACCTGCTAATGGTTCTACAGCCCTTATTAAAACAGCATCAGGAATATTTTCAGCATTGGAAACAACATTAAACAAATGATGCATGCCATAACAGATATATACATAAGCTGTGCCTGCAGCGGAATACATGTGTTCATTGCGTTCAGTACGCCTGCCACCAAATGAATGAGAAGCCCTGTCAGTTAGCCCAATATAGGCTTCGGTTTCAACTATGCGGCCTGAGGTGGTGTGGCCATTAAACTTTGTAACAACAATTTTTCCAATCAATTCCTTTGCAATCAGCAACACATCTGTCCTTTTATAAAATTGAATAGGCAGTTTCTTCATTATATTATTAACTTTAAAGCTAAAATACAATATTGAAGTATTAGCTAAGTGAAATAATTTATGCTGAAAGAAATCATCATATCCTTGCAGGCCTATCAACATACTCACCGCTTTATAATAAAGCACCGGCTATGGAAATGGATTTTGATACCTGGTCTTATTTATACCATTCTCTTTATCATAGGTATATATTTGTTTTATGTTTCAAGCAGTAGTGCCATAGAATTTATGTTACAAAAATCGGGCATAGAAGAATGGATAAAAAACAGCTGGCTGAGTTTTTTACTGATTTTTGCACAAATTATTCTTAACCTGATATTGCTGTTATTTTATTTTTCACTTTTCAAATATTTATTCCTCATTATTGGCTCTCCGTTATTTGCATACCTGAGTGAGAAAACCGAATCCATAATTGAAGGAAAAGAATACCCCTTCAACTTTAAACAACTGATGAAGGATATAATACGTGGCATTAAGCTGGCTTTGCGTAATATGCTTTGGCAAACAGTTTATACAATTTCTATTCTGCTATTATCTTTTATTCCGGTAATAGGCTGGGTAACTCCTTTGCTTGCTTTACTGGTTGAATGTTACTACTTGGGTTTTTCTATGCTTGATTATAGTTGCGAACGAAATAAATTATCAACAGCACAAAGTATTGGCTTTATCGGGCGGCACAAAGGCCTGGCCATTGGCAATGGCATGGTTTTTTACCTGATGCATTTTATTCCCATACTGGGCTGGTTGCTTGCGCCTAGTTATGCTGTAATTGCAGCAACCATCAGTTTAAACAAAGCAAAAAACGAAGGCTTAATCAATGTTTCGGGTAAGATCAATTTATAATTATGCAACCACTCGTATATCTTATTCCATGTGTATTGGAAGAATCGGCAACTGAAACTATACCGAATTACATTATTGATGCAGTTAAAAACTGTCAGGTAATTTTTGCAGAAAATGAAAGAACCGCCAGGCGTTTTTTTAAAAGCATCTGCAAAGAAATTGTGATTGATAATTACGAGTGGTATACCATTCATAAAGCAGAAAATGAAGTGATGAGTGCATTCAGGCAAAAAATAAAAGAGGGTAAAAACATCGGCATCATTAGCGAAGCCGGATGCCCAGGCATTGCCGATCCCGGGCAAATTTTAATTGCCGCTGCGCAGGAAATGAATGCAATCATAAAACCCCTGGTGGGCCCCAGTTCTATACTACTGGCATTAATGGCAAGCGGTATGAACGGGCAACAGTTTGAATTTATTGGCTATTTACCCATTGATAGCCTTGAAAGAAACAAAGCGATTACAGCTTTAGAGACTTCATCGCAAAAGAAAAACAGTACGCAGATATTTATTGAAACCCCTTACCGGAATAATCAACTTATTGAAACCTTATTAAAAACCTGTAAACCATCTACCAAGCTTTGCATTGCATCGGAATTGACCGGCCCCAACGAGTTTGTAAAAACAAGGACCGTCGCTGATTGGAAAAAAGAAAAAACCGACTTTCATAAAAAGCCGGTTATATTTTTATTGTACGCTGTTTAGTATTACCGCACACCGCAATCAGATAACTCTTTTACTTTATCTACCCTGTCAACTATAAATTTGGTATTCCCTCTCCAGGGAGCTACACCAAGAAATTCTCTATAATGTAGGTCAAAACATTTTCCGCTGTTCTGTTCCAGAATTTTTGCAATGGAATCGCTTTGCACGCTAAATACAAACTCATTGCTTGCCATCATTTCTTTATTGCCGCGTTGTATCATTTTACCTTCCCATGTTTTCCATACGTACCCTTTTTTAACCACATAGTTTAATTCTCCGGATTTAACTCCTTCGCCAAAAACAAAATAATATTTCCACCAAAAAGCAATGGCTCCGGTCAGTAACACAATAAAAACAAACCATCTTAAAAACTTACGAAAACCACTTTTCTTTTTTGGTTGTTCCTTTACAGTTTGGTCAAGCTTTATATCTTCCATAAAAATATTTTTTAAAAAAATTATAATCCATATTTATCAACCAGGTAAACCATCGATGCCATTACAACTGCACACAAATTTAATTCCTGTGCATTTACTTTTTCAAACACATCTAAAGCGGAATGGTGCATATCAAAATACCTTTGCCCGGTTGTACTAAGGCCAAATTGTGCCGTTTTAAAATTTGTTTGCAGCGGCCCTATATCAGCACCTCCTCCACCACCTTCGCTAAAGGTAAACCTGGCTGCATCAAATGGCTCAAAAAATTTTGTCCAGCCCTGTACTTTTGCAAATTGCTCTTTGGTCATTCCGCAACTAAAACCCCGTGGATATTCAGCGCCACCATCGCTCTCCATAGCCATTACGTGCTTTTCATTTTTCAGTTTAGCTTCTTCGGCATATTTGTTACCACCACGCAGGCCGTTTTCTTCATTGGCAAACAAAACAATTCTAATAGTTCGTTTGGGTTTGTATCCAATTGTTTTAAATGCTCTTAATATTTCAATACTCTGTACAATTCCGGTTCCATCATCACTGGCACCTTCGCCCTGATCCCAGCTATCAAGATGCCCGCCGATCGTTATTATTTCATCTGGAAATTCAGTACCCTTTATTTCTCCAATCACATTATGTCCAATAGTATCTGGCAGCATTTTGCAGTTAGATCTGATAAAAAGATTTGCTTCTTTATACAATCCTTTGATTAGGCCACTCAGCTTTTCCGCACCCTTAGTGCTGATTGCAAGAGCCGGAATTTTAGGAAATGAATCATTGTATCTTAATGCACCTGTGTGTGGGTTATCATCATAGGCACCAGTTACAGAGCGAACAATAACAGCCAATGCGCCAAACTTGGCAGCCATTGAAGCTCCATTGCTGCGATATCTTACCGCATCGCCATATGCACCACGTAACAAAGTTTTATTGAAAGGATAATTATAAAATACAATTTTACCTTTTACCTCATCTTTTCGTTGATTTAATTCTTCAAAATTTTTCACTTCTATCACCTGCGCTAAAATGCCTTTATCTCCTGTACCAACCGAATTTCCAATGGCAAGCACATCAAATACAGGATCAGTTTTTTTATTTTTGGTTTGGTAACCTGCAAATTCCTTTTTTCCTCTTACCCAATGTGGCACCATACATTGCTGCAAGTATGCTTTTTCTGCACCAGACTCCTTTAATATTTTTACACCCCATGCCTCGGCCTTATACATACCTGCACTGCCGCTTAGCCGGGTTCCTACAGATTTACATAAAGTATATAAATTTTGCGGCGCCTTTCCATTCAGCAAAATTTCATCGGCTATCTTCTTTATCATCAATGAATCTTCGGATTGAGCAAAGCCTGATAAGCTTGTGAAAACAGAAAACAGCATTGCAGATATTGTTCCTTTAATCATAAACAGAGTTTATAAACAAACTTACTATTAAAAAGCCAATTCATGAATGGAAACTGTTGTGAATAATATTTCGGTAAATTGCATCTTACAATTTTTCATTAAAACGGCTTCTTATGAATATAGGTATTGTATGTTACCCTACTTTTGGTGGTAGTGGTGTGTTGGCAACGGAACTGGGCAAAGCCCTTGCAGATAAGGGACATAATATTCATTTTATTACCTACCAGCAGCCCGTTCGGCTGAGTGGTTTTCATACCAATATATTTTATCATGAAGTAAGGGTACCAACTTATCCACTTTTTGATTATCCGCCTTATGAAACAGCCCTGGCAAGCACCATGGTAGATGTTATCCTGAATAATAATGTTGAACTTTTACATGTGCATTATGCCATACCGCATGCAGCAGCAGCTTACATGGCAAAACAAATATTGGCTAAACAGGGAATAAAGATTCCTGTAATAACCACATTACACGGTACAGATATTACGCTGGTGGGTAAAGACAAAACCTACAGCCCTGTTGTAACTTTCTCAATGAATGAAAGTAATATACTAACAGCAGTTTCAGAAAACCTGAAAGAAGAAACTTTTAAGAATTTTAAAATAGAAAAGGAAATAGAAGTAATCCACAATTTTGTGGATGTAAAACGGTTTCATAAAAGCCCGGTTGATGCTTTTCGTAAACTGATATCGCCTAATGGCGAAAAAATTATTGTACATGCTTCTAATTTTAGAAAAGTAAAACGCGTTGAAGATGTGGTTGCCGCTTTTTTATTGATTCAGAAAAAAATGCCTGCTACTCTATTGTTGCTGGGCGATGGGCCGGAAAGATCGCATATAGAAGCGGCGGCCAGGGAATGTAAATCTCATGACAACATTAAATTTTTGGGTAAGCAGGAGCAGATGGAAGACATTTTACCCATTGCAGATTTATTTTTACTAACCAGCGAATATGAAAGTTTTGGATTGGCTGCTTTGGAAGCCATGGCTGCCGAAGTGCCAGTAATATCTACCAATGCAGGAGGTTTGCCCGAAATAAATATTAATGGTTTTTGCGGCTATATGAGTGAAGTGGGCGATGTAGCAGACATGAGTAAAAATGCTTTACACATTTTACAGGATGATGCAACACTACAAAAATTTAAAGCCAATGCATTAACGCAGGCTAAAAAATTCGATATTGAAAATATTGTTCCGCTCTATGAAGCGCTTTATAAAAGAGTGATCTGATTATCTTTTTAACCACTTTTCCGGGTCAATATCGTTTCCTTTTGCATCATTTATATACAGGTCAATAGATCCGTTACCATCAAGATTAGCCGCAGCCTTACCTATAACCTGGCCAGTTTTTACATTTTGTCCGCTTTTAACAGACACACTTCCCAAATTACTATAAGTACTGAAATACTCTCCATGCTGGATAATTATCACCTGCATGTCTTCAATAAAAACAACACTTGAAATCACACCATCAAAAATAGATTTTACATTGCTGCCAATTTCTGTTGCAACAGTTATTCCGCTCACAGAAATTCTACTTCCGCTTGGTAGGATGTTATTGCCATAATGCAAAATAGGAATGCCTTTATCAACTGGCCACGGCAATAATCCCCTGTTCTTTTTAAAACTTTCGTTTAACGCAATATTCCCTGCATTTAATAACACATTATCGGGTGCCTTTACCGGGTCTGTTCTTTTAACAGGCGTTGTAATTTTTTCGGTATTATTTTTTGGTGCGGTATTATTCTTAGAAGCAGCCAGATTAGCCGCTGCATCTTCTTTTGCTTTTTTCATTGCCGCTTTATTTGCATCGTCTCTTGCTTTTCTTATCGCAGCGGCAATGGCTCTTTCAACTTTTGCATTTTGCTTTTTATAGGCAGCAAGCTGGTTATTTAATTCTTTACCTTCCTTTTTAAGGTCACTCACAATTTTGTCTTTCTCCAGCTTTTGTGTTTCCAATGCAGCAGCTTCTTTATCCTTAATTTGTAAAACTTCGCTCTTTTTTTCCTTAATACTTCCGAGCTCATTCAATTTTTGTTTGCGTAATTCCTGTGTACGCAATATATTTTCTCCCTGCTTTTCACGATAATCTCTGTAGTATTTCAGATAGGCTATACGCTTAATGGCATCATTAAAACTGGCTGCAGAAAAAATAAAACTTAAAAAATCGTAATTGTTTCTGTTCTTATAGGCATACACCATACTCTTGGCATACTCTTCTTTTAAGGTGTCCAGCAGTTTATTGTAGCGGTTAATTTCCCGCTGGTTGGTGTTAATATTGTTATCCAATAAATTGATGTCTTTACCAATATTTTCTATAAGGCGGTTTTGCAGGTTTAGTTTGTCATTTATTAATTTCCATTTTACCAGGCTTTCCTTGGTTTTAGCCTTATTGCTGTTCAGCAATTTTTGTGTTTGTTCCATTTCTCTTTTTAATGTTGCCCGCTGTTTTTCCAATTCTTCACGGGTTTCCTGCGCAAGCACTGATAAACTGAAGAAAGAGAGAAAGACTACGTTAAAAATGAATTTGATCATGCTGATTTTTATTTACTCAAAAAAATATTCGTAATTGTTCATTTACTTTTGGCTAAAGCAATGCAGATTTAAAAATAACGTTTACTTTGGAATATAATTTTTTGGAATGTTAAAAGAAACTGACAATTCTTTGTTAAACTCATACTGTTTATAATTCAGACTAATATCCAGTTTGTTTTTTTCCGAAACCGTTATTTCACGATAGGTTGAAAAATTATATCCTGTTTTATTTTCATAGTCAGCATATGTAAGGTCAGCAGTGCGGCTTCTGGCAATGTCTACGTCATCCAGTTTACTGTGGGTTAAAAAATAATTACCCGAAGAAAGTGTAAGCAGGTTTTTAAAATAACGGCCCACCATTGAAAACAGAATTTGATTCTCTGTCTTTTTATAATAGACAATATTACTATCAATAAAAACCGGGTTGCCTATCACAAAATCCTGTAGGGTTGTATAATCAAATGGTATCTGAGTTACTTCCTGCAGATAATCAAGTGAACGGTATTGCACTTCCCTATCCAGCTTATTTAAAAGTATTACACTGTCTTTGGTTATAAGAACCCGATACGCTTCAATGTTCAACAATGATGCGGTAATTGAAATCCAGATAGTACTGTCTTTTATGATACGCACAATAGCTGTTACATCCTGGTTCTTTCCCCTGCTATCCTGGTATTGAACCTTTATTTTAGCATTGAATGTTTTAAAATCAATATAGTTGCTTCTCAGATTTTCAATTGTTTTCTTAACCATCATAATCGAATCTAATTTAAATTGATCAATGATAGTAACATCAGTAGTATCTTTTGGAGCAATGGCTTTGTTAATTTGTTTTACAGTTTTACAACTATAACTTAAAAATATTAGTATAACTAAAACAAAGACTGGATGTAGGATTTTCATATTTTTTTTGTGTCGATTATTTATTCAATTCCGGTATGGCCAAAACCACCAACTCCCCGTTGTGACTCGTTTAATTGGTGCACCACCAATAATTCAGCTCTTTCAGTTTTAGCAATAATCATCTGGGCAATTCTGTCGCCGTGGTTTATTACCTGCACATTATCACTCAAATTAATTAAAATAATTTTTAACTCCCCTCTGTAGTCTGAATCAACTGTACCTGGTGAGTTTAAACAGGTAATTCCTTGTTTCAGAGCCATCCCGCTTCTAGGACGTACTTGTGCCTCGTATCCGGCAGGTAATTCTATAAACAACCCGGTTGGTACAAGATTACGCTCAAGAGGTTTCAAAACCAATGGTTGTAAAAGGTTAGCTCTTAAATCCATTCCTGCGGAACCTTCAGTTGCATATGCAGGCAATGGGTTTGAAGATATGTTTACTATATTAACCAGAACAGTTTGCATAACGGCAAAGTTAGCGATGTAAAAAGTAAATTCTGCAACTACAGATGTTAATGAAATATTTTAACGGATCAGCATAACAGTGCCCTGTTCATAGAATTTTCTTCCGCGGATGTTTGTGTAATTCAACATCCATACATAGGATCCGTTTGGCATTTTTTTACCTTTAAATGTACCGTCCCATTTTTTGGTAACATCATTACTGCTAAAGATTAATTGGCCCCATTTGCTATAAATCTGTAAAGAAAAATATTGAAGTGTGGTATTATCTACTACACCAAAGGTTTCATTTAAGTTATCGTTGTTGGGCGTAAAAGCTGATGGGATATAAACATCACAATCGCCGGGTAAAATCTGAATTGTATCAACTGCTGTACAGAAATTTTTTGATACAGTAATATGATACATGCCAATTTGAGTAACCAGAATGGAAGGTGTTGTTTCCCCGGTGCTCCATAAATAACTGTCGTAATTTGAACTTAGGGTTTTTAAAACAACCGGTTTGTATTTACAAACACTTGTATCAATACCCAGGCTTACTGTTGGTTGCGGTAAGGGGCTAACTTTTAAGGTATCTCTTACCTTGCATCCATTCTGTTCCATCTCCAGCCAGTAATCTCCAAACCCGGTTGTTGTTATTTTACTGCCGTTAAAACCTGTGTTCCATAAATAATTTACACCAAAAATTTCTTCTACTCCTATTTGCATCGTTAATGCATTACAGCTGGATGTATCCGGGCCTAAAAATTCACCGGAGTTAGCAATCCAAATTTTACGGGTTATAGTATCGTTTAATCCGGAGCAATCTACCTTGTAAACAATCAATTGTACATCATAAAATCCCGGAACTGCGTAAGTATGTGTTGGTTGAAGAGCCTGAGACATATTCATGTCTCCAAAGTTCCACTTTACAGAGTCTATCCCACTAAGCCTGTTAATAGTAAAGGAAACATTCAGATCAAAACAATTACCTGTTCTGCTGAAATCATAAGGGCTTGCTGTAGTATCAAAATAACTTTGCAAAAAAGTTGGCAAGCCAAACTGAAGCGGAAAACTTCCTGCTGGCCCCACATATATTTTATTAAACACAAAATTACAGCCGGTACCATATGTGTTTGGATTCTCAATAACCGACAAAGCTGTGTCATTCCACATCGTCATATATATTTTTTGATCTGTTGCCAGCTGCAAGCCCCCGGCAAACCAAGGAGTAGTTTGTGCTATTACTTGTTTTGAAGCAAAGATGGTAGCTGCATTATTTGAAGTAATATCAAACTGATATAATGTAGATGGATCGGTATTAGAATTGTTTGCCGATACATACAACAGTTTACCATCTGGAGAAAACTCGGCACCATATACGCCAGTATAATTTGGTAGGTGAGGTATTACATTGGGATGAATAATCAGTGAATTGGAGAGAATACCCGTAGTGTTGTCAAAATCCATTAATTGAACAGCGTCATTATCAAAGGCATGGCAGGCTGCCAATTTATTTCCTTTACTTGTAAATTTTAAAGTGCCTATTGAGTTATTAATCTGCCCTGTAATAACTAAACCGGTACTGCTGACCACCGGCGCCGTATTTAAGCCAGCTGCTGTTAACAAGTAAGAATAGTACTTATCCGAATTCCATTTTTGAATTACGATCCACACATCTCTGTTGTTACAATGTCTTATAGCGGCAATCTTTTCAAGCACAGTATCTAAAACAATTACATTCTTGGTAACTACAGTTCCAAATCCACCATCTCCTTTCATATCAATTATGTTATAAGAAAAAACAGGTTCTTCCTGAAAAGCCGATCCAATTGTAAACAAATAATACATACTGTCGTTGCCAGGCATGGGAACAATTACGGTGTTATTTGTGCTGCTTAATTCGCCTAGCAAGCCGGTTCCATTAGGCATTGTTTCATGCTTACGGTTTTGTACAACAATTCCATTGGTGTAAAATAACAGCCTGCCGTTGTTATCACTCATTGCAGCTGACCCCTCTCTTGAATTAGCTGTTCCGTTGTTTAATGCCAATGGTGGTGTTTGATTAAAATCAAGCCCGACACGGTTTCCAAAATACCATATGTTAGTTTGCTTTTGTGCAAAAACAAAAACAGTACTAAATAAAAAGCAGTATGTGAGAATATTTTTTTTCAAAAAGAGTAAGTGTTTATTTTAAGCCGAGTAATACTGTTGCATAAGCTTTTAAACCTTCTTCACGGCCAACAAAACCCATTTGCTCTGTCGTAGTTGCCTTTACTGAAACATCTTCAGGTGTAACATGAACAATAGCTGCAATAGTTTGCTGCATTTGTGGAACGTAAGGTTTTATTTTGGGGGCTTCTAGGCAAAGAGTGCTATCAATATTAATTACTTTATAGCCCTTTGCTTCTATTAATTCTCTAGATATTTTCAATAATATTTTACTGTCTATATCTTTAAAGGAGTTGTCCGTATCAGGAAAATGAAATCCAATATCACCAAGAGCTAAGGCACCAAGCATTGCATCACAAATTGCATGTAACAGTACATCTGCATCACTATGGCCCAAGGCTCCCTTTGTATGTGGAATTTTCACGCCACCAATCCATAAATCCCTTCCTGTTACTAAACGGTGATAATCAACACCTGACCCAATTCTATATGCCATTGCTTATTTTATTCTGTAAATATCCACCATTTTGATTGATTATAAAAACAAAAAAGCGTTCCGGTGAAAACCAGAACGCTTTTCTTTGTATTAAAATTAAATTATTTTGCTCCACCCATATCAAATACTAAACCAAAACGGTAGGTATTAGATAAAGGTAAACGGTTTGTGCCATTTCCAGTAGGGAAAACGTAAGAGAAGTTTAAACCAGCAACGCTGTATTTAATACTTGCACCAACTGTAAAATATTTTCTGTTACCCTTGTTTGGATTCTCGTAGAAATAACCTGCTCTAAAACCAAATTGATTATTGTACCAATACTCAGCACCAACAGCAATGTTAACTTCTTGTATTTCATTACTTGTTCCCCCACCTTCACCAAACGAATTAAACCAACTGCTTACAACGCTTTTACTTCTATGTTTAGCCAAAGAAGCATCAGTTGGAACTCTTTGAC
>JAYUZB010000188.1:0-11003 GCA_043752185.1 Chitinophagaceae bacterium
AAATGGCTGGATGAATACTTCATTAACAGAAACTGATAATATTTTTCCATTGCTGGATGCAATTTTGGAACATGTACCGGAGCCTAAAGTAAATGCAGGCACTACACAAATGCAAATCACTTCTTTAGACTATTCTTCTTTTTTAGGAAGAATTGCAGTGGGTAAAGTAGCAAGAGGAACTGTAAGAGAAGGACAGCAGATTGCATTGGTGCAGGCTGATGGCGGCATTAAAAAAATGAAAGTAAAAGAACTATATACTTTTGAAGCACTTGGTAAAAAGAAAGCAACAGAAGTAAGTGCAGGAGATATTTGTGCAATAGTTGGGTTGGAAGAATTTAATATTGGCGATACCATTTGTGATGTTGAATTTCCGGAAGCATTGCCGGTTATTAGTGTGGATGAACCAACCATGAGTATGATGTTCAGCATTAACAACTCACCATTCTTTGGTCGTGAAGGTAAATTTGTAACATCACGCCATTTGCGTGACAGGCTGATGAAAGAAACTGAAAAGAACCTGGCTTTGCGTGTTGAAGATTCAGATAGTGCTGATAGTTTCCTGGTGTATGGCCGTGGTATTTTGCATTTAGGCATTTTGATAGAAACTATGCGTAGAGAAGGTTTTGAGTTAACCGTTGGTAACCCACAGGTTTTGGTAAAAGAAATTGATGGTAAGAAATGTGAACCATATGAAAACCTGGTAGTTGATGTACCTGCTGAATTTAGCGGTAAAGTAATTGACCTGGTTACGCAGCGTAAAGGCGAAATGCTGATCATGGAGAGCAAGGGCGAAATGCAGCATTTGGAATTTGATATTCCTTCACGTGGTTTGATAGGTTTGCGTAGCAATATGCTTACGAACACGGCTGGTGAAGCTGTAATGGCTCACCGCTTTACTGATTACAGGCCATGGAAAGGAAATATCCCCGGCAGAAGCAATGGAGTTTTATTATCGAAAAATACTGAAAGAACAACTGGTTACTCAATTGATAAATTGCAGGACAGAGGCAGGTTCTTTGTTGATCCGGGAGATGAAGTTTACGTAGGACAAATAATTGCCGAGCATATTAAGCCAGGAGATCTGAACGTAAATGCAACAGAGCCAAAAAAACTAACTAATCACCGTGCAAGCGGTAGTGATGATGCCAGCAAAGCTGCTCCAAAAATTATGATGACTTTGGAAGAGTGTATGGAGTATATACAACAGGATGAGTGTATTGAAGTAACACCAAAAAGCATTCGTATGCGTAAAGTGATACTGGATGAGAACGAACGCTCAAGAGTTTCAAAGCAAATGAAATCTGAACCGGCTTAAAAGCAGTTCATTTAAGGAATATAAAAACTTAAAATTTCCGCAATCTTTTCTTCATAAGGTTGCGGATATTTTTTTATAAAGGTGTCAAAAGCATTTTTGCCCATTGCCACCCAGTTGTTTTTTTGTTGCCAGCAGCTTTCCATCGCTTCATCTATTCCCTCAACAGTTACAGCAGGGCAAATAAACCCATTCACGCCATCTTCAACCCATGCAGGCATATCACCAACCTTACTTACTACACAGGGCCTTCCGGTTGCCATAGCTTCTACCACGCTTAAAGGCATGGCATCAATAAGGGAGCATTGCAACAGCAGGTTACAATCGAGCAATGTTTGTTTTATATTAGTTGTAAATCCTTTTAAGATAATTTTTTCCTCAAGCCCCAGTTCAACAATTAATTTTTCCAGTTTCTCTTTATCTTTTCCTTTGCCATATAAATGCAATTGCCATTTCCTTGCTTTCCATTTTTGTGATGACAATGCATGTATTAAAACATCCTGTGCTTTTCTTGCAGTGTCCAATTCTGCAAGCATTATCCAGGTGCAGCTATCATTTGTTAATGGCGGATTAAAACCAGCTTCTCTTTCCGGAACAAATGTAACCGGGTTAACCAGCGTTTGTTTTTTATCAATGGGGATGCTGAATTTTCTTTCGATAACCTCAAATATTTTTTGCGTTGCTCCAAAATTCATCTGAGCGCCTGATATCCATTGCTGCAATAATTTTTGTTTTGTAAAAGACAGCACTGCATTTTCATTGTAGTTATGATTCAGTAAAACATAAGCCTGAAGCTTTTTATAAAGATTGCTGAATGGCGAATGCAGTATTTCTTCCCAGCCGCCCTGGTTCACTACGGTAAGGTTATATTCCTGAAAAGGAATTGAATGCAATACTTTTTTTACAGCTGCCTTTTTAAAAAATCCTTTTTTATTCGGCAATAAATAAATGCTGCAACCTGCATTTTTTAATTCATTGATACGGTCCTGCTTCTCCGGCCAATCATAACAACCAATACCAATTTTGTAATCATGTTTGCTCATCCATAAAGCCGCACGAAACCACAACTCTTCGCTGCCGCCCCAGGCACCACCATTCATTAAGGATAAAAAGAAAACCGATTTCATGTATTTGTTTTACTGCTAAACTTCGTACCTGTAAATTATATTTTAACGTGCTGCTTACTAATTGTAATTTCACAGCTAAATTAATTTTTTATTTGTTCTGATGTCAAGATTTAAAAAGTTACAAAAGCAACTGGGGTTTTTTAAAGCCATATCTTTTTACCGTAAAGTAAAAAGCGGCAATCTGTCAAACTTGCAAACTGGTAATCTTGCACAGCCATTTAATTTACGCAACAATCCATTTGACTACGCAACTTTTGAGGAAGTGATTTTAAATGAGGCCTACAATATACCACTAAGCTTTGCACCAAAATATATTATAGATGGCGGCGGCAACATTGGATTAACAGCCTGTTTCTTTGCAACTAAATTTCCAAATGCAACCATTGTAACTATTGAACCTGATACTGAGAATTACAACCTGTTGCAGTTGAACTGTAAATCATATGCCAACATACATACACTGCAATGCGGAATATGGAAGAACAATACTCATTTAAAAATTGAAAATACCCATGTAGGTAACAATGCTTTTACTGTAACAGAAACCAACGAAGCTGGCGCTGATACTATTAAAGCATTAACTGTTTTGTCTGTGATGAAGCAATTCAACATGCCGCATATTGATGTATTGAAACTGGATATTGAGGGATCGGAAAAAGAAGTGTTTGAAGAAAATTTTGAAAAATGGTTACCGCTCACAAGGGTTTTAATTATTGAGCTGCATGATGAAATGAAAAGAGGATGCTCCCGTGCAGTTTTTAATGCAGTTAGCAAATACGATTTTTCTTTTGATACAAAGGGCGAGAATATAATTTTTACAAACAATGCCTTTAAATAAGCAGCAGTGAGCATTCCTTCAAACATCAGTAAATACCTGGAGCAATACTTTGATAAGATTGTTGTTGTTTCGGTTCCCCGTTTTACCGACAGGCACCAACGTGTAAAAAAAAATCTGGAAGGAATGCCATTCGATTTTTTTTGGGGTGCAGATAAACTTGAACTGGATTACGATGCTGCAAAAACAAACGGAACCTATAATGAGCAACATGCTAAAAAACTACAACGGCAGGGCAAAGCATTAAACCCTGGTGAAGTTGCCTGTTCTTTATCGCACCGGATGGTTTACGCAGAGATGATAAAAAATAACTGGAAAAAAGTTTTGATTTTGGAAGATGATGTATTGCCAATTGCTGAAAGCCTGGCTGAATTACCGGCTGCGCTGGATGAGTTACCCGATAACTGGGAGTTGGTTTACCTGGGTTATTTAAAACACGAAAAAATTACAACTGCACTAAAAACAAAACAATTTTTTTATAAAATACTCAGTGCACTAGGTTTGATGGCCTGGAGTTATAAAATGGTAAGCAATCTATTGCCAAAACCATTCAGCATACATTTAAAAAAAGCGGGGTTTCATGACTGTACACATGCTTATGCGGTTACCTTGCAGGCGGCCAAAAAATTACTGGCAGCACAAACGCCGGTGGTTTATCGTGCCGATGATCTTTTATCGGCAACTATAATGAAGGGAGAACTAAATGCATTTGTAACTGATCCTAAATTTTTTGATCAGGAAATATTTCACAATGCGGCCATTGTTTCTGAAATAAAAATATAATTAATTGCCGCCAGTTGCAGCTACTGGCATGGCATCTATCTTTTTCTTCAACGCTCCAGCCATTCTTTCGTTTACTTTATTAAGCGCTTCATATTGTTGCAAAGCGCCTTCTTTGTTATTTAATTCAATATAAGCGTATCCCGAATAAAGATAGGCAACGTCAACAACTGAAACTGCCAGGTTTTTTTTAAACTGCTCAATACATTCTGCAAATCGTTTTGTAGAACGGTAAGCATAACCTAATTCACCATAAGCAGGTTTATAAGTATTATCAATTTCAAGTGCTTTTACAGCATTGGGAATGGCGAGGTCATGTTCTTTGGTGGCGTTATAAATCCAGGCTAATCCATAAAATATTTCTTTGTTTGTACTGTCGAGTTTTGCTGCGGCATTAAAGTAATAAATAGCAGAGTCATATTTCTTTATAGCATCCCTGTAAATTTTAGCAATTCCTACAAGAGCGTTAGCATATTTAGGATTAACCGCAAGGGCTTTATTGTAATTACTCATGGCCAGTTCCATGCTACCCGATTTGCTGTAAATATCACCCAGTTCAACATAGGCCGAGTCAAAATTTTTATTGAGTTCAACTGCTTTATTAAACGCAGCCAACGCTTCAGGAAATTTGGAAGAATTTCTTAATTGAATACCAGAATTGTAGTGAAGCCTTGCATTGTTTATCTGTGCATGGGCAGCCGAAAAAAATAATACGAATGTCAGAGCGGGTAAAAATCTTTTCAACATGGCTTGTTTTGTTTATTGCAAATTAAAAGCATCTGTTCTTTTTTCTGCAAATTAAATAGTTAATTTCTGTTAAACAGATGTTTTCTTTACCACATGCCGGCGTAACTTTGTAATATCAGATGAAGCATATTTTAAACATATTACTGGTTCTCTTTTTTGTGTTGTTCCTATCAACAGCCGTTGAGGCGCAATGTGCGGTTTGTGCCAAAACATCCTCCCAGCTGGGAGAAAAACCGGCGCAGGGCATGAACTCAGCCATTCTTTATTTAATGATGACGCCCTTTGCCATTGTAGGTTTTATTGGCTATCGCTGGTGGAAAGGCAATAAAAAACTGGAGGAAGAAGAGCAGCAGCAGTGAGCGGTTGCCAGTTTGCAGTGGTCAGCCTGCAATCGCCTGCTCGTATTTGCCAACTGCCAACCGCCAACTGTTCTAATTAATAATAATTTTTTATAAAGGCATATAAATTAAAATCCTTTCCGGCTTCTTCAATCTTTTGTTTCAGCACAGCTTTATTAATCGCCATCATTTTCTTTTGCTGTATAAGATGAAAAGCTTTTTCGGCAAGCAGCCAGCTTCTTTTTTCGTTCTCTTTTAATTTGCTGAAAGCTTCTGTAATTGTTTTCAATAACTCAGCAATACCCTCCTTTTGCGATGCAATGGTTTTAATAACCGGTACTGGCATGGTGTGGTTGTGAAAAGCCGGGGCAAGCATCAGTCTTAAATTCTTTACAAAAACATCGGCGTCCGGCCTATCGGCTTTGTTTACAACAAACACATCGGCAATCTCCATCAGCCCAGCTTTCATGGTTTGCACTTCATCGCCTGCTTCGGGCACTACAACCACAATGGTAATATCTGCCAGCCCGGCAATCTCAATTTCGCTTTGGCCCACGCCAACAGTTTCTACAATGATATAATCAAAACCGGCAACCTTCATTAAATCACTTATCTCAATAATTTTTGGATGCAAACCACCCAAAGAGCCACGGGTAGCCAGCGAGCGAATAAACACTTTGGGGTTATCGTACCATTCACTCATGCGGATACGGTCGCCAAGCAATGCACCCAAATTAAAAGGTGAGGAAGGATCTACACAAATAACGGCAACGGATTTGCCCTCATTTACCAAAAGCCCAATGAGTGCATCTACCAGTGTACTTTTACCGGCACCGGGCGGGCCTGTAATACCAATGATGGGTTTTTGAGAAGCCGGCAGCTGTTGCAACAGGTCTTCGTAACCGGTTACTTCATTTTCAATATAAGATATGCACCGGGCCAGTGTTTTGATATTGCCCTGTTTAATTTCATGTATCTGTTGCTGCCACATAAAACAAATTTCAATTTTCTAATTTCAAATACCAAATAAATAAACTGTAGCACTTTGGTAAAGTTAAAAACTTTGCCAAAGTTCAATAAAAGGGTTGTCAACCTTTAAAAGGTTGACAACCCTGTAAAATTATTCATGCTCTTTTTTATTGTTTCTTTGCAGCATGAATATCTCCGTTGTTATCATCACTAAGAATGAAGCACATATCATAGCCAATACTTTGGAAAGCTTGCAGGCAGTAACCGATGATATTGTAATTGTTGACAGTGGCAGTACCGATGATACCGTTGCCATTTGCAAAAAAATGAATGCCCATGTAATTGAAACCAATTGGGCCGGTTACGGCATCAATAAGAATATGGGAATTAAAGCTGCGAAAAATGATTGGATATTAAGCCTGGATGCAGATGAAGCCATTGATGGAGAATTGCGGCAAAGCCTTTTGCAGCTTACCTTAACCAATGATGAGGAAGTATTTGATATACGCTTTAAAAACTTTTTCTGCAATAAATGGATTCGTTTTGGCGAGTGGGGGTTCGATTGGCATATACGGCTATTTAACCGCACCAAAGTGAAATGGAATAATGTTGCTGTTCATGAAAATCTCATTTTTGCTGCGGGAGTTAAGGTTATCAAACTGAAAGGGAATATTCTGCATTATACCGTACAAAACCGGCAGGAGTACGATGCCAAAACAGATCATTATGCCCGTATGAATGCTAAGAAATATTTTGATGCAGGAAAAAAATCAAGTTCTTTTAAACAATATTTTTCACCGGTATTTGCTTTTATACAGCATTATATTTTTCGCCTTGGCTTTTTAGACGGGGCCGAAGGATTTATTATTGCAAAAACTACAGCACGCTATACTTTTTTAAAATACAGGTATCTTAAAGAGATGGCTAACAAAACAGCCTCTTAAATTTAACTATGACCAATTTTATTCCCATATTTCCTTTGGCCATCGTTGTGTTTCCCGGAGAGCAACTGAACCTGCATATTTTTGAACCCCGCTACAGGCAACTGATTAATGAATGTTTTGCAACAAAAAAGCCGTTTGGAATACCTGCGGTTATTGACGATAAGATAAATGAAATGGGTACGCTGGTACATGTAAAAGAAATAAGCCAGGTTTATGAAGATGGAAAAATGGATATTAAAACCGAAGGACTGCAGGTTTTCAGAATGCTGGAAGCTATTCATGAATTACCCGATAAATTGTACAGCGGTGCCATTGTAAATTACCCGGATAACAATGAAAAAGGTAACCGCATCTTAATGAATGGCATTGTAAAAGGAATTAAAGAACTGCATAAATTGCTTAACATTGAAAAAAAATTTGTAAAACCCGATGAGGAGTTGTGGAGCTATGATGTGGCCCATCATGCAGGTATGTCGTTGCAGGAAGAATATGAATTGCTGGAACTGCTGCACGAATTACAGCGGCAGGAATATTTAAAAAGGCATCTTACCAAAGTAATTCCTGTATTAGCTGAAATGGAAATGCTGAAAGAAAAAGTAAAATTGAACGGGCACTTTAAGAATTTGAAAGGATTGAATTGAGTTTAGAGGGTTTAGGAAGTTTAGAAGGTTTAGTTGGGCAACCTAATACTAAACTTCCCTAAACATTCTAAACCATCTAAACATTCTAAACCAACTTTTATGACAAAAACCATCTGCTTCGATTTTGGAAACACCCGGCTTAAAGCTGCCATTTTTGAAAATGAAAATTTTTCGGAAGAAATTGTTTTGCCCAATGACGAAACAGCAACTATTGAAAAATTGCTTGCAGATTATTATCCACAAAAAACAATCCTATCGTCTGTTATTGAACATAATATCGACATTGAAAACCTGCTTGCAGCAAAAACAAAATTTCATAAACTCTCACATCTTACCCAGGCAAATTTTACAACGCCGGTTGGTAAACCAGAAACTATTGGTGCCGACAGGCTGGCACTTTCTGCAGCTGCAGTTCATTTTTATCCCGGTAAAAACAACTTAGTAGTTGCTTTGGGCAGCTGCATTACCTATAATTTCATAAATCAGTATGGCGAATTTATCGGCGGCAGTATTTCGCCCGGCATGGAAATGCGTTTTAAAGCCATGCAGGTTTTTACCGCAAAGCTGCCTTTGGTGCAAAAAGACTGGAATTTTCCTATAATTGGGTACGATACCAAAACAAATATGCAAAGCGGTGTAATTGCCGGAATTACCTATGAAATTGATGGATTTATTGAAGCATTTGCCCAAAAATACGGCAACTTTAACGCCGTTTTAACCGGGGGCGATACAAGCTATTTTGCCGGTCAACTTAAAAACAAGATATTTGCCGACCCTTATTTCTTATTTAAAGGATTATATGCACTCAGCGAAACTAACAATGACTAAAATTTTAATGGTACTTTTTGTGGCTTGTGGCTTGCAAATGAGTGCAACAGCACAGGAAAATTCTCCTTATTCAAGATACGGTCTGGGCGATCTTACTCCCAACCACAATGTTTTTACCAGGGGAATGGGAGGTATTTCGGCCGGCGTTGCCGACTTCATCAATTTTAATACGCTCAAACTTCCAAACAGCAACAGTATAAATTTTACAAATCCGGCTTCGCTTTCTACCATTAGAAACACCATTTTTGATGTAGGTACAGAAATAGATTACCGGATTATAAAAAGCAGGACCCCGGCAAAAAGATTTACATCTGCCAATACCTATGTTTCTTATTTACAATTGGCTTTTCCTTTAACCACATCCAAAATGGCAAAAAAAGGAATGAGTTGGGGCATGAGCCTGGGCCTGAAACCGGTTTCTAAAATAAATTTTAAAATTATAGAGAATAGACGTGATATTAATCTTGGTGACAGTATAAGTACATTATATGAAGGTAACGGTGGTGTAAACCAGGCAAACCTGGGAACAGGCTTTAGGTATAAAAATTTAAGTATTGGCATTAATGCCGGTTATATGTTTGGCAGCAAAAATGTAAGTTCGATAAGATCGATTGTTAACGACTCTGTTTTCTACTATACATCCAATCATGCAGACGAAACCACTTTTGGCGGATTATTTTTTAACGGCGGTGTCCAATACGACATTCCCTTGGCAAAAGATGAAAAAAATAATATTACAAAAAACCTGAGGCTTGGTGTGTACGGAAACCTGCAGCATAATTTAAATGCAAGTAATGATTTGACAAGGGAGATAATTATTTTCGATCAAAATGGTAACCAGTACCAATTAGATAGCGTTTATGAAAATAATGTAAAAGGAAAAATTAAATATCCGGCAATGGTTACTGTAGGGGCAGTTTACCAGGATGTAAACTGGTTAGTTGGCGCCGACTTTGAATATGGAAATTGGGGAAACTACCGTTATTACGGTAAGACAGATCAGGTACAAAACAATTGGACTATCAGATTGGGTACACAATATTATCCGGCAAATGAAAACAAGCCGGTTAAAAAATATTTTAATTACGTAAAATACCGGGTTGGATTTTATTATGGACCCGATTATATTAAAACCAATGCCAACAGGCCAGAATATGGCTTTACCTTAGGTACAGGCATGCCCTTAACATCTATAAAGCGTTTAAACCCCTACGCAGGGTATGTAATTTTAAATACTGCCTTGGAATTTGGAAGCAGGGGTAATAAGCAAACCAACTTACGTGAAAGCCTTGTACGTTTTAGTCTTGGCGTTTCTATGAATGCCAGCTGGTTTCTAAAGCCTAAATACAATTAATGTAATTTTCTGCATTGTTTACAGGTACAATAATTTTGATGATGGTATTGTTGCAAAATATATTCCGGTACTTACGTTTCTTTCCGGCATATTTTCGGCTTAACCTTCTTAACAACAAGTTTCTCCTTTTTACTTCATTTGTTTTTGCCGTTATGTTTCTTGTATCCTGTGGTAACAGCGATAAAGAACTAAATGAGTATAACTATAAAGCATTGGGTATTGAAGAAATTAAGGATGCAGATATCAATTATACTTTAGGTGGTAATGCAAAAGCAAAACTCAGGTCGCCGTTAATGTTAAGGGTACAGGAAGCTAATCAATATGTTGAATTTCCCAAAAAACTGCATGTTGATTTTTTTAATGAAACCGGGGCAGTAGACAGCAGGCTGGACGCCCTTTATGGTAAATACTATGAGTTGGAAAGCAAAGTGTTTTTAAGGGATAGCGTAAAAGTAATTAATGTGCTGGGCGATACTTTATATTGCAATGAACTTTGGTGGGACAGAAGCAGAAAAGGCAATGAGTTTTATACCGATAAACCCGTACGTATCCGCCGTAAATTACAGATCATAGATGGGATTGGAATGGATGCAAGCCAGGATTTTAAAGCATGGCATATCATTAACCCGGTAGGTGTTATTAATGTTCCCAATTCCCAATTTCCAGCCAATTAATTTTTTCAAACAAATTAAGCAAGCCGGCTGTTAAATAATGCATGGTTTCTTCCATAACAAAATTATAATGAAGTAATAAAAAGGGTAATCAGTATCTTTAACCAGCTATAAAAAATATAAATAAATATGGAATATCGCCGCTTAGGAAAATCAGGTTTACAGGTTAGTGTATTATCTTTTGGCAGTTGGGTAAGCTTTAGCAAACAAATTAATGATAAGGTTGCAGATGAACTGATGGGCCTTGCTTATGATAAAGGCATCAACTTTTTTGATAATGCCGAAGTTTATGCTTTAGGCGAAAGCGAAAAAATGATGGGCCGGGTTTTAAAAAAGAAAAAATGGGACCGTACTTCATACACCGTTTCTTCCAAAGCATTTTGGGGATGGAGAGGCAAAGCCAATAAACCCAACCAAACCGGTTGCAGCCGCAAACATTTACTGGAAGCATGCGATG
>JAYUZB010000189.1:0-4439 GCA_043752185.1 Chitinophagaceae bacterium
TTTTGTTTTTCATGGTTATTTTTGTTCGAACCCCGTATAGAAAATTGCCAAATTTCGGTGGTAATAAAATCATTGTAATGCCTATCAGCATAAAAAATAGCCCGATATCAAAATAGATATTTTTAAAAATTTGAAGCATTGTAAGTTTATTTTTTATAAAAGTATTACTCTTCACCCATAAACCCATCCAAATCTCTTTTATCTTTTTTTGTTGGTCGCCCCTGTTTGCTCATTCTTTTACCGGTATGAAAAACAGCCGCCTGAAATTGAATGCGGTCCAGCTCCTCGGCAGGTGTAATATCCATATAAAAATTGATGGCTTCGCTGTATTGTACTCTTTTAAATAACAGGCCGGTTACTTTTATTACCCAACGTTTGTTTTCAGTCTTTACTTCGTACTCATCACCTACCTGCACAGCCCGGCTTGCTTTGGTATTTTCTCTGTTAAATTTTACTTTGCCATTGTCGCAGGCATCGCCTGCCTGGCTGCGGGTTTTAAACAGCCTGATGGCCCATAAGTATTTATCCAGCCTCAGTTTTTCTTTTTCCATATAGGCAAAAATAAATGCTTTTAAGGCAAAGCTGTCTGCCTGGTGTAAAATAACTGTTGGCTTAATTATTAAAAACTACATGAAGGCTACAAAAATCCAGATCAATAAAATTTTCTTTGTGTACATTGTAGCTTTGAGGAATTTTTATTTTTATTAATTGAAATCAATTGTTTGTATGAGAAAAAATACTTTTTTTCTGCTTTTCTTTTTCCTGATAAATGAGATTTCATTTTCGCAAAACAAGACCGTTGTTTTTCAATCTGATTTTGGGTTGAAGGATGGAGCTGTATCTGCTATGAAAGGAGTTGCGATGGGAGTTTCACCAGACCTTAAACTGTTCGATCTTACACATGAAATTCCGGCCTACAATATTTGGGAAGCCGCTTACCGGCTGGAGCAAACAGTAATGTATTGGCCTGCTGGCACCGTGTTTGTTTCGGTTGTAGATCCGGGCGTAGGCACCAACAGAAGATCAGTTGTATTAAAAACAAAAAGTGGTCATTTTATTGTAACACCTGATAATGGTACGCTTACTTTGATTGCCGAATCTTTAGGAATTGAAGCTATGAGGCAAATTGATGAAGTGGATAACCGAAGAAAAGGTTCCGAAAAATCATACACTTTTCATGGGCGTGATGTGTATGCTTATACGGCTGCAAGGCTGGCATCAGGAACGATAAGCTTTGAGCAGGTTGGAAAACTATTGCCAGATGAAGTTGTGAAAATTCCCTATCAGATGGCAGTGCAGGAAGGAAAAAAAATAAAAGGAACAATTGCGATACTGGATGTGCAGTATGGTAATATCTGGACAAATATCCCAGCTTCGCTTTTTAACCAGCTTAATATAAAAGTTGGAGAAAAAATGGATGTAATTATTTACCAGGATAAAATAAAAAAGTACCAGGCAGCCTTGCCTTATATTGAAACTTTCGGGGGAGTGGCAAAGGGTAAACCGCTTGCTTATCTCAATAGCTTATTACAGTTATCATTTGCATTGAACATGGGTAATTTTTCTGCAGTGCATAAAGTATACAGTGGTAACGACTGGACGGTAGAAATTACCAAAGCCGCTAGGTAAAAATAAAAAATCATGTTAAAATAAATAACCGTTTATAGTTGCGGAACAATCTCTTTAGCAATAATTAATTTTAATTGTAGTTTAAACCTATATCTTGATGCAAGGTTTACAAAACCAACAACTATTTGTCACCAAAAAATAATTATGAAAACTAATACAAGCTTACAAACAGGGTCTGCATTTTCCTTATTCCGCAGTCTTGCCGGTTCACTTACTTTAGGTTTAATTTTTATTGCTGCATTCAGTTCCTGTATTAAAGATCCGGCTGGAGGTGGTGGAACAGGTGGCGGCGGTACCGGTGGTGGAGGTGGCACAGGCCCGCTTGCCGAAAGGATAATACTTGACACTTCATTTGGAACTGCCCCCAAACAAAAAATGGATATTTATTTACCAGCCGGCCGTACAACAGGCACTAAAGTAATTGTGCTTATACATGGCGGCGGATGGGAAGCTGGCGATAAATCTGAAATGAATTATTATAAAAATCTGCTCAGGGCAAAATGGCCTGATGCTGCCATTGCAAATATCAATTACCGGCTGGCCAGCAATCCAAACAATATTCATCACACACAAATTCTGGCTGATATTACTGCGGCGGTGAACATGATGGTAAATAATAAAAGCAGTTTTGTTGTGTCGGATACCCTGACCATGGTTGGTGCCAGTGCAGGCGCACATCTTGCTATGTTATACACCTACGCACACAATACTAATAATTATGTAAGAGCCGTTGCTGATTTTTATGGTCCTGCCAAATTAAGCGATTGGAGCTGGTATAATACCTACAATATTTTCATGGGTAGGGCCATCAGCGATCTTTTAATACAGTTCAATGGAGCCCCTTGGAATGTGCCTTTGTATGATTCCAACAGTCCGTATTCAGTAGCAACAGCACAAACAAAACCAACCATTATTTTTCATGGAACTGTAGATGTAATTGTTCCTTTGTATCAAAGCCAGCAGTTAAGAGCAAGGTTAAATACACTGGGTGTGCCCAATGAATACTATGAATACCTTTTAGACGGTCACGGTTTTAATACAACAAACACTGATGATGCAATGAATAAAACGGTTGCGTTTTTAAAAGCTCATTTAAAATAAATCGAAGTAAAAATTGTTTTATAATAATAAAGGGTAACCAAAATTTCTATGAGAAAATTTATACTGATGACTGGCCTGGTATTGAGTAGTTTTTTGCTTCATGCGCAAAAGAACTACGCTGTTATGGTTGCAGATTCAAAGACAGGGTATCCGATTATCGGCGCTACAATAAAAATTAAATCAACCGGCGAAATACTAATTACAAGCCAAAGTGGAAATGTGGTTGTTTTTGCTTCGCCTGTTGATTCACTGCACATACAAAGTAAAGGGTATAAAGACAGGGCAATTAGCCTGGTAAATCAGTCTCAGGCTATTAGCATTGTAATGGAACCTAAGCCAAAAGTTGTTACCACAAAGCCTAAGAAAAAAAGGCATTAAGTTCTTCAGTTAATAATGTTGAACGAAAAGAGTGTCTTAAAATTTGCTGTGATTTATCTTCTTCATTCATACAAAAGAATTAAACTTTTCCGGGATATTCCTCCAATGCTTTCTCCAAACAATCCATTGCTGCGTTAATGGCATTTACATTTATTACATAAGCCAAACGCACTTCCTGTTTGCCAAGGCCAGGCGTGCTGTAAAAACCGGTGGCGGGCGCAAGCATTACAGTTTCGTTGTTGTAATTAAAAGACTCCAGTAACCATTGGCAAAATTTATCCGAATCATCAATAGGTAATTTAGCCATGGCATAAAAAGCACCACCGGGGTTGGGACAAAAAACGCCTGGTATAGCATTCAGCCTGTTTACAATGGTATCTCTGCGTAACTTATATTCGGCTCTGGTGGTATCAAAATAATCGGCAGGCAAATCAACAGCGGCTTCGCCTAAAATTTGTGCAAATGATGGTGGACTTAATCTTGCCTGTGCAAATTTCATGGTGGCATCAAGCAGTGCTTTGTTCTTGGTAACAAAAGCGCCAATGCGGCCACCACAGGCACTGTAGCGCTTGCTGATGGTATCCATTAAAACAACATGATCATCAACACCGGTTAAATGCATTGCGCTGGTGTGTGTGCCTTCGTAACAAAATTCACGATAAGCCTCATCTGCAAATAAATACAGGTTGTATTTGGTAATAAGCTGTTTTAAAATTTCCATTTCGGCTGCGCTGTACAAATATCCGGTGGGATTATTGGGGTTGCAGATTACTATTGCTTTTGTTTTTGAAGTGATGGATTTTTCAAAATCTTCAATGGGTGGTAAGGCAAAACCTGTTTCAATTGCCGAAGTAATTGGTTTTACAATTACACCAGCTTCCACAGCAAAACCATTGTAGTTTGCATAAAATGGTTCGGGAATAATTACTTCGTCACCGGCATCCATACAGGCCATAAAACCAAAAATGATGGCTTCGCTGCCGCCGGTTGTAATGATGATTTGCTCATGTGTTACATCAATACCAACAGTTTTATAATACTGCACTAATTTTTTGCGGTAGCTTTCGTTACCGGCGCTATGACTATATTCTAAAACTTTAAAATCGGAATGACGCACCGCATCCAAACATTGCGGAGGTGTTTCAATATCGGGCTGTCCGATGTTTAAATGATATACTTTGGTGCCTTTTCTTTTTGCAGCTTCTGCATAAGGAACCAATTTACGAATGGGAGATGCCGGCATTTGCATGCCGCGGTTACTGATTGTTAGCATGGTGCAAATATAAAGCAGGCACACGAATTTCTGTCATGCTGAGGAACGAAGCATCTCC
>JAYUZB010000190.1:0-4436 GCA_043752185.1 Chitinophagaceae bacterium
CTGGATGTAAACGGCGTCCTTCGCAATATTTCTATAGAAGCCATTACATTGCCCAATACGGTGGAGCCTTATTACCTTATCCTCTTTCACGATAACAGATTAGAGGGTAGTGAAGCATCGGGAGTAAGCACCAGGAAAAAAAATACCACTAAATTAAAAAAAGATGAAAAAGATATACGCATACAACTGTTAGAGCAGGAACTTAGCCAGTTACGTGAAGATATGCGTAGCATTACCGAAGAGCAGGAAGCCAGCAACGAAGAACTGCAAAGTGCCAATGAGGAACTGCTGAGTGGCAGCGAAGAATTGCAAAGCCTGAATGAAGAACTGGAAACCAGCAAGGAGGAATTACAAAGTACCAACGAAGAATTGACGGTTTTAAACCACGAATTAATTGGCCTTAACGAGCAGGTAACAGATGCAAGAAATTATAGCGAAAGCATAGTAGCCACCCTTTACCAGCCGCTGCTGGTGCTTGATAAACACCTGCGGGTAAAAACGGCCAACAAAGCTTTTTATAAAACATTTAATGTAAACGAACAGGAAACAGAAGGGGTATTGATTTACGACCTGGGCAACCGGCAATGGAATATTCCTGAACTGCGAACATTGTTGGAAGAAGTTTTGCCACAAAAAAAACAAATCACCGATTTTGAAGTAACACACAATTTCACCTCTATTGGCGAACGGATAATTGTATTGAATGCCCTGGAACTAACAAGAGAAAAAAAAGAAGAAAAACTCATCCTGCTCTCTATTGAGGATATTACGGAACAAAGGCATTCTCAAGTTAAAGAAAAAAACTTCCTGAGCAGGTTTCATAACCTGCTGCTGCAAACATCCGTGCCCATTGCTATTTTTCGTGGCAGCAATTACATAGTTGAACTCGTAAACGATTCGGGCTTAGGTTTAATGGTTAAAGACAAGAGCTTTATAGGCAAACTACTTTTTGAAGCCAGCCCCGAATTGGAAAAGTCGTTCAAAGAAATTCTTGATAAAGTAGTGGAAAGCGGCATTCCTTTTAATGCCAACGAAATGGAAATAACGCTGTTTAGAAACGGCAAAAATGAAACCGGCTGGTTTAATTTACATTACCAACCCATCCGGGAAGATGATAACAGCATTTCCGGCATCTTAGCATCAGCCAATGAAGTAACCGAACAGGTATTAGCCCGCAAAAAAATTGAAGAAAGCGATAAGCGGTATAACATGATGGTAATGCAATCGCCATTTGCTTTTGCAGTATTGAAATCAAAAGAAATGATAATTACTCTTGCCAATGACAGCATAAAAGAAATGTGGGGCAAAGGAAATGAGATAGAAGGCAAACCATTGATTGAGGTTTTGCCGGAGCTAAAAGGACAGGGATTTGTGGAATTGCTTGATAAAGTTTATAACACCGGCATTCCTTACAGAGCGAATGAATCACTTGCAAAGGTGAAGCGCAATGGTAAAATGGAAGATGTGTATTTTAATTTTGTTTATCAACCATATCGCGAAGTAGATGATACTATTTCGGGGGTTACTATAATTGCCATTGAAGTAACAGAGCAGATTGAAGCAAAAAAAATAATTGTAGAAAGCGAAAAGCGATATAACAAGATTCTAATGCAGTCGCCTTTTGCTTTTTCAATAATGAAAGGAAAAGATATGGTCATTACCCATGCCAATGACCTTATAAAAGATCTTTGGGGAAAAGGTAATGATGTAGAAGGAAAAACACTTCTTGAAGTATTACCCGAACTTAAAGACCAGCCCTTTCCTGAAATGTTAGATTCTGTTTACACAACAGGCAAGCCCGTATCCGCTAATGAAATCCTTGCCCGGTTAAATCGCCATGGTATTATGGAAGAACATTATTTTAATCTGACTTATCAACCTTACTTTGAAGCAGACGGAATAATTTCTGGCGTAACTACTATTGCGCATGAAGTTACCGAACAGGTATTATTCCGCAAAAAAATTGAAGATAGCGAAGAACAATTCAGCACATTAGCTGAAAATATGGAAAACCTGGCCTGGCTGGCTGATGGAGAAGGCTATATTTATTGGTATAATAAGCGCTGGTACAATTTTACCGGTACCACACTGGAAGAAATGAAAGGCTGGGGCTGGCAAAAAGTACATCACCCAGACCATGTGGACCGGGTAATAGATTTTGTAAAAGATGCCTGGCATAAGAACGAAGCGTTTGAACTTACTTTTCCGCTGCTTGGCGCTGATGGCGAATACAAATGGTTTCTCACCCGTGCTTACCCCATTGCTGATGAGCAGGGCAAAGTAATGCGATGGATAGGCACCAATACTAATATTGATGAACAAAAGAAAGCAGCAGTAGAAATTAATTACCGTAAAGCCTTACTGGAAGCCCATAATGAAGCCAGCGTAGATGGCATTTTACTGGTAGATGCCAAAGGAAAAATTATTAGTTACAACCATAAGTTTATAGAAATATGGAACATGCCGCCCGAAATTGTACAGGCAAAAGATGATGATGCCGCCCTTGCGTTTGCCATGCAGCAATTAATACACCCCGAACAATTCATTGAAAAAGTAAAATACCTGTATGAGCACCCCACAGAAACCAGTAAAGACCTGCTGGAATTTACCGATGGTAAAATAGTGGAGCGCTATGGGTATTCGGTAATAATGAGTGATGGCAGTTACTATGCATGGTCATGGACGTTCAGGGATATTACCATACAAAAATTGTATGAAAGAAATATAAAACAAAGCGAAGAGCATTTTAGGTTAATGGCCAACCGCATGCCGCATAAAGTTTGGACAGCCGATGCATCAGGCAAAAAAAATTATTTTAATCAAACATTACTGGATTATACCGGTTTAACCTTTGAAGAATTAGAAGGCGATGGCTGGCATAAGGTTATTCATCCTGAAGATATGGAGAATAACAAACCGGTTTGGGAGGAATCTATGAGGACCGGAAAAGATTATGAAACGGAGAACAGGTTATTGCGTAAAGATGGAGCATACTTATGGCACCTTACCAGGGCAGTAGCCATAAAAGATGTGGATGGGAATATAAAAACATGGGTTGGCTCTAAAACCGAAATACAGGAACAGCGTGAACAAAAAGAAGTACTGGAAGAAATAGTGCAACAGCGCACCAATCAACTGATAGTGGCCAATGAAGAATTACAGACAAAAAACACGGAACTGTTTATTGCCCGGGAAAAACTGATGTCGGAATATTCCCGCAGTCTCATTGAAGCCAGCCTTGATCCGTTGGTTACCATTAATACCGATGGTAAAATAACCGATATGAACCAGGCCTCCGTTGATATTACAGGCATATCCCGTATAAAACTAACCGGCTCCAACTTCTTCGATTATTTTACCGAACCCCAAAAAGCCCGGGAAGTATATGAGCAGGTTTTTGCAAAAGGCTCAGTTATTAATGCACCGCTAACAATACGCCATGTTGATGGAAAACTTACCGATATATTTTTAAACGGATCTGTTTACAAGAATCCTGCAGGTGATATAGCAGGCGTAGTACTTGTAGCACGTGATGTAACCGAAGAAAAAAGAATTGCAAAAGAACTTTCCGAAGCCATCGTATTTGCCGAAATGGCAACAGCTATTGCCGAACACGAAAAGCAAAAAGCCGAAGATGCCGCAAAGTCAAAACAACAGTTTTTAAGCAATATGAGCCACGAGATACGTACGCCCATGAATGCTATCATTGGCTTTACCAAGGTTGTATTAAAGACAGACCTTACACCAAAACAAAAAGAATATTTAACAGCCATCAAACTAAGTGGCAATTCTTTAATTGTATTGATCAACGATATACTCGATCTGGCCAAGGTGGATGCCGGTAAAATGAGCTTTGAAGAAATTCCATTTAAAATGGCATCATCCATTGCCGCCATGATCCATTTGTTTGAGACCAAAGTGCAGGAAAAAAATCTGGAGCTGATTAAAGTATATGACGATAAAATTCCGGAAGTATTGCTGGGCGACCCCGTGCGCCTGCACCAGATTATTTTAAACCTGGTAAGTAACGCAGTAAAATTTACATCCAAAGGAAAAATTACCGTAAGCCTGCATTTAATTAAAGAAGATGCTGAAAAAGTAAGTATTCAATTTTCTGTTGCCGATACCGGTACAGGCATTGCGGAAGATAAAATAGAAAAAATATTTGAAAAATTTCACCAGGCATCAAGCGATACAACCCGGTTATTTGGTGGTACCGGCCTTGGGCTGGCCATTGTAAAACAGTTGGTAGAGTCGCAGGGCGGAGATATCAATGTAAAAAGCAAAGTGAATGAAGGCTCTGTTTTTAGTTTTACATTAAGCTTTAAAAAAACAGAGGCACCCGCTGAATCAGAAATGGATATGCCTTTACCGGATGCGGAAAATAAAAATATAAAAGTACTGGTGGTAGAAGATATTGCCCTTAACCAATTACT
>JAYUZB010000191.1:0-10904 GCA_043752185.1 Chitinophagaceae bacterium
AAATAAAAAATAACAATTTTATACCCTTATGATGGATATTAGAGTAGCCATATTTGAAGATAATAAACTGGTTAGAGAAGCCCTTGAAACCATTTTAAACGGCACACCGGGTTATACCTGCTGTGGTACATCTGCTGATGGCAACCGCTGGTTACAGGATGTAAGACGCAACGAACCCGATGTAATTTTAATGGATATTGAAATGCCCGGCCTAAGTGGAATAGAAATAAGTCAACAACTGCACCTGGCTTATCCCGATGTAAAAATTTTGATACAAACAGTATTTAACGATAGCGAAAAAATATTTAATGCTCTTTGTGCAGGTGCAAGTGGCTACATACTAAAAAACGATAGCCCTGCTAAATACCTGGAAGCCATTAATGAAGTGTATAATGGCGGTTCACCTATGAACCCAATGGTGGCAAAAAAAGTACTTGGCTTTTTTGCCGGCAAAAATATAATACGCATAGCCCCCGAAGAAAATGATTACCAGCTAAGCCAGCGTGAAAAAGAAATACTGCAGCTAATGGTTGGCGGCGATAATTATAAAACTATTGCTGCCAAAGCGTTTATAAGTTATGAAACCGTACGTACCCACGTAAAAAATATCTACAAAAAATTACACGTTGCCTGCCGCAGCGAAGCAGTTGTTAAAGCGCTGCAGCAGGGAATTGCCTGAGTTATTTTTTTAGAAAAATTTTAGATGCAGTTACTGCCTTTGCAGTAATTTCTTTTTTTGTGCTTCAAATTCTTCTTTGGTTAAAGCGCCAGCTTTGTACAGGTCGTACAGTTTTTTTATTTCATCGGCTACAAGTATTTTTCTTAAATCATCCGGTGCAGTTTGTTTTTTAGGTTCAACAGCTGCAGGTTGTTTTCTTATTTCTTCTTTTATTGTTTCGGTGGCTTTTCTTTTAAAAGCTTCCGCTATGTTTAATTCAGATGGTTGCCCGTCATTATCCTGTGTGGCTCTTTCAAAATTAATTAAAATATCTGCTTCTTCTTTCTTGCCATCTTTATAGGTTATAGTGCCTGCAATGCGGATGCTGTTATTATCTGCACTGGAATATTTATATGCCTTCAGGCTTTTAACCAGCATGTTGCCGTTTTGTAAAGTATAGGTATTGTTTTTTACCATGCTTTGATGAAACTTGATAAAACTAAAATAGCCTGCTGCGGATGTACCGTTTGCAAACTGCAATGTTTGCCCTTTATAAATTTTGTAACCGCCGGTGGTGGTAAGTGTATCATTTACGAACGAGGGCAGGTTGGTTTGTGCAATTGAAAATAAGGGGCAAATCAGCAGTATAGATAATATCTTCATTATTTTTATTTTATTATTAAAGTAACGAAATATTATTTACAAGCTGG
Source organism: Chitinophagaceae bacterium (assembly GCA_043752185.1). Lineage (GTDB taxonomy): Bacteria > Bacteroidota > Bacteroidia > Chitinophagales > Chitinophagaceae > Ferruginibacter. The sequence continues at coordinate 1,369 of JAYUZB010000191.1, forward strand.
TGAACTGCATCCTTCAAAGAATGAAAATGTAACGCACAAAAAAGTGCAGTCGATATTTATTGACTGCACTTTTTTTATAAAAACTGGATAAACGGGTTAAACTTCTGCTTCTTCTAAAGCCTTTATATTTACTGCCGATACTGCTACCTCGGTCAATTTCATGTCTGCAATTTTTTCTTCCTGAAGTGTTTGCCCAAGCAAATTTGCAGCATCAGTTAACTGAAGTGTTTCTGCAAACTGTCTTAGCGTTCCATAAGTAGCTATTTCATAATGCTCTACTTTTTGCCCTGCTGAAATAATGCCGGCATCGCACATGGCACCCGTCTCACATGCTTCCATAATTCCTTCAGCTTCTTTTATTAAGCCAGCCATAGCTTCACATTTTTTTGCTACTGGTTTTTTACCCAGTATCTCAAAAACTTGTTCTGCACGGCTAACATGTTCATACGTTTCGTCAAGATGGTTTTTTAATGCGTTGAGAAGTTCAGCCGACGTTGCATTTTTGATCATTTTGGGAATTGCTTTTGTTAAAGCTTTCTCGGCCCAGTAAATATCTTTCAACTCATCTTCAAATAATTTCATGAGTTGCGATGATTCCATGCCTGTGTCAGGTGAGGTTCCATTTGACTTTGCACCATTTTGTGATCCATTTTTTGATTGTGATTTCATAATTTATTTTTAGTTTATGATGTGATTTAATTTTTATTTTTACCAACCCGCATGGCAATAAAAACAACCAGCGCCACTACTGCAACTACAATAAAAATGCCGAAGCCCATGCCAGCCTTAAATATTCCGGCAATGGCCTCGCAGGAACTTAAGGCGAAACAAATGAACAGTAAAATAGATGCGGTAAGAAAATTCAATTTTTTCATCTTAGGTATTTTATGATTTATTGATGATGTTATTTTCGCTTAATAAAGGTGAGGGTGTTTTAAAAAAAACTGTTACACCATTTTTATAAAATATTGCAATATTCCCAGTTGCTTGCTGTATTGTTTCAGATTTCAGGTTGAAATGCACAACCCAGGAGAATTAAACTGCCGGTATATGAACAGTTTGCTTACATTACAATAAAGCAGGGGTAATTTCCCCAAATATCCTCAACTATAAAAATTATTTATGCATTGGATATGGATTGCAGTTATTGGCTACCTGGTTATTTTGCTATTGGTATGCTTAAGGGTGATATTTGAAACACATAGCAGTACCAAAACATTGGCTTACCTGCTCTTTTGTGTTTTTATTCCGGTAATCGGAATCCTGTTTTATCTCACATTTGGAATTAATTACTGGAAAACAAAACTATACGCTAAAAAAGCTGTTGCCGATGAAAGACTGTTGCGGCATTTAAAGAAGAATATTCCTCAGTATGAAAAATCAATACTAACAGCCACTAATGCTTCTGTACTGCAACATGCAGAATTAGCCACCATGTTGATAAAAGATTTAAAAAGTCCGCTAACCCCCAATAATAAAGTAAAACTGTTGCTGAATGGCGAAGAAAAATTTCCTGAATTAATGTCGTGTCTTGATAATGCAAAGCACCACATTCACATAGAGTATTATATTTTTGAGGTGGATGAAATTGGTATTGCTGTTATAGAATTACTTATTAAAAAAGCAAAAGAAGGTGTTGCAGTAAGGGTTATTTATGACGACTTTGGCAGCCCCGGAATAAAAGGGAAAATTAAAAAACGAATCCAGGAGGCTGGCATAGAAATATATCCTTTCTCTAAAGTGACTTTTTACCTGTTGGCAAACCGCATCAATTATCGCAACCACCGCAAAATTGTTATCATTGACGGGCAAACAGCTTTTACAGGTGGCATTAACGTTAGCGATAAATATATCAATAATAAAAAAGGAAAAATGTTCTGGCGTGATACCCATCTCCGCATAGATGGCCCCGGAGTATATTACCTGCAATACCTGTTTCTGTCTGATTGGAATTTTTGCGGCGGCGCAAACCTGAAGGCTTCCGATCTGCATTTTGCAGAGCCTGTAATTCAAAAAGGCGATACGTATGTTCAGATAGTTGGCAGCGGCCCCGATTCGGAACAGCCTTATGTTTTATTTTCAATTTTACAGGCTATATACCTTGCCAAAGAAGAAATACTGATAACAACTCCATATTTTATACCGGGCGATAATATTGTAGATGCACTTCGGATAGCTTCTTCCAGCGGGCTTTCTGTAAAATTACTGGTACCCGGTATAAGTGATTCCAGGTTAGTGAATGCTGCATCCAAAGCAAATTATCACGACCTGTTGAAAGCAGGTGTTGAAATTTATTTGTACCAAAAAGGTTTTGTACATGCAAAAGCCCTTGTAATTGATGGTAAATTATCAATGATAGGAACTGCTAATATGGATTACCGAAGTTTTGACCTCAATTTTGAAGTGAATGCTATTGTGTATGATGTGGCATTTGCTGAAAAACTTAGAAAGGTATTTTTTGAAGATATAACACACGCCAAAAAAATAAATGAAAAGATATGGAATAACCGTGCGTTTTATTTTAAGCTGGCCGACAGGATTGCTAGGCTGTTCTCACCGACTTTATAAGAATAACTAAACTTCAATTTTTTGAACCACATAGAAACATAGATTTAACATAGAATCCTATGTGTCTTAACTGTTGTTTACTATGTCCTATGTGGTTCCATTTCCTGATTGAACCTGGCAGTCATGTTATTCTTCTCCTTTTATACGTTTCCAGAAAATATTAAATGAATGCTGGTTCCATTTTGCAAAACGACCACGTTGCACAACCAGTGTGTTGTCAATATCAGGTTCTACATAATAATGAAAAGCAAATTCTTCTTTAGGGTTTACCCATCCGATGACCTGCCCAAACCTAAGATCATTAAACACCAAGGTGTCTTTTCTTTGCTCAACAGTGTAATAACCCTGCGAAAAGCGTATCAGTTGCTGCACTTGTTTGTAATCTTTTGTATTGTTGAGTAAAGATGCATTGCGGGGAAAGTACTGCAGGCTTAATTTTTCGCTTTTATCAAATACAGAACGGTAGCCAACATAATAACCACTGTCGGTACCGGCTGCAACAAACCAAAGCCAGCTTTGCAAAGGTGCCGGAGTTGTTAAATAGCTGTTGTATGGTACATCCTGTTTGTGCAGTAATTTTTTTACGTCGTTGTTGATGATAATTTTATTTACCACGCAGTAACTTAAATACAAAAAACAAAAGCCCAGGCCTAACCGCCACCAGAATTTTCTTTTTTTGCTGAACGATCTTAAAATCAGCAGCATAACCAAGGCTATGCCAGGCACAATAGAAAAAAACGGATCGGCAACATACACCACATTAAAGTTGATGCGGTAATGGCTGAAGGGTTCAAACCAGCCAACGCCATAATTATTAAAGGCATCTAAAAAAATATGGGTGAGTACAACCGTAGTAAAAAAAGCCAGCCAGCGGTTAAAAGAAATATTGTGTGGCCGGTGCCATTTTTCCGCAAAAAATGCCATTAAAAAAGCGGCTACTATTCCAAATAAAATGGAATGGGTGAAACCGCGGTGGGCCAGTAAATTTTCGCTGGTATTCAGCCATGTTGCTGCAATAAAATCTATATCAGGAATGCTTTGTGCCAGTGCACCCCAAAGCATGGCTTTCTTTCCAACCTTGTGGCCGGCAAAAGCCTCGCCCATACAGGCACCCAATGCAATATGTGTGAGCGAATCCAATACAGATATTTAAATAGTGTAAGCAATCCTTGTACAAGTAAAATAAAAGTAAGTTACATGATTAGCTGCACAAGGACCAGCAATTTTTTACCGGTAAACCAGGTTACAAATCACCTTTTTCGCCTTCAATCCATCTTTCAAGCATAACACGCTCTGATGGTGATTGATGTGTGCCACCAGCTAAAATATCCAGGAACCTGTCCCACAGATTTTTTTCTTCTTTAAATTCTTTTTTAAAATTTACGAGGGCTTTATAATAATCATTTTGATACACAATTGCTTCTTCATATGTAAAATCCGGAGGTATCTGATCCACAATGATCTTGGTAATTTTGTTCAATTCGTCAGGCGAATATCTTTCAATCATTTGCAACAATATCCTGCATGAATCTACGTGATCAACCAGAGATTGTACAAGCGGTTTTTCAATATGTTCAAATTCGTTCTCCCACTTTATAAATTGAGTTTCGGGCAGTAATTTATATCCTGTGCTGATAGAATTTTTAACAGCCTCTTTTAATTGCTTTACCTGTAAATCTAATTGCTGCCAAAGTGATGCAAACCCGGTTGTTTCTTTCTTCTCAATACTTTCTTTTACTGTATTCAGTGTATCCTTAATGCCTGTAACTGCTTTGGTAATTGCTGCTGCGGTGAGCCTCCAGGTTTCACTTGATTCCGGTTCAGCATGGGCTTCAATAATGAGTAAACCTGTTTTATTCAGTTCCCCCAGCTCTTTTTCAATTTGCAGCAGGTGGGCATAATCTTTTTGCAGTGTTGTGCCGAAATTTTTTATTGAAAGCAAAGCCCTTAACCCCGGGTTGCGACTGCTGTTTTCGCCTCTTAATGTCTCAGGCTTATCGGCTGATACTTTAAGGTCAACAGGTTCCTGCAATGCGTCCATATGTTTAGTTTTTAGTAATGCTGATTTTTGTGACTTAAAGGTTTATCAATTGCCGGTTATAACTGTTACATAATTACAGGAGTTAGTTGCAGGGTTCACAGGTTTTTGCATGTTGGGATGGGAGTATTTGAGACAAAAGAAAATACCTGCAGCGGTGAAAGAATGGTTTTTACACACCAGAAGAAAGAATATCAAACAGTAATCTTCCGATCCCTTGCTATGTTTTTCCAATCGCCAATGCATTGGCTGTTCTCAATAATTTTTATGCAATCGTACAAAGCAACAGTAGGGCAGATATGCCAGGGGATGGCATAGAGTATATCACCAGATGCAAACTTATTTTCTGATTTGTTTTCCAAAACCAAATGCTCTTCACTTTGTGAAATGGCGGTTAAGAATTCAAACTCAGGAAAGAAAACTCTTTTTGAAATTTCATTTTCGGCGGCAACAGATTTGTGCCCGAGATCGATGCAGATTTTTTCTTCGGCCGGTAAAGAAACAACTCTTGTTAACAATACAGCCGCAGGAACAAACTCCTGTTCGGGACAAAGAACAGAATAACCACGGTCCCAATAAATAAAGGTACCGGGACTGCATTCTACATTTTCTCTTTTACAATGAACAGAAAAAGTAGGAGAGCCGCCGGCAATAATAATGGGCTTGGGTAATCCCACACTTTCAATTTTTTTAGCCAGCAATTCCACAACAGTAAAAGCCTCATCGCAGTTTTTTTTCTTTGCAGCAAAATCAATATCCCGGATATGCCCATCGTAAGCATGTAAGCCTTTGATGATGATGCCGGCTGCAGTTGAGCAATAGTGATAAAGTTCCAATGCTTCATCGCCGGGGTTAATGCCGGTTCTGTTCATGCCCACATTAAGATCGATGTAAACCGGCACCTGTAAACCTGCTTCGCTGAATGCTGTAGATTGTGCAGCTGCAGCAATGGCATTATCTGTAAGGCAGGAGAACTGCGTTGCCGGATATTTTTTTATGAGTGCAATAAACCGGTGCAGCTTTGGCCCCACAGGCTGGTAAGCCAGCAATACATCTGCTGCTTTTTGCATGCCCAGCATTTCTGCCTCGGCAATGGTGGCGCATTTGAATTTCGTTATGCCTGCATCTATCATCAGCTTTGCTACTTCGGCACACTTGTGTGTTTTAACATGCGGACGAAGCCGGTTAATATTGCCAATCATTTTTATGGCGGTTTGTATATTGGCTTTTACCCGACCGGGATAAACCAATAATACAGGCGAATCAATTTCGTTGGGGTTGGAGATATGGAACCAGTTGTTTGCGGTCATGAAATTCTATTGGACTTAAAGATATACAATCAACATTTGGTTTTCAAATACCGGACACAGTCCGGGAGAATTAAAACGGCATCAAGTCATCCTATCGGAAGACTTGGGCCAGAGAAGGGAAGAATTTTAAAGGTAGCTGGTAAACAGCGTTAAAAGCATTGTTATTGTTCCAATAACTTCTTTTTTTGTGCTTCGTATTCAGTTTTACTTATAGCGCCTGATGCGAATAATTTAAAAAGTTTATTGAGTTGCTGGTGCAATATTACCCTGCTGCTGTTTCTATATTCAACAGGCACAACCAATTCACCGGGTAAGTTTGGATCGTTTTCTATTGCTTTGTCGTAAGCCATCTGTAATTCCACTGTTCCTTTTGATCCGTCTTTAAAAGTTATAGTACCGGTTATGTCAACATAGCCAACATCAAGTGGTGTTATTTGCATGTTCTTTAATTCCCGTATTACAATTGAATTGTTTTTGAGTGAAGCGGCAGCAATGCCATTGGTAATATTGATAAACCTGAATTGTCCTTTCTTTCCGGTACCCTTTTCAAATTGTAAGGTTTGGCCTTTGTAAATTTTATAGCCACAGGTTGTGTAAAGGGTATCGTTGTTATAAGAAGGTTTGGGATCCTGTGCCGCTAACATCAAGGGGCTAAGGAGGAGTGCCAATAATATTTTTCTCATGAAAGACGGGTTAACAGGGTTTAAGAACAAAGAGTTATTATTCTTCCAGTTTCTTTTTCATTTCCTGGTATGCTGCTTTAGTAATCACCTTATCCTGGTAGATGTTGTACAAAAACAGTTTCTCTCTTTCAATATCCCGCTTATATTTATTCCTGAACTCATCCGGCAGTTTTATTTCACTGGGTAAAATGGGTGAATTTTCAATTGCCCGGTCAAATGCCATTTGTAAAACGATGTAATCCCTGGTACCATCTTTTCTTATTAAGTAGCCGTCGAAAACAATATACCCATTGTTAAGCCCGGAGACCCAATATTTCTTAAATTCTTTAACGATGACGGTGCAGTTGGATAAGGAAGTGGAAAGAATACCATTTTTAACGGAAACGAATTTGAATCTTCCATACCGCTCCATACCATTTGCAAACTCCACTGTTTGTCCCCTGAAAATTTTATACCCGCTGGCCGTGTATAGTGTATCGTTTTCAAATTTTGGCTCTCCAAACTGTGCCATGGACAGTAAAGGGCAAAGCAGCATGGCGGTTAATAATTTTTTCATAGTAGAAATTATTATTAAAGAAACGGAATTTTATTTAAACAGGCATTGAATCAACATTTGTTTTGTAACTACCGGACACTTCGCCTTGTTTCGTGTCTTCACGAAACATCTACGCTTCAATTATAGCTCCACATAGGTATGCGGTACAAGTGAGTGACACAACGATGATGCCATGAAAAACAAATGCTGGTAACAAAAAAGTAAAAAGTAAAAAATCAAAACAGATTAACTCATTTCCTCCACCCACTTATCCCTATCATCCGGGCTAAATTTCCAGGGCGCAAAATTGTTTTCAATATTGCCAAACATTACGTTCCATTCCTGCGGGGCATTGCTGTCTTCCATAATAAGGGAGCGGCGCAGTTCTAAAATTATTTCAAGCGGCGAGATGGAGACCGGGCATTCCTGTACACAGGCATTGCAGGTGGTGCAGGCACGCAGTTCTTCGGTGGTTATGTGAGAGAAAAGATTTTTACCGTCGTCTTTAAATTGGCCGTTGGCTTTTATGTTTTTACCAACGGTTTCCAGGCGGTCACGGGTGTCCATCATTATTTTACGTGGACTTAATAGTTTACCGGTTTGTGTGGCCGGGCAGGCAGCAGAGCAACGGCCACATTCGGTGCAGCTGTAAGCGTCTAATAAATTTTTCCAGCTCAGGTCAAACACATCTTTGGCGCCAAATTTCATGGGGGCGGCTTGCTCGGTTGGTGCAAGCTCGGGCTGCATCATGTATTTAACTTCGTTCTGCACGCTTTCCATATTGTGCATTTCGCCAACAACATCCAATCTTGCGTAATATGCATTGGGGAATGCCAATAAAATATGCAGGTGTTTACTATAAGGCAGGTAATTTAAAAATGCAAATATGCCAATAATGTGCAGCCACCAGCAGCTGCGTTCGATAGTAATTAATGTTGCCTGCGATAAGCCGCTTAATGAAGGAGCGATGATACCTGAGAAAATAAAATTACCGGTATCGTGGTAATGCGCTGCACCCTGTAATTGTAAGGCACGGTCGGTGCTGTTCATAAAAAGGAACAGCGACATTAAAACGATCTCTGTTATTAAAATATAATTGGCATCGCTGCGTGGCCAGCCATTTAGATCTTTGCTGATGAAGCGTTTTAGTTTGATGATATTTCTTCTTGCTAAAAAAATAACACAGACCAATAACACGCCTACCGCAAGTATTTCAAAAAAGTTGATGAGGAAGGTGTATAAACTGCCGATATAAGGAAGAAACAAACGGTGTGTGCCCAGCATACCATCTAGTACAATTTCCAGCACTTCTAAATTAATGATGATGAAGCCTGCATAAATGATAAAGTGCATTATGGCCACCAGTGGGTTGCGGAACATTTTCTTTTGTCCGAAGGCGAGGAGAATTAAATTTCTCCAGCGTTTGGAAGGGTTGTCGCTGAGGTCTTCGGCTTTGCCTAAAAAAATATTGCGGCGGATGATGCCGATGTTTTTGGCAAATAACCAGATGGCGAATGCGGTGAGGGCTATGAAAAGTATTTGTTGTACAAGTTGCATCGTTAGTGATTGTGCCGCTAAGATACATTGAACGGATGTTTTTAACCACAGATAGCACGGATTTGTTTTCACAGATTTACACAGATTATTTGTGTAAATCTGTGCATTAATCTGTGAAAATCTGTGGTTAAGACTTAAATTCGTGGCACGATGGAACAACGTAAACAAATACTTACTGCCGAAGTTGCCGATAAAAAACTGCGCCGCATGGCATTGCAGGTGGTGGAAGACAACTATACCGAAACACAGCTGGTGCTGATTGGAATAAAAAACCACGGCACTGTGATTGCTGAAAAAATAAGCCAGTACATAAAAGAAGTATTTACCGGCGAAGTGCTGGTGCTGGAACTGAGTATGGATAAAAAAAATCCGCTGACTATCAACTTGGATAGCAACATGGATTTTACTGATAAAATAATTGTGTTGATTGATGATGTGGCCAACAGCGGCCGTACCATGCTATATGCTTTAAAACCTTTGCTGCAGCAGCTTCCTAAAAAAATACAAACGCTTGCATTGGTAGAAAGAACGCACAAAACTTTTCCGGTGGATGTGGATTATGTGGGGCTTTCGGTTTCTACAACGGCAGATGAACATATTGTGGTAGAAGTGGAAAAAGGCGAAGTGGTGGGGGCGTGGCTGGGGCCCCCTCTATCTCCCCCGAGGGGGGAGGAAAAGCACAAGATATAACTGGAAGATTAGTGCGATTTTTTTAAAACCTATAATCATCTTCAAGGGCGCTAAAATCCAATTGCTTTTACTTTAAAACTTCCGTTCGAAAATTCCAGGGCCGGCATAGGGATTTTTACAATGTTGAGCAAACGGAAAGCAAGTTTCAATCCTTT
>JAYUZB010000192.1:0-24697 GCA_043752185.1 Chitinophagaceae bacterium
TGGAGAACTGGAAAAAATATTTGATATACCCGGTAACATGCTGCCGCAAATACGGAGCAGCAGCGAAGTGTATGGCACTACACAAAATATTTTAACATCCCACAATATTCCCATTGCCGGTATTGCCGGCGATCAGCAGTCGGCACTGTTCGGGCAAATGTGTACACAGCCGGGCATGGTTAAAAATACCTATGGCACCGGTTGTTTTATGCTGATGAATACCGGGGAGCAACCGGTCATCTCAAACAATAATTTATTAACCACCGTTGCATGGAAGGTAAACGGCATTACCCATTATGCTTTGGAAGGCAGTGTGTTTATTGCAGGCGCCGTGGTGCAATGGTTAAGAGATGGATTGGGGATTATAAAAAAATCTGAAGATGTAGAAGCACTAGCAACATCTGTTGATACGGCCGATGGTGTGTATGTGGTACCTGCATTTGCAGGCCTTGGTGCACCGCACTGGAACCAATATGCAAAAGGAACGATGGTAGGCATTACAAGAGGCACCACCGCTGCACATATTGCCCGGGCATCATTAGAAAGTATTGCTTACCAAACCATGGATGTATTAAAAGCTATGGAAGCAGATTCAGGAATTTCTATAAAAGAATTAAGGGTTGATGGTGGTGCAACTGCCAATAATTTATTGATGCAGTTTCAGGCAGATATTTTAAATACAAAAGTGGTGCGGCCGGTAATAACAGAAACTACCGCACGGGGTGCAGCGTACCTTGCCGGCCTGGCCGTTGGTTACTGGAAAAATATTGAAGCCATACAAAATCAATGGCACGTTGATGTGAGCTTTGAATCTAAAATGCCCCAGGAAGAACAGGCAGGATTAAAAAAGGGATGGCTGCGTGCTGTAAGATCTGCTATTGCATGGGCTGATGATAAATGAAAGAAAAGTTTAAAAAATATTTTCTACTTTACAATCTCAATAACTGCTTATGAATAATTTTCTTTTCGAACTTATTGGTACTGCCTTTTTAATTTTATTGGGCAATGGTGTGGTAGCTAATGTGGTATTACATAAAACAAATGGCCACAACAGTGGCTGGATCGTCATCACCCTTGGTTGGGCTATGGCAGTTTTTGTAGGTGTGTATGTTTCCGCTGCACAAAGTGGCGCACATTTAAACCCTTCGGTAACCATTGCGCTTGCTATTGCTGATAAATTTGATTGGGATCTTGTTCCTGTACAAATAGCCGGACAATTTTGTGGGGCTATGCTTGGCGCTGTATTGGTTTGGATAGCCTACAAAAAACATTTTGATGAAACCACGGATACAGATGTAAAACTGGCTGTATTTTCTAACAGTCCGGCAATCCCAAATATTCCTTTCAATTTAGCTACGGAGATCATTGGCACTTTTGCCTTAGTATTTGGCGTTTTATTTATAACCGGTGCTGATGCTGGCTTACGTTCTTTAGATGCTTTGCCTGTTGCCTTATTGGTATTGGGTATTGGGCTAAGTTTAGGCGGACCAACAGGCTATGCCATAAACCCTGCCAGGGATCTGGGGCCCCGGATCATACATTTTATACTACCTATAAAAGGTAAGGGCAGCAGTGGCTGGAGCTATAGTTGGATACCGGTGGTTGGGCCGGTAATAGGGGGCATTTTAGCTGCTTTGGTGTTTAAAATGCTGTAATTATACTGTTAACATGACTCATAAAATATATCTGAAAGCCCCGTTAATCGGGGCTTTCCTCATAATTACCGGCTGGGCATAAAAAAATTGCCATCTAATTTTTAATTCCAACCCTCAAGCCTTACCTTTGCGGCTCGAAAATTAAACCTCTTTTATATGGCTAATACCGGCAAAATAAAATCAATCATCGGCGCTGTGGTTGACGTTCAGTTTGACAGCGACAGCAAACTACCCGAAATTTTAAATGCATTGGAGTTGAAACGTGATAACGGAGATACTTTGGTGCTTGAAGTACAACAGCATCTTGGAGAAGACAGCGTACGTACCATTGCAATGGACGGAACAGAAGGTCTTGTTCGTGGTACTGTTGTAACTGATACCGGCAAACCTATTGCAATGCCTGTTGGTGATGCAATTAAGGGCCGTTTATTTAATGTTACCGGCGATGCTATTGATGGTTTACCACAGGTTAGTAAAGAAGGTGGCCGCCCCATTCACGCCAAGCCGCCATTATTCGAAAACCTGAGTACAGCCAATGAAATTCTGTACACCGGTATTAAAGTAATTGACCTGATTGAGCCTTATGCAAAAGGTGGTAAAATTGGTTTGTTTGGTGGAGCAGGTGTGGGTAAAACTGTATTGATTCAGGAGTTGATTAACAATATTGCAAAAGCATATAGTGGTGTATCGGTATTTGCCGGTGTGGGCGAAAGAACCCGTGAAGGAAACGATTTGATGAGAGAGATGATTGAAGCAGGTATCATGAACTATGGCGATAAGTTTAAGCATAGCATGGAAGAAGGTGGATGGGATTTGAGTGCAGTGAATATGGAAGACCTGAAAGAATCGAAAGCAACTTTCGTTTTTGGTCAGATGAACGAACCACCGGGAGCAAGGGCTCGTGTGGCTTTGAGCGGTTTAACGATTGCAGAATATTTCCGTGATGGAGATGGTACAGGACAAGGAAAAGATATCTTATTCTTCGTTGATAATATCTTCCGTTTTACACAGGCAGGTTCTGAGGTATCGGCTTTGTTAGGCCGTATGCCATCTGCGGTGGGTTATCAACCAACACTGGCAACAGAGATGGGATTGATGCAGGAAAGGATCACTTCTACAAAAAATGGTTCAATCACTTCGGTGCAGGCTGTATATGTACCTGCGGATGATTTGACCGATCCGGCTCCGGCAACAACATTTGCGCATTTGGATGCTACAACGGTATTGAGTCGTAAGATCGCCGATCTTGGTATCTATCCCGCGGTTGATCCTTTGGATAGTACTTCACGTATCTTAACTCCATTAATTGTTGGCGACGAACATTATAACACAGCTAACCGTGTAAAATTAATTTTACAACGCTATAAAGAATTACAGGATATCATCGCCATTCTTGGTTTGGATGAGTTGAGTGATGAAGATAAATTAGTTGTAAGCCGTGCTCGTAAAGTACAACGTTTCTTAAGTCAACCTTTCTTTGTGGCAGAGCAGTTCACCGGTTTAAAGGGTGTGTTGGTACCTATCGAAGATACTATTCGTGGCTTTAATTCTATTATGGATGGCGAAGTAGATGAGTATCCTGAAGCAGCATTTAACCTGGTAGGTACTTTGGAAGATGCGATTGAAAAAGGTAAGAAGTTGATGGAAGCGGCGAAGGCGTAGGCCCCCTCTATCTCCCCCGAAGGGGGAAGAAATGGAGAAGATTGAAGCGAAGAATGCAATGAATAAAAAATTGCCCAATTCGAGTTCCTTCTCCCTTGGAGAAGGGTAGGGATGAGGTCTTTTTGAGCCGGGCTTTTGAATTGCTATTTGGCTTCATTGGCGTCGCACTCTTGTACTACAACTCTTTATTCAGCTTCTATCGAAGCCAATAAATTGAAGATTATTTGAAATTAATTATTAACTAATAAACCAAGTTCTCCGCCGCGGCGGAGACAGAGGTATGACTTTAGAAATCTTAACACCCGAACAAAAAATTTTCAGCGGCGATGTGTACGGCGTACAATTGCCCGGCATTGCAGGTTTGTTTGAAGTATTAGACAGACATGCTCCGCTGGTAAGTGCATTGAAAGACGGAACCCTGAAAATTTTAAAAGATAAAACACAAACCTCGTCTTACACAATTAAAAGCGGTTTTGTAGAAGTACTGAATAATAAAACAACTGTTTTGGTTGAAGGTGCTGTAGAAATTTAAAGCAAAATATTTATGTATTAAAGCCCATACGATTCGTGTGGGCTTTTTTTATGGGGTGACTCACCATTTAATCCAGTTGCTTTTTTAACTGCACAAAAGCCCAGGCAGCAAAAGGAAGAATTAGCAGGCTTACAAATGAAAACCAACTTTGTGTAAGCGAATACAATACCGTGCTGACTACAATAAGAAAAACAGGATAGAAAATAAAAAGGAATGCTATCAATTTGGAATCATCATGCCCATCTTCCTTTATTAAATAATCGCCCAGCCATTTGGTAAAGTAATATAAAGGTGCATGCACCAATAAACCAATCAGTGCCGGAATGAACAGTAATATTTTTTTTACGGCAGGTTGATGTACATAGAAATTTTTTTGGAGAGTTGCTTTATCGCCGGTTTCAATTTCAAAAATATGTTTGCTGAGCCGTAGTTTTAAAGTGTCATTAAACTGTTTGATGGCGTTGCCATGCGTGTCTTTGTAGTCAATATCTTCTTTGCTGATCATATCGCCAAAAAACATGTTGATGTTTTTACCAAATTTTTTAAAAGAGCTGTAATTAATGGCTACCGGCAAAACTTTCAAATCTATTCCATTTTCCCAACTGCTGATAGCCAGGCGGGCCGTGCCTTTCTTTAAAGGGCGTAAATGCCATTCATTAATACATCTGCCCTCGCTGAATATTAAAACAATGCCGTTTTGTTTAAAAATATTTTTACATAGGTCGAAAGTTTTATAATTCTCTTCCATGTTCTCCACACCCTCGCTAACACGAAACACGGGGAACATTTTAAACAACGATAAAATTTTTCCTGCTGTTTTATTTTTAAATGCATCGCCCCTGGCCAGTGAATAAACGGTTCCGTCAAACAGCGTACAAAGTATAATAGCATCTAAAAAAGAATTGGGATGATTTACCGCAAGCAGCAATGGGCCTTTATGTTTTAAAAGTTCTTTTCTGTTAATCGCAAGGTCTCTGCAATAAATAGGTAAGGCAAGCCTGGCAATAATTTTTACAAATGAATACAGCAATTAGTAAATAATTTTAAACAGGAAGTTAATTATAATCAGCAGAATAAAATAATAGTAAAATTGAAAATTAATTCAATTGCGGGTCAATAGGGTAGTTGATCATCCTTTCATATTCGCCGCCTAAAGTCTTTAAGCTATTCTTCCATATTTCATCAAAGCCGGTGCTGAAAACCAATCCACGATTGGCTTTTACGGTAAGCCAGCTTCTTTCAGTAAGTTCACCATTTAATTGGTCATCTCCCCAGCCGCTATATCCAACAAAGAATTTAATTTTATCCAGGTCTATGCTTTTGCTTTTTAACAAGGCAGTTACTGTTTCAAAATTTCCTCCCCAAAAAATATCATCGCTTACTTTAACTGATTCCGGAATCAAATCGGGATATTGATGCAGAAAATGAATGGTATCCATTTGCACCGGCCCGCCATAATATACCGGCAAACGGTGGCCTTCAAGGTCACTGATTAGTTCATCCAGAGTTTGTTCAATCTGCTTATTTAACACAAAACCAAAACTGCCGGCGTCTTTGTGCTCACATAAAAGCACAACGGTCCGCAAAAAATTAGGATCCTTTAAAAACGGATCAGCAATCAGTAATATTCCTGCAGCTGGTTCAATCATATTTCTAAAGTAATATTTAATTGCAAATAAACCATTACCGCCTGTGTTTTTCTTTGAATATCTAAACCTTAGTTAAATTTAAACTTTAGCACTTTTAAATTATATTACAGACCAATACTAATTTAACTTTGCTGCGTGAAAAAAATTTTTCCAATCATAACCATATTAATTCTGTTCTCTTTGCTGGGATTGATTTTTTTTCAATACATGTGGATCAAGAGTGCTAAGGATATAAAGGACAAGCAGGTTGAGGCAAATATTGTACAGGCAGAATACTACGCTTCTACCATTTTAACACAGGAACGGAATTCGCTAATGCCTCTCTCAAGAAAAAACGATCTGCTTTTTCCCGGAGATAAATTGCAGATGCAGTATTTTAAACCATCTGTTATAAAACGTTTTTCTAAAGATGAAATAACCGATATTATAAGGATGGGGTTTAATAAATTCAACCTGAAAGATTATCCTTTTGAATTTAACATATTCGTTAATGCAATTAACGGCGACCAGTTGTATAGCGATAATTATTACAAATACTTTGTTGATACAACTAATTTAAGGCATGTACTGGCATTAGAGCCACAAAGCGGCAGCAGTTTTGAAAATATGGCCAGCGAAGAGCTCCTCTCTATTATCGTGCCTCATCAATCCAGTTTAATCTGGAAAGAAATGATATGGTTTATTTTAGGTGCCATACTTTTTACCATTATTATCACCACAGCTTTTTTTATAACAGTTCGCACATTATTAAAACAGAAAAAACTGAGTGAGATTAAGTCTGATTTTATCAACAATATGACGCATGAATTTAAAACACCATTGGCAACCATATCGCTTGCTGTTGATGCTTTAAAGAATGAGAAAGTATCAGGCAATAAAGAGAAATCAGATTACTTTACGGGTATAATAAAAGAGGAAAACAAAAGAATGAACAAGCAGGTGGAAACCATACTGCAGGCGGCTTTGCTGGATAAGAAGGAAGTACAGCTAAACATGAAAAGATTATTGGCTCACGATATCATCGTAAATGTTTTAAACAATATTAATTTACAGGTTGAAGAAAAAGGCGGCAAGATCGATGTTGAACTGGAAGCAGAAAATGATCTGATCCTGGCAGACGAAGTTCACTTTACCAATGTGATCAATAACCTGCTTGATAATGCTGTGAAATATTCAAAAGATAATCTCCATATCAAACTAAGTACAAAGAACGCAGGTAACCATCTTAAAATAAAAATTGAGGATAATGGCATTGGTATGAACAAAGAAACCCTGCACCGGATCTTCGAAAAATTTTACAGGGCGCATACCGGCAATGTACACAACGTAAAAGGTTTTGGATTGGGGTTAAGCTATGTTAAAACGATGATAGACGCTCATCACGGAAACATAAAAGCAGAAAGTGTTTTGGGTAAGGGCAGCAGTTTTACCATATCGCTTCCGTTGCCTAAATAATATCATCTTTTACAACAAGTACTACCAGCTTAAGTCCGCACCATTTATTACTTACAGCGCAAACTTTAATATCACCAGCTTATTTTGCAAGGCAATTACCGGATTATATTTTCTGATAAATCAGTAATTATTCCCTAACTCTTTTCCTTTTTCTTCGTAAATCTTTTCGAGATATCAGCACCAACAATTTAAAATAGTCATCAGGCTTATGTATTACCAAAATCTTCATTTCGGCGTTAACACCTGATTTTTTTATCAAAGGGTTACTGAATATGGTATATCTGACAGAAAAGTCTTTTTTGGAATTAAAAAAATCTCCTGTTCACAGTAATGCACATCTTTCCACACACAATCCACATCGAATTCCTGGTTTTTAAGCTTATAAGTACACCAGTTATGCAATAGAACCTTGTGGATAAAAAACTTTCTCCCAAATTTGATTATAAAGTGGGAAAAAGTGTTATTTTGTGGGAGTATAGGTTAATCAATGCACTAAATACTTGAAAATGATAGGTTTCCTTGGTGAATATGAGGCCACTTTAGATGCTAAAGGGCGCTTTCTTCTACCGGCTGGCTTTAAAAAGCAGCTGCCGGAAGAAGGGGCTACGCATTTTATCATCAACAGGGGTTTTGAAAAATGCCTCACATTATACCCACAGCAAAGCTGGGATCCTATTTTTTCTGATATCAGCAAACTGAATGATTTTGACCCTAAGGTAAGAGAATTCAGGCGGTATTTTTTAAACGGAGCCACACAACTTGAACTGGATTCTGCAGGCAGGTTGCTGGTACCAAAAAACCTAACCGAACATGCAGGGCTTGATAAGGACATAGTGTTGGTCTCGGCGGTTAACAAAATTGAGATCTGGGACAAAAGTAAGTATAAGCAGTTCTTTGAAACTTTTACACCACAATCATTCAGCGATCTGGCAAATGAAGTGATGAACAGGAAGGAAGGTATTTAGTAATTGGTAATTAGAAAAGGAATGAATCAAAAAAAAGATAGCATACCAATTCCTGATTCCCAATTACCAATTTATCACACCCCTGTCTTATTGCAGGAGTGTATTGATGGTTTGGATATTTGGCCTGGCGGAATTTATGTTGATTGCACATTTGGTGGGGGTGGACACAGCACTGCTATTTTAAAGCAACTGAATGAAAATGGTAAGCTGATAGTTTTTGACCAGGATGAAGATGCCAGAAAAAATGTTCCTGATGATGAACGGGTAATTTTTGTTCCTCAAAATTTCAGGCACCTGCAAAGATTTTTGCGATTGCATAAAGCAGCAAAAGTTGATGGTATTCTTGCAGATCTCGGCGTCTCTAGTCACCAGTTTGATGAAGCCGAACGTGGTTTTTCCATTAGGTTTGATGCTGCACTGGATATGCGTATGGATCAGCGCCAGCTTCTTACGGCTGCAGATATACTTAAAAATTTCTCAGAATTACAGTTGCACAAAATGTTTGAGCAGTATGGCGAAGTAACCAACGCAAAAACATTGGCAAAAACAATTGTATCGCAAAGAATGCTTGCACCCATCAGAACCATCAACGAATTTAAAACTGCCCTGCATGCAGTGGTAAAAGGAAATCCACAAAAATATTTTGCACAGGTTTTTCAGGCATTAAGAATTGAAGTGAATGATGAACTGGGCGCATTGAAAGATTTGTTGCAGCAAAGCCTGACCGTATTAAAGCCGGGAGGAAGGGTTGCAATCATCACCTTTCATTCGCTGGAAGACAGGATTGTAAAAAACTTTTTCAGGGATGGCACATTTGAGGATACAGCTATTGATGATGTGTATGGCCATCGTTTTGAAAATCCACTGAAAGTGATCACCAAAAAACCGGTTACCGCAACAGAAAAAGAGCTGAAAGAAAATACCCGGTCACGCAGTGCAAAATTAAGAGTAGCCGAAATGAAGTAAAAGTTTAAAGATCAGAACAAAAAAATTACATGGCAGCAGAAAACGAAATAAAAGAAGAACAGGCAGCCAGTCAGAAGTTTGACTGGAAGAAGCTCATCAGCCATAAATGGGTGGTAAGGAATATTCCTTTCTTTTTGTTTTTAACCGCACTGGCTGTTCTATATATATACAACGGCCACTATACCGATAAACAGGTTTTAAAAATAAACACAACCGAAAAAAAAATAAAAGAACTGGAATACGAATACAAAACCATTAAAAGCGATGTGATATTCAGGAGCAAAGCGAGTGAATTAATAAAAGTGGTAGAACCACTTGGATTAAAAGAATTGATAGAACCACCGGTTTTACTGGGAGAGGCCTCACCCCAACCCCTCTCCAAAGGAGAGGGAACTGGAAAGTGAAATGTTATGACAAAAGAATTTAAAAAATAAAAACACAATCTTCCCGATTTCCCTCCCCGAAGGGGAGGATAGGAGGGGCCGATATGGACGTAAAAAAAGACATACTGTGGAGGGTTTATCTCAGTTTCCTGGGAATAGTTATTCTTGGCTTATTTGTCATTGGTAAGGCTTTTTATATACAGCAGGTGCAGGGCGATTTCTGGACAAAAATGGATAACAACCTGCACTTGAAATATTTACCGGTACAAGCTGAAAGAGGTACTATTTATAGCGAAGACGGAAATATGCTGAGTACTTCAGTTCCGGTTTTTGATGTGTATGTGGATTTTGCTGCCGAAGGTTTACGGGCAAAAGATGGTGAAAAATTCAAGAATAATATTGATACACTAAGCATCTGCCTTTCAAATTTATTTAATGATAAAACCGCCCAGGATTATCAGAAAGAAATGAAACTGGCTTACAAAAATAAAGACCGGTATTATCTGCTTAAAAAGAAAATATCATTTGTACAGTATAAAGAACTGCGTGATTTTCCGTTGGTGAAATTGGGTAAAAATAAAAGTGGGTTCATTGTTATTGCAAAAGATAAACGCATCAATCCTTACGTATTACTGGCAAACCGCACCATCGGTTTATCAAGAGACAATGCAGCAAATGTGGGGCTGGAGCAGCGATACGACAGTTTGCTGAAAGGTAAAACCGGACAGCAACTGGTGAGGTATGTAGCTGGTGCTTATATGCCTGTAGATGGCGGCGAAGTAGACCCTGAAAATGGAAAGGATGTTATCTCAACTTTGGATACTTATATACAAGACGTTACCGAGTCTGCTCTAATGCGAATGATGGTGGGCAACAATTCATTACATGGCACTGCCATTGTAATGGAAACAGCAACCGGTAAAATAAAAGCAATTGCCAACCTGGGTAAACAACCGGATGGTACCTATACCGAAGATTTGAATTATGGTATTGGTAAGGCAACCGAACCGGGCTCCATATTTAAATTGGCAACGTTAATGAGTTTGATGGAAGATAAATATGTTACCATGAATTCGATTGTTGACTGTGAAGGCGGAAAGAAAAATTTTTACGGATTAACCATCAGGGATTCTCATTTGGGTTATGGAGCATTAACAGTAAAAGATGCTTTTGAACGAAGCAGTAATGTGGCTTTTGCAAAACTTGCCGATCAGTATTATCACAGCCAACCTTCAAAATTTATTGAT
This sequence comes from Chitinophagaceae bacterium, assembly GCA_043752185.1. Classification (GTDB taxonomy): domain Bacteria; phylum Bacteroidota; class Bacteroidia; order Chitinophagales; family Chitinophagaceae; genus Ferruginibacter. The sequence goes on from JAYUZB010000192.1 coordinate 10,515, forward strand.
CATCTGCATAGGTACAGATTGGATACACTAACCGGAATTGATCTCACAGCTTCATCTGGTAAACCCACCATAAAAAAACCAACCAACCGCAGCTGGGCTAATACCACCATTCCATACATGGCCCATGGTTACGAAGAATTGGTTACGCCACTGCACATGCTTATGCTTTACAATGCAGTTGCCAACAATGGAAAAATGATGAAACCATATCTGGTAAGTGCAATAAAACAATATGGTGTAGAAGTGAAAACAATGAAACCAGAAGTGCTGGTTGAAAAAATATGCAGCGATGAAACGATTGCGCAGCTTAAGGAATGTTTGTTGAGCGTAGTTGAGGGCGAACACGGTACGGCAAGAAAAATAAAAGATTCAGCATACCAGATTGCAGGTAAAACCGGTACAGCCGTTACTGCCCTTGATAACAGGGGTTACAATAAAGGCAATAAAATTTATCAGGCTTCATTTATTGGTTATTTTCCGGCCGGCCAGCCAAAATATACAGTGGCTGTTGTAATTCAAAACAGCAGGGAATCCAAAAAAATATATGGGGCAGATGTATCCGGTACCGTATTTAAAGAGATAAGTGATCGTCTTTACGGGAGCTACCTCAGCACAAAAAAATATATTACTGAAAATAAAGCCGACAGTAACCTGTATAATTATTTTGGAATGAAAAGCGAACTGAGTTCAATCTTCACTTCCTTAAATCTTGCTTATACCGATTCGGGCACTTCGGGTTACTGGAGATCAGCACAAATAAAAAATAATTCAGGAATACTAAATACACCGCCTGTTTCTAATTCAACATCCGGTTCTGTAACCCCTAACGTTGTCGGAATGGGTTTGAAAGATGCGGTGTATTTACTGGAAAATATGGGACTGAGAGTTACCGCTAACGGAAGGGGCAGGGTAATGAACCAGTCTTTGGCAGTTGGAACAAATTTTAATAAAAACCAAAACATTGCTTTAATACTGAATTGATACTGCAGGATATACTATATAAAGTTTCTATTCGCTCTGTAAAGGGTAATACCAATATTGAAATAAATGGTTTGCACATCGATTCACGGAATGTAAAACCTTTCTCTTGCTTTATTCCATTAAAAGGCACTAAAACTAACGGAGATGAATTTATTGCAAGTGCTATAGAAAAAGGAGCCACAGCAATTATTTGCGAAGCATTGCCTTCGGAAATTAATGAAGCAGTTACTTATGTGCAGGTTGATAGCGCCGCCGAGGCGGTGGGTTACATGAGCCATAATTTTTACGGCGAACCTTCTTTGAAATTAAAACTGGTAGGTGTTACCGGCACAAATGGTAAAACAACGATTGTAACATTATTGTGGAAACTCTTTACAGCAATGGGTTATAAATGTGGATTGGTTAGCACCGTGCAAAACCAGATTGGCGAAAAAATAATTGAAGCCACACATACCACACCTGATGCAGTTACTATAAATGCTTTATTAAAGCAGATGGTTGATGAAGGTTGTGCCTATGTTTTTATGGAATGCAGCAGTCACGCCATTCACCAGGGCAGGATAACAGGATTGCAGTTTGCTGCTGCATTGTTCAGCAATATCACACACGATCATCTTGATTATCATAAAACATTTGATGAATACATCAGGGTAAAAAAATCATGGTTCGATAAACTGCCTTCAACCGCATTCGCCATCAGCAATGCAGATGATAAACGTGGTGCGGTGATGCTACAGAATACGAATGCAAAAAAATATTTCTACAGCCTTAAAACCATGGCTGATTTTAAAGGAAAGATTTTGGATAACAGCCTTGAAGGTTTGCACATGACGGTGAATGAAAAGGAAGTTTACTTCAGGCTCATTGGGGAATTTAATGCATACAACTTACTGGCAGTGTATGGTACTGCTGTTTGTTTGGGAGAAGAAAAAGATAATGTACTACAAGTATTAAGCAGTTTGGATGGAGCAGAAGGAAGATTTGATTATATGGTGAGTAAAAAAGAAAAAGTAAAAGGCATTGTTGATTATGCCCATACGCCCGATGCATTATTAAATGTGCTGGCAACCATAAAAAATTTAAGGCAGGGTAATGAGCAGGTTATAACCGTTGTTGGTTGTGGCGGCGATAGGGATAAAACCAAACGCCCGGTGATGGCCGAAGTAGCATGTGAGTATAGTGATAAAGTAATCCTTACTTCTGATAATCCACGAAGTGAAGATCCGCTGGAAATTATAAAAGACATGCAGGCAGGTGTTAATGCGGCAGCAAAAAAAAAAGTTATTTCTATTGCCGACAGGAAAGAAGCCATTAAAACAGCGGTGAGCCTGGCTGGTAATGATGATATTGTTTTAATAGCCGGTAAAGGGCATGAAAAATACCAGGATATAAAAGGAGTGAAGTATGATTTTGACGATAAGAAGATTTTGAATGAAATGTTTGAACTGTTAGAAAAGTAAAACAAGTTGGCAGAAAATAGTTTGCAGTTGGCATTAGCCGGGCTGCTAACTGCAAACTGCCAACTGCAAACTGAATATATGTTGTATCACATTTTTGATTGGCTTGCTAAAGAAGGTTTCCGGTTCCCGGGTATCAATCTTTTTCAATTCATCACCTTCAGGGTGTTGCTGGCCATGATATTGAGTTTGGTGATAACAACAGTGTACGGTAAAAAGCTGATTAAGTTTCTGCAGAAAAAACAATTAGGAGAATCGGTACGTGACCTTGGATTAGCCGGGCAAAATGAAAAGAAAGGAACACCAACCATGGGTGGAATAATTATTCTGCTGGCTATTTTAATACCAACGCTCTTGTTGGCCAACCTCGATAAAGTGTACATCCGCCTGATGTTACTGTGTACTGTTTGGTTGGGCACAATTGGTTTTATTGATGACTACCTGAAAATAAGAGCCAAAAGAATTGCACAGGCAAAAGGCGATGCCTATAAGAAAAGCGATAGCGATGGTTTGGCAGGCAGGTTTAAAATTTTTGGACAAGTGATGTTGGGAATAATTGTAGGTGCTACACTTTATTTTACACCAAGCGTGGTAGTAAAAAGAGAAGTAATAAAATCAACTGAAACTGTTACACAAGCTGTGGGTAATAAAAAGATAAAGTATGATACGGTAGTTATAGATGGAAAGAAAAGAGTATTCACAGATGCAAAATCAATTATTACAACCATTCCATTTGTAAAAAATCACGAGTTTAATTATGCAAAACTTTTACCTAAGAGCTGGGAAGGCTATGCATATATTCTGTACATCATCATCGTAATTCTTATTGTAACTGCGGTAAGTAATGGAGCCAATATTACAGATGGATTGGATGGCCTGGCAACGGGTGTAAGCGCCATCATTGGTATTTGCCTGGGCGTATTTGCATACGTTAGCGGCAATATAAAATTTGCCGAGTATCTCAATATTATGTACATACCCAACCTGGGCGAACTATCCATTTTTATTGCAGCATTTGTTGGGGCATGTATCGGCTTCCTGTGGTACAATGCTTACCCGGCGCAGGTTTTTATGGGCGATACGGGCAGCCTGGCATTGGGCGGCATCATTGCAGCACTGGCAATTATTGTTCGTAAAGAATTACTGATACCCATTTTCTGTTTTGTGTTTTTGGTTGAGAATTTAAGTGTGATGATACAGGTAGGATATTTTAAATACACCAGGCGAAAGTATGGCGAGGGGCGGCGTGTTTTTTTAATGAGCCCGCTGCATCATCATTACCAGAAGCTGGGTTATCACGAAAGTAAAATAGCAGTTCGTTTTTGGATCATAACAATATTAAGTGTGGTTTTAGCAATTGTAACGCTGAAACTGCGATAAAAAAGTTTTGAAAAACCAAACTGGTATTTCACAAAATGTGCGATGCTAAGTTTTTCAATCTATCCAATATCCCTTGTAAAGCAATAAAAGCCAGTCTGACTGAAAACTGACCTGTTAAATTCTATGCTGTTGAAGAACCATTTTTTAAGAAGTCTTGGATGAATTGACCAATAAGTGAACCATTAAATTCTATGCTGTTGAAGAACCATTTTTTACTTCACTAAAGAAGTAAGAGTATTATTTTATTGAATGAAAAAAAAATTAGTCATATTAGGTGCAGGTGAAAGTGGTATAGGTACTGCTTTGCTGGCAAAGCAGCAGGGGTATGATGTATTTGTAAGTGATGGTGGGCCCATAAAAGACAATTATCGAAATGAATTAATGGAATATGCAATTGAGTTTGAAGAAGGACAACATTCAATCCAAAGAATTTTAAATGCAGATGAAGTGATGAAGAGCCCTGGCATACCTGAAAAAAACGAACTGGTAAAACAAATCAGGGCCAATGGTATTGATGTGATCAGCGAAATTGAATTTGCATACCGCTACAAAGGCAGCAGCAAAATCATCGCCATTACCGGCAGCAATGGAAAAACAACAACAACGGCATTGACTTACCACATCTGCAAAACAGCCGGTGCAGATTGCGCCATGGTAGGCAATATCGGTTTTTCGTTTGCTAAGCAGGTTGCTGTAGAGCCAAAGAAATTATATGTGGCCGAAATAAGTTCTTTTCAGCTGGATGATATAAAAACATTCAGGCCCGATGTAGCGGTGCTAACGAATATTACTGAAGATCATTTAGACAGATACGATTACAAATTTGAAAACTATATAAGCAGTAAGTACCGGGTAGCCATGAATCAACAGCATGAAGATGTTTTTATTTATAATCTCGATGATGCAGTAACTGTGAAAACAATAAACAATTATCCAATTAAATCAACACTAGCCCCCATTACTATGAGTAAACAACTGCCCCAAGGTGCCTATTTGCAAAACGCAAAAATGCACTTAAAATGGAAAAACGAAGAGATGCAGATGAGTATTGAAGATTTTGCCATAAAGGGAAAACACAATCAATACAACAGTATGGCAGCAGGGCTTGCAGCAGCTGCGGTTGACATCCGCAAGGAAAAAATAAGAGAAGCCTTACAGACTTTTGAAAGCCTGGAACACCGGATGGAAACAGTGGCAACAATTAAGAATGTAGAATTTATTAACGATAGCAAAGCAACCAACGTAAACAGCACCTGGTTTGCTTTGGAGAGTATGGAAAAACCGGTGATACTTATTTTAGGTGGCGTAGATAAGGGCAATGATTATTCTTTATTAACTGATTTGGTAAAGGAAAAAGTGAAAGCCATTGTTTGTATGGGAACCGAGAACAGGAAAATTCATGAAGCATTTGGTGATATGGTGCCGCTGATGGTGAATACAGAAAATGCGAAGGATGCAGTGCAGTCGGCATTTCATTTTGCCAGCAAAGGCGATGTGGTTTTATTAAGCCCGGCCTGTGCAAGTTTTGATCTGTTTAAAAATTATGAAGATCGTGGCAATCAGTTTAAGCAGGCGGTGAAGGAATTGTGAAAGCCTCACCTCAACCCCTCTCCAAAGGAGAGGGAACTCGAAGGTAAGTGCGAAGAACGTTGCAATAGATGAGATTAAAATGTTGAATAGAAAAATAAAAGTTGAAATGCTTAATTACAAAAGTTGATAAAATAATAAATGCCCGGTCTCCCTCTCTTTTGGAGAGGGGTTGGGGTGAGGCTTCATGGCAGACGAAATAAACATACGATCATTCTTTACACCCAACCTTAGTAACATGGGTGGCAACCTGGTAAGCAAAACCAAGGGCGACCGTGTTATTTGGGGCATTGTAATTATTCTTACACTGGTAAGTTTACTGGTAGTATACAGTAGTACCGGTTCGTTGGCGTATAAATACAGTCGCAGTACCGAGAGTTATTTGTTCAAACAGTTTGGTTTTATAATACTGGGTGTGTTGATCATTTATTTTGCACACCGGGTTAATTATACCATTTATTCAAGAATAGCTTTGCCGTTATTTATTGTTTCTGTTTTGTTACTGATCTATACATTGTTTTTTGGCCAGACATTAAATGCCGGCACACGCTGGATAAAATTGCCTGTCATCAACATGACTTTTCAAACATCGGATCTTGCAAAGCTTTCGCTGTTCATGTATTTAAGCAGGCAGCTAAGCCGTAAACAGGCAGTAATTAAAGATTTTAAAAAAGGGTTTTTGCCGATCATTATTCCGGTTGCTATCACTTGTTTGTTCATCATGCCGGCAAATCTTTCAACCGCATTACTTATTGGCGGTACCAGTATTCTGATCATGTTCATCGGAAGAGTTAGTACAAAACATATTTTACTCACAATTGGCATCATATCAATACCTGTAATTATTTTATTTTCTGTTGCAGTAAGTACGTATGATAAAACAGAACATCGTGCAAAAGATATTCCGGCAATTTTTTCTGTTGGTCGTGTTCCTACATGGATCAGCCGTATACAAACTTTTATGTACAGCAATAAGGAAGATGCTAATGAAAAACTGTTTCAGATAAACCAGGCAAAAATTGCTATTGCAAAAGGCAGCTGGTTTGGTCTTGGTCCGGGTAACAGCCAGGCACGTAATTTTTTACCCCACTCTTACAGCGATTTCATTTTTGCAATTATTCTGGAAGAGTATGGATTACTTGGTGGCACTTTTATGGTGTTTATTTATTTGTTGTTTTTGTATCGCTGTATCAGGTTGTACCGAAAATGCCCGTATGCATTTGGCGCTTTCCTGGCGCTGGCATTAAGTTTTATGCTGGTGATACAGGCAATAGCCAACATGGGTGTTAATGTAAATATTTTTCCAAACACCGGTGTTACATTACCACTGGTAAGCATGGGTGGCAGCAGTTTTTTATTCACCTGCTTATCAATTGGAATTATTTTAAGTGTGGCAAGAAATGTGGAGCAGCTTGAAGGTGCGGCCATGCCTGCTAAAGAAACAGCTGTTGAGGGTAAGATTATGAAGCAGGAATAAAAATGTATAATTAAAGCATGGAAGCAAAACATAGAATAATTATAGCAGGTGGCGGAACAGGCGGACATATTTTTCCGGCAATTGCAATAGCGAATGCCATTTTAAAACTGGAACCACAAACTGAAATTTTGTTTGTAGGTGCCAAAGGAAAAATGGAAATGGAAAAAATACCGCAGGCAGGATTTAACATTGAAGGATTGGATATAGCGGGCTTTAACAGAAGTTCTTTGATAAAAAATATTGGATTACCATTTAAGCTGATCAAAAGTTTTTTACAGGTAAGGAAGATATTTAAAAATTTTAAACCAACAGCAGTGATTGGCGTGGGAGGTTACTCAAGCTACCCGGTGTTGCGTTTGGCACAGGCAAAAGGAATTCCTTTCTTCATTCATGAGAGTAATTCATTTGCAGGGAAGGTGAATATTTTGCTGGGACAAAAAGCAACCAAAGTTTTTGTTGCCAGTGATGGGATGGAAAAATTCTTTCCGGCAAATAAAATACTGATAAGTGGGAATCCTGTAAGAACAAGTATTTCAAAAAGTACAGTGAGCAGAGAGGAAGGTATAAGTTTTTTTGGATTAGATCCTGCAAAAAAAACTGTGTTGTCGGTTGGTGGAAGTCTGGGTGCAAAAAGTATTAATGAGGCATTGGATGCAAACCTGGATTTGTTTGAACAAAACAACCTGCAACTGATCTGGCAAACCGGTAAGCCTTATGTTGAAAAAGCAAAGCATACAACAAAAGGAAAACCAGGCATCTGGGCAAATGATTTTATTACACAGATGGAATTTGCGTATGCCGCTGCCGACCTGGTAATAAGCAGAAGTGGAGCCATGGCCATTGCTGAATTATGTGTGATGAAGAAAGCCGTGATTTTTGTTCCGTTTCCTTTTGCAGCCGAAGACCATCAAACGGTGAATGCACAAAATTTAGTTAATAAAAATGCAGGCATAATGATAAAAGACAGAGAGGCGTTAGCATTATTGGTTCCAGCTATCATTGCACTGGCAAAGGATGAAAATAAACAAGAAGCATTAAAAAGCAATATCAGCAAACTAGCTATAACCAATGCTGACGAAATTATAGCAACTGAAATTTTGAAAAGTATTTAGATAATCCCGGAGGAATGGAATTATTATAGTATTTAAACAGTTTAACACGAAACCCCGGAGGGGTGATATAAAAAGGTGATTGAAATAAAAAATATAAAGCGAGTTTATTTTATTGGAATTGGAGGTATTGGCATGAGTGCATTAGCCCGTTACTTTAGCTCTATCAATGTTATTGTTTCAGGCTATGATAAAACAGAAACGGTTCTTACAAAGAAGCTTTCTGCAGAAGGAATAAAAATTCATTACGAAGATAATATTGAGTTCATTGACAAGGCGGCTGAATTGGTGATATATACACCGGCTGTTCCAAAAGACCACAAAGAGTTGAATTATTTTTTAGAAAATAAGTACAACCTGGTAAAGCGCAGCGAAGTGTTGGGTGCTATAACAAACAGCACGTATAATATATGTATTGCCGGTACACATGGTAAAACAACTACCAGCACCATGGTGGCACATATACTGCGCCACAGTGGTTATGGCTGCAATGCATTTTTAGGTGGCATTGCTGTCAACTACAATTCTAATTTTTGGGCCAGCAAAAAAAATGTAAGTGTGGTGGAAGCCGATGAGTACGACAGAAGTTTTTTGAAATTAAGTCCGGATGTTGCCATCATCAGCAGTATGGATCCTGATCACCTGGATATTTATGGCACTGCCCAAAATATGGAACAGGCGTTCATCGATTTTTCTGCCAGGATAAAACCAGGTGGTTTATTGCTGAGCAAATACGGATTAAAGAGAACCGATGATCTGAAAGCAACTGAGCACCTTACTTTTCATTTGCAAAACGAAAATGCAAGTGTGTATACAGCTAATATAAAAATGATAAGAGGCAGTTACCAGTTTGATGTGATGATGCAGTATTGGGAAATAAAAGATGTTGTGCTGAATATGGGAGGCCTGCACAATATTGAAAATATGATTGCAGCCATTGCAGTGGCACATTACCTGCAAATTGATAATGATAAAATACGGAAGGCGGTTGCAGCATTTAAAGGAGTAAAAAGAAGGTTTGAATATATTATAAAGAATGATGAGCAGGTGATGGTAGATGATTATGCACATCATCCCGAAGAATTGAGGGCATTGTTAACAGGTGCAAAAGATTTGTTTCCGGAAGTTAAATGTACTGTGATTTTTCAGCCGCATCTGTACAGCCGCACAAATGATTTTGCTGATGGCTTTGCCGAAACACTTGACCTGGCAGACGAAGTGATTTTGTTACCCATTTATCCGGCAAGAGAATTACCGATGGAAGGTGTGAACAGCGAAATGATCTTACATAAAATGAAGATTAATAACAAACAGGTGCTGGATAAAGCAGCAGTGCTGGAATGGGTAAAGGATAATAAAATAGAATTACTGATCACAGCCGGCGCAGGTGATATTGATACACTGGTTGAACCAATAAAAAAGGTATTGAATAATAAGTTTGGAAACTAAATAACCCTGTCGGCGGTTGTAAACCCCGACAGCGGTTAAAACGGAATGGAAAATAAAAAACGATACAGTTTTAAAAGCATCTTGCTGGCAACTTTTTGGATTGCCTTGGGCGGAGCCACGGTTTTTTTACTGGTTGCTGCCATTAAAAGTAAACCGGCAAAGCATTGCAAAAGCATCGAAATAAATATACATGGTGTAAGTAATAATTTTTTTGTTGATAAAAAAGATATTTTAAACACTATAACTGCCATTGAAAAAACAAACCCGGTTGGTAAAACCATTGGTTCATTCAACTTAAAAAAACTGGAGACGGAACTTAAAAAAAATGTTTGGATAAAATCGGCTGAACTGTTCTTTGATAATAATGAAATACTACAGGTTACTGTACAGGAGAGAGAACCGATAGCGAGGGTGTTTACATCAACCGGTACGACTTTTTATATTGATGACGAGCTGGCGATGTTGCCATTGAGTGAAAAATTTTCGGCAAGGTTACCAGTGTTCACCAATTTTCCGTCGGATAAAAAAATACTGGCAAAGGCCGACAGCAATTTACTGGGGGATATAAAAGCGATCAGCCTTGCTGTGCAAAAAGATTCATTTAGTATGGCAATGATAGACCAGATAGATATAACCCCGCAGAGACTGTTTGAAATGATACCGAAGATTGGTAACCAGTTGATTGTTTTTGGCGATGCAACAGATGTTGATACTAAACTGCAAAAGCTCAAACTTTTTTACAAAGAAGTAATGGTTAAAGCGGGTTGGAATAAGTACAGTGTAATTAATGTGCAATACAAAAACCAGGTAGTGGCAAAAAGAAAAGGAGCAGAAGATGTTGCGGCCGATTCTTTAAGAACTTTACAGATCATGAAGTTTATTGCAGAGCGGGCAAAGCAACAGGCAGAGGATTCGTTGCAGCAAATTATTCAGCCGGATAATATCCGTAATACTGCCGACAGCACTATGATCCAGCAGTCTATTCAGCGTGATGACAGTTATGAACCAGCAGCGGTAAATGAAACACCAAATCAACCGGCAGTGCAAAACACATCGCCTGTAACAAACAATGCAAAACCTGTTGTAGCAAAGCCGGTGCAAAAACCAATTATAAAGCCGTTGCAAAAACCAACTGTGATAAAGAAACCGGCAACAAAGCCAAAAGCCGTAATGAAAAATAAAAACGACTATGCCCCTATCCCCTAAAGGGGTAAAAAGCGAAGGGGAAAACAATAATGAATGAAAAAATAATTACTTAAAATACAAACACAATCATAAACAAACATCCTTGTCCCACTTTAGGGGTTAGGGGTAAACAAAACAAACAAATATGAATCAGGAACAACCCATCATCGTAGGTCTGGATATTGGCACAACCAAAATTGCTGCCATAGCCGGACGTAAAAATGAGTACGGCAAGCTGGAAATACTAGGCTTTGGCCGTGCTAACAGTAATGGTGTACAACACGGGATGGTGTTGAACATCGATCAAACCATTAAAGCCATAGAAATGGCTTTAAAAAACTGCTACGATTCCAATCCAAACCTGGAGATCGGCGAAGTGTATGTTGGCATTGCCGGCCATCATATAAAGAGTTTGCAAACCCGTGGTGATATTGTTCGCCAGAGTATAGAAGAAGAGATTAGGCAGGAAGAGATTGACAAGTTGGTTGCTGATCAGTATCGCACATACATCCCTGCCGGTGATCAGATCATTGATGTGATACCGCAGGAATTTACGGTAGATAATTTTCAGAATATTCCAAACCCCATTGGTTACAGCGGTGTAAAAGTGGGCGCTAATTTTCATATCATCACCGGTGATAAAAATGCAATCAGAAATATTAACCGCAGTGTTGATAAAGCCGGCTTAATAACAAAAGACTTAGTTCTGCAACCACTTGCCTCTGCAGCCGCAGTAATGTGCGATCAGGATCTTGAAGCAGGTGTCGCCATTGTTGATATAGGTGGCGGCACTACAGATCTTGCCGTTTTTTATGAAGGTATTTTAAAACATACCGCAGTCATTCCTTTTGGTGGTGAGAATATTACCAACGATATTAAAAACGGTTTGGGCGTTTTAAAAACACAGGCCGAGCAAATGAAAATTCAGTTTGGCAGTGCCTTGAGTGATGAAGCAAAAGCAAATGCATTTATTACCATTCCGGGTTTACGTGGTATGGCTCCAAAAGAAATTTCAGTTAAGAATCTTGCCAGTATCATCCAGGCTCGTATGAGTGAGATCATGGATTTTGTAACCTACCATTTAAAGCAGGTTGGTTTGGATACAAGATTATTGAACGGCGGTGTAATATTGACTGGTGGAGGATCTCAACTGAAACATTTAATTCAGTTAACTGAATATGTTACCGGGTTGAATGCAAGAATTGGATACCCTAACGAACATTTAGCCGGCGGCCATATTGAAGAACTGGCCAAACCTATGTACAGCACCTGTATTGGTTTAATATTGAAAGGTTATAATGATTATGAAAATAAGAACAAGCAATTTGAAGAGCAGTTTAAGAGAGTTGAAATTCCTGGTTCTTTGCAACAGCAGCCGGTTGATGAAACTTTAGATGTGGTTGATGAAAATGGCCCGGTAAAAGTGAAGCAACGCAAATCATTGAAGAATTTTATGGATGGATTTAAGAATGGTTTGATTGATTTGTTTAAGGAAGAGGAGGATGCGAAGTTGTGACCTCATACCTCCTCCGCCCCCTGAAGGGGGAACCATGGAGAAGATATGAGCGAAGATTTACAAAACACAATTAACGCTGAATAAAGAAACAACAGTACAAGTGAGTGACACAACGATGATGACCAAAGAACTTAAAGCCGGTAACAAAAAAAAATATTTTGAAATAAAAAACTGCCAAATACCAGTTCCCTCTCTTTTGGAGAGGGGTTGGGGTGAGGCCATACTAACCCATTAACTAATAAACGCAGCGTTGTAAAATGTCGGCGTTACTAAAAAAAAACTATGATACATTTTGATTTGCCTAAAGATCAATCCTCCATCATCAAGGTAATTGGTGTGGGTGGTGGCGGAAGCAATGCGGTAAACCACATGTTTTCGCAAAATATCGAAGGTGTGAATTTTATCATCTGCAATACAGATGCACAGGCTATTGCACTAAGCAAAGTGCCCAATAAAATTCAGCTGGGGCCACATTTAACACAGGGCCTTGGTGCCGGTGCTAATCCTGCAATTGGCCGCCAGGCTACAGAAGAAAGCCTGGAAGAAATAAAACGGATTCTGGAAGTGAATACCAAAATGGCTTTCATTACTGCCGGTATGGGTGGTGGTACCGGAACCGGTGGTGCACCCATACTTGCAAAAATTTGTAAAGATCTGGGCATACTTACTGTGGGTATTGTTACCACGCCATTTGCATACGAAGGCAAAAAAAGAATTGCACAGGCAGAAGAAGGTGTGATGCTGTTAAAAAATCATGTTGACACTTTATTGGTAATAAGCAATGATAAACTGCGCCACCAGTTTGGTAATTTAAAAATGAAAGAAGCATTTGCAAAAGCAGATAATGTGTTGGCAACAGCTGCAAAATGTATAACCGATGTAATTAACAGTACCGGCCAGATTAATGTGGATTTTGCGGATGTATGTACCGTAATGACAAACGGGGGTGTTGCAATTTTAGGAAGTGCTGCAGAAGAAGGAGAGAACAGGGCACAGCTGGCTATTGAAAATGCCATCAACTCACCGCTGCTTAATGATAATGATATATGTGGAGCAAAATGGATATTGATCAACATCAATTCATCTGAAGGCGAACATGAGTTTACTATGGATGAAGTGGAAATTATTCAGAATTATTTATTGAGCCAGGCTGGCGAAGGCACAGATGTGATTTTAGGTTTGGGTTATGATAACAGTTTGGGTGGAAAGATTAGTATTACTTTAATTGCAACCGGCTTCGATCACAAAGATCCTTTTGAGAAAAAAACTGAAACAAAAGCTGAACAAAAGGATGAGAAAATAATGATGACACTGGAAATGCCTGTAAAGGAAACAGCTCCGGTTGCCAAACAAATGCAACAACCCGTTTTGCAATTTGATGAGAAAGATGAAGAAGAACAAATAGCAGAAATTACTGAACCAATGGTAATGCAGGCGGTTGAAGATGAATTTATGCCAACATTGAAAGAAGCATCTGAAGAAATTACTGTAGTGGAATTACCAAGTAAAATTACTGGGGATAAATTGGATGAAGTTCCTGTGTTTTTTGAAATATCTTCGGCTTCAGATCAAATTCCAATTATAGAATTTGATATTCCACAAAGTCCTCCTCCCGTTGACAAACCAGCAAAAGTTCAAAAAGAAATTACCGTAATTAATAAAGATGCTAGCACCCCTCCTTCGTCTGGAGGGTATTTGGCTAAACCTGCACAAATTTATGTGGAGGAGCAGCCTAAATCAGAATCCAATTCGACTGATGAGCTACTGCCAGTGCAGGAAAATGAACAGGAAGACGAACCTGTAATTGAAATGCAGCTGGTGGTTAAACACCATCAAGCGGCGGAGGAAGAGCAACATGTACAAAAGACTCAGCCCATCATGATTTCCGATGTTGAGGAACCTGCCATGCAGGACGAAGCAGAGGAACTTCGGCGCAGGGCGATAGATCGGATTGCAAAACTGCGTAACCTGTCGTTCAACATTAACGCAGCCGACCCTAACAATGAGTTTGAAACGGTGCCTGCTTACCTTCGCCGCAATAT